>CAXNFS010000371.1:0-3005 GCA_964201235.1 Gemmataceae bacterium | reverse complement strand
ACTTCATTATTCCCGATATAAAGGGAAACAGTAAGGATATGCACTTAGGAACCCACTGTCAAGATTCACAAAAATATAAGTGCAAAGCATCCAAACACATAAAATAAGGAATAATTGGTTCTTTTCAACAACAAACAAAAGAAAAACACTAATTAGGCAAAAAGACTAGGCTATTTAAAGGTTAAAAGGCAAACGGATTCAGCATATTTTTTAGGACTTCATTCGGGGCAGGGGAATAAGAGTACGGTTCCATGGTGGAAGAAGCGCGTCCTTGACTTAAACTTCGCACTTTATCTGCATAATCAAATAGTTTTGCCATGGGTACTATTGCCTCAACAACCCTCATTTTGCCACGAATATGTAATTCGCGAATTTCGGCCCGCCTGGCATTTAAATCAGCGGTAATTGGCCCTAAATATTCTTCTGGAAGTGTTACCTCAAGTTTCATGACAGGTTCTAATAAAATCATGTTGTCTTTTAGTGCTTTTTGAACCGCATCAGCCCCTGCAGATTGAAAAGCAACCTCGGTAGAAATCTGTTCGTCCATTTTTGCACCGGTAATAATTGCTTGTACATTCATTACCGGGTAACCAAGTTCGCCTGATTGAAGCGCTAGTTTAATGCCTAGTTCTGCAGCATTTAGCAGTATTTGGGTTAAATCGTCAGGTTTAAGTTTGTGTGAAACTTTGATATTATCTTCGCTTTTATCGGAATTCGGTGGATAAGGAGAAAATTCAACCACAAGTTTGGCAAAAAGGCCAGCAGACCCGGATTGTCTGATGCATTCCCCTTCAACTCGCAAGGCTTTTTTAAGGGTTTCGCGATAGCTTACTCTGGGTTTTCCCGCTCGAACTTTTAGGCGAAAATCCCGCTCCATCCTGTGCTGTTTGATTTCCAAATGAAGCATTCCCATACCGCTCATCAGGGTTTGCCCGGTTTCTGGGTCGATTTTAACAGAAAAAGTTGGATCTTCTTTTCGCAACATATTTAAGGTGTCGATCAGTTTTTGTTTATCTGCGGAGGATTCTGGTTCAATTGAGCGACTGACGACTGCTTCCGCAAATTTAATTTTTTCTAACAAAATAGGATTTAGCGGATCGCAAATAGTGTCTCCGGTAATGGCCTCTTTCATACCAACTACTGCGACTATGTCTCCTGCGAAAGCTTCGGTTAATTCTGTTCTGCTGGCAGGATCTGCAGCGGTGTGATAAATTTTTCCGACAAATTCTTTGACATCGCGGCCTGTGTTAAGAACTCTACTTCCCACTTTTAATACGCCTGAATAGATGCGAACAAAAAAAAGTTCCCCATGTGCATCCGAGGTGATTTTAAATACTAGACCACAAAAGGGGTCTTTAGTATCGGAGTTTCGGTTTTCTTCTTTGTCTTTCTTTTTAGGATTGATTCCTTTGACAGGAGGCCTGTCTAGCGGGCTTGGGAGGTACCAACTTACCCCGTCAAGCAAAGTTTGAATTCCAATATGTTCGCGACCACTCCCGCATAGTACGGGCTGAATGATTCTTTTAAGAGTTCCTTCACGCAATACTTCCCTAATCAGGTTCGTAGGTATTTCCATACCTTCCAGGTAAAAAGTAGCTATGCGATCTTTCGAATCTATCGCACTGATTTTGTCGATAAGGTTTTCGCGCCAAGTGTTGGCATAGGCTTGATACTTTTCAGGGATATCAAATATCCTGATTGTTTTCCCTTGGTTAGCTGGATCGAATTCGAGAGCTTTCATTTCAACAAGGTCGATGATTCCATGAAAAGGATTATCGCTATCTTTAATTGATCCACTACCCATTGGGATTATGATGGGTACAGGTTTGGCTTCGAGTCGAGATGTGATTTCCGTAATTGCGTTTTCGAAGTTTGCGCCAACCACATCCATTTTGTTGATAAAAACCAATCGAGGGACTTCGTATTTGTCGGCTTGTCTCCAAACTGTTTCGGATTGAGCTTCCACGCCTTTTTGAGCATCAAACACGACAACGCAACCGTCAAGGACTCTAAGACTGCGCTCGACTTCGGCAGTGAAATCGACATGCCCTGGGGTATCGATCAGATTAATTCTTGTTTCACGCCATTGGAAGGGTATGCAAGCGCTGTAAATGGTAATACCGCGTTCTTGTTCTTCTTCATCGTAATCTGTGGTGGTATTGCCTGAATCAACGGCACCTAGTCTGTGAACAACGCCAGCATAATAAAGGACGTGTTCAGTGGTTGTAGTTTTACCTGCATCGATGTGGGCAATAATACCAATGTTACGAAAGTTGGAGAGGTCGAGTTTTTCATTAGCCATTGGACAACTCAAGAAAGAAGAATAGAGGGGATTAAATAAAAAAGGCCCGCTGGAATGAAATCCAGAAGGCCCGGTGATTTAAGCGGCTGGAAAATTTACCAGGCAAAATGTGCAAATGCTTTATTAGCATCTGCCATCTTGATGGTATTTTCTCGTTTGGACATGGCTTCACCTTCACGACGAAAGCCAGCAATGAGTTCATCAGCCAAGCGAAGGTACATAGGGCGGCCAACTTTATCACGAGCAGCGCCAACAATCCAGCGAATCGAAAGGCTTTGTTGCCTAGAGCGATTGACTTGCATTGGAACCTGATAAGTAGCACCACCAACTCGTTTGCTACGGACTTCGACCGTTGGCTTAACATGCTCAACAGCTTGGGTGAAAACTTCGAGCGGATCCATATCTGGAATACGCTTTTTGATTTGTGCCATCGCATCATAGAAAATGCGACAAGCGGTCTGCTTCTTGCCAGAAGTCATGACGCAATTAATAAATTTGCTGACCAGCTTGGAATTATAAACTGGATCGGGTTTAAGCGTTTCAGCGCTTGCAGTTCTTTTTCCCATGATATTCTTCTTACCTTTGTGCTTGGATCAAGATTAAATGATTACTTAGATTCGCGCTTCGTACCGTACTTGGAACGAGCTTGTTTACGATCAGATACACCTTGTGAGTCAAGTACACCACGAACGATATGGTATCG
>CAXNFS010000370.1:0-3010 GCA_964201235.1 Gemmataceae bacterium | reverse complement strand
CCCTCGACCCTGAATCCTATTCTCTTCAGGCCTATTGGAATAATGGTTTCGAGCTTCGTTCCGATGATAAAGCTTTCACTCTTAATATTGGCGGGCGTATCGATTTTGATAATTCGTGGTATCAGCTTCCTTCCGCAATGCAGCCTACGCTTACCAATCCATTACTCGATGGTTCTGAACTGCGCAGGGCAAGATTTCGTGCGGGTGGTAATATTTACACGCAATTTGAATATGCATTTGAGGTCGATTTGTCTTCGGGTTCAGATTTCTTTACTTTGGAACCCAACCCTGAGCAGCCACTTTATTTAACCGATGCCTGGGTTGCTATCAATGATGTTCCTATTTTTGGTTCTATTAAAATAGGCCATCAGCGCGAACTCCTTACCTTTACCAATTCCATGAATGGTAACTTTTTGCAATTTATGGAACGCCCTTATATTTTTGATGCATTCAATAACTTTTTCCAATTCAGTACCGGGATTTCTGCAACCCGTAATATGTTTGATGATCATCTTCAAGCTTGGCTTGGATTGTTTCGTACGGGAACCCGAACCGGAGCTTTTGGTGTCGGTAATGGCGATGCTGCTTTCAGCGCTCGATTAAATTGGCAGCCTGTTTTACTGCCCGATGAACAGTTCTGGGTAACTCTTGGTTCTGCAGGAAGTATCCGAACCATTCCGCAAGATCCAGGTTATATGTATTATTTTGCAAGGCCCCTTACCCGTGCTGGTTCCGCTTATCAGGTGCCTTACCTTATCAATACGCCTGAACTCCTTTCTGATGATTTGGTTAATTATGTTAACTTCAATTTGCATTCTGCCTATGGGCCTTTTTCTTTTGGTGGGGAATATCTGGCCTCCTACATGACCAATGTTGTTAATAACGGGTCGCCTCTTCCGAATGCACAAAATACCAATACCCCTATGCCCGTTGGTAATCTTACCTTTGATGGTTTTTATCTCGAGACACTTTATTTTATTACCCGTAATGATCACCACCCCATCGATCTTAAAACCATGGCGTATGATCGGGTTATCCCGCAAACCCCCTTTATTTGCAGGGATAAATCCGACCCCAATATGCCCAATGGCTGGGGTGCATGGGAAGTTGGTTTACGCTTTGATTACCTTAGCCTTGATAGCAATCAAGTGCAGGCGGGAACTCTTAATTCAATTACCACCGGGTTGAATTGGTATTGGAACGCCAACATGAGAATTATGGGTAATTACATCTATACTTTTAGAGATTGGAATGAACCGAACGCAACAGGCAATATCCAAGCTTTTGGTATCCGCGCCCACGTCGATTTTTAATCAAAGGTGATTATTAATCCCGCTTTTTCTCTTGCATTAAAACTTTCTTTTTTATCTGATACACTTTAGTAATTGAACTTTTACTTTTATTAAAGGGTTTCTTTGGCTTCCTTATTTTCGCAAGATGGATTGATACGAAAAGCGGTGCGTTACATCAGGCGCATTTATCGCAGGCGTTACGCTTCCCAACTTAATCTTGATGATATTTTGCACTGGCCCAAGATTGATGAATCGTTGAATAAATCCAATATCAAAGATTGGCTTTTTCGCATTCCCACTGCAATTCCTGCTGAACGGCCCAGTAATACATTTGAATTATCTATGAAGGGTGTGATTACCTTTTATGAGAATCGGCCTGAAGTACGCTCCATGTTTCCTGTAGGAGTCACCCTTTCTGGCATGAAGGCATTCCTTGCGTACATGGTCTATCATTTGAAACCTGAAGATGGTCTTTCTCTATTTGATATCTATAGTTTTTTTAGAACGGTGGAGAGTTTTCCATCTTTGACCACCACAGTTGTGTACCTCAATCATCCGCAGTATCAAAAATTATTTCCCAATGCGCTTGAGGATGAAGAGCACTGGTTTGAGTTTGTGCAATATCTTAAAAAAACATTCAGGATCAAGGCAGACTGGATCAACGAACCCTCGTTAGACAATAAACTTGAAAAGCTAATTTACCCTGGTGTTAATGTTCTTGGGCATTTTTGTTACCCCTCCGGGTTGCAGGTTGCAGCAACATTAGTTGTTGAGTCTTTTGAAAAAGCAGGCCATCAGGTATTGCGAAGAAGCATTCCTGCGACCCCAAGTGATAGTCCCAAGGGTAAATTATTGCGTTCTTTACTGCGATACAAAAACACCATCATTGTTATGGCTCCTGAGCCTTACTTTGCTGATTGTTTTAATCGAGCGGGTGTTTATTCTTCGTTAGAAAAGCGCACTTTTGCGATTTGGTATTGGGAACTCGAAGAGGCTCCTGCGCATTGGGCAGGGTTAACCCAAGGTGTGCAAGAGCTCTGGGCCCCGACCACGCATATTCAAAAGGCCCTTGCCAAGGTTGTATCAGTTCCTGTAATTCCCATGTTGCCTGCGATCACCTTGCCATCTTTTAAATCGCTTTCCAGAAAAGAACTTGGATTAAACGAAGATGAGTTTATTTTTTTGTTTGTCTTTGATCTTGCAAGCATCATGGAGCGGAAAAATCCCCTCGGTTTGATTCGTGCCTTTAAGCTTGCGTTTGTTTCAATGCCAAAAATTAAACTGGTTTTGAAGGTTTCGCGTGCGAAGAATTACCCTGAAGAGATTAAGTTATTGCGTGAAGCAATCGATGGTGCAAATATCTATCTCGATATTAGTGATATGGCCCGTGAAAAAGTTGCCGCGCTCATGAATTCATGTGATTGTTATGTTTCGCTTCATCGTGCAGAAGGGCTTGGCTTAACAATCGCGGAAGCGATGCTCTTAGGTAAACCCGTCATTGCAACGGCGTATTCGGGCAATCTAGATTTCATGGATGCTGATACTTCTTTGTTGGTGAAGTACAACCTTGTCGAGCTGGATCAAGATTATCTGCCTTACCAAAAAGGTTGGCATTGGGCTGCCCCCGATGAAAAAGATGCTGCGGAAAAAATGCGCTGGGTTTATGAAAACCCTGCATCTGCAAAACTTATAGGTGATGCAGCAAAGCTTAAATTGAA
>CAXNFS010000369.1:0-3035 GCA_964201235.1 Gemmataceae bacterium | reverse complement strand
GGTTGCGCCTAAAGAATTGCCAAAACTCGAGCTATAAAAAAGATAAAACCCGCATACCGAGGGGGATCGATATGCGGGTCAATTTCCCATGACTAAATTGGGGTAGTGTAGAAGGCTAATTGGGGGGTGCCATCCACACTTCATGGGTTTCCGCCGGGGGACGGTTATCTCTGCTACTTTGCCCAACAAATGTTCCAGATCTGCAGGGCCACTCTTCTCTATTCCGGCCCCTTTGACAATCTGTTCCATTGCTTCAAGGCCGCTGATAATAGTAAAGCAACAGGCGTGCCAATAACTAATATTATTTCAAAGCCAGTTTAAAAGCCTGTAATACAAGGCCTTTTGATCAACGCAATGTTTTTTGTAGAATCATCAGCATTGAAGAATTATGGTAGTTTCTACAATTGCTGAATTTTTGTTTGGTAAAAATTTCAATCATCGAGCAGGGATTACAAAACACATGAGCACCTCTCCTTCCCAACTTCGCCATTTGCTTTCAAAACCCGGAATCATCCGTAGTTTAGGTGCCCACGATGTTTTCACTGCCCTTCTTGTTCAGCAAGCCGGCCTCGAAACCGTTTTCCTTGGCGGCTTTGGTACCTCTGCAAGCTTACTTGGCCTTCCAGATGTTGGCTTAATTACACTTACCGAAATGGCTGATGCTGTAAGGCGCATGGCTTCTAGGCTTCACATACCCGTAGTTGCGGATGGAGATACCGGGCATGGCGATATTCATAATGTTCAGCGCACTGTTCGCGAGTTTGAAAATGCAGGCGCTGCTGGCATTCTTCTTGAAGATCAGGCAAACCCAAAGAGGTGCGGGCATTTTTCCGGCAAGCAAATAGTTTCTACAAAAGAATGGCTTGATCGCCTGAAAGCAGGGCTTGATGCTAGAAAAAACCCTGATTTTATCATCATCGCACGAACAGATTCTAGAGCTATCGAAGGGGTTCATGCTGCAATCGATCGTGCCAATCAGGCCAAAGATTTAGGAGTCGATGTCTGCTTTGTTGAAGCCCCACAATCAATCGAAGAACTCCAACTTATAGCCAATCAAGTCAAACTTCCCCTATTAGCCAACATGCTAACAGGTGGAGCTACCCCCATTCTTTCAGCCAATGAACTTGAAACCATGGGCTACAAAATTGTTGTCTGCCCAATTGAAAGCCTTATGGTTACCGCTGCAGCCATGAAGCAATTGCTTAAGGTGTACATGGAGCATGGCAGAGTCGATCGACCAGATGCGGGCGCCATGTTTAACTTTACAGAACTTAAAGAAACCCTTGGGCTCGAATCTATCTCCGCTTTGAAACAGCACATTGAAAGCAAATAACTGCGGGCAGCTTATTCAACAATTAAAACTCTCAAATCCATTACATTGGTTCCGGTTGGGCCGGGTTGAAAAAGTGAACCAGCGGTTTTGAAATAATGATAAGCATCATGGCGCGCAAGAAAATCGGAAGCGTTCATTGTTCCAGACTGCTTTAGCGTGGTGGAATCTGCAAACGCCCCTGCGGCATCGGTCGGGCCATCTTCGCCATCGGTCCCCGCTGCAAGAAAAGTGATTCTATCCAAATTATGATCTTTAAGCGCACAAAGAAAAGCGAGCGCCATCTCTTGGTTTCTGCCACCTTTACCTGGGTTTTGACCTAAATTTACCGTTGTCTCACCACCCGATAAAACACATACAGGGGCCTGACTGGGCTGATCATACTTAAGAATAGATCGGGCGATCGAAGCGTGAATCGATGCCAACCCAGCGGTATCGCCCTCCATGCAAGACCCGAGATTAATTACCTGATAACCAAGTTGCCTAGCTTGGTTGGCAGCAGCATCGAGCGCCAGGGCATTATTCCCGAGAACTATATTTCGAATACTTGAGGGCAAATTTTTTGGAGTATCTGAAATCTTCCCTGCTATTCCCGATTGCAAATGATGAAGAATGGAGGCAGGAGTTCTATCTAACAGAAGATGTTTTTCCAACATGCTAAAAGCATCTTTAAAAGTAGTGGGGTCATTTACTGTGGGGCCAGAAGCTATTACATCGAGCTTATCTTCAATAACATCGGACAAAATCAAAGTAACAATTTTGCCTTTTCCTTGCGTAGCTTCAAGGAATGCCTGAGCAAGTCTGCCACCTTTAATTTGGGAAAGGTGCTTTCGAACGCAGTTTAATTCATTGATAGAAGCGGAAGTTCCGGAAAGAAGCGAGGTAACTTTTTGCTTATCTTCAAGAGAAACCCCAGAACTAGGCAAAGGCATCAACGCTGAGCCCCCTCCAGAAATCAAAGCTAGAAGCAAATCGCCTTCTTTTGCATCTTGGGCAAGCTGGATCATCGATTTAGAACCTTCAACTGCTTTAGCAGTAGGTTGATTCATTCCCGCTGGCCTAGCTAAATTAAGCTTAATTTTTTCTAACTTTGGGTAATTTGCTTCGGGAACATTCAAAATCCCAACTGTTTTAGATAAAAACGGCTTTATTTCTTGTTCAAGGCCAAGAGCCATTTCTGCGGTAGCTTTACCCCCGCCTACGACCAAAATACTTGCAGCCTCGCTTAAAACCGACTGAAATGAAGCATCGGACTGAACAAAACGGGCCACCAAATCCCTTGGATCAACAGCCTTAACCCCTTTACCCCAAATAACTTCCAGCTTTTTTCTCGACTGAGTTGATGGCTTCATTATAACTCCAATAGCCTAATTAGCAGGAGAGGCCCATTTTAACACTTATCTGCAATTATTTATCGAATATTCAAAGCAAACTTTAAAAGAATGAAATATTCACAATTATTTTGGAACCTTATCACGAATAAGCCGACTAACTTAATGTGATAGATTAATTTCCCGAATAATTGTAAAAGATTCTGATAATTTGTTGACAATGTCTCAATAAGATCAGAAACTTAGGATAGCTAAAGGCTTAGAGTTTAAAACTCGTATTTTAGGAGATAACTATGGATCGTCGTCATTTTATGCAACATGTTGCAGGTGCATCAGCAGTAATGCTTCCAAGCACCGGTTTCATGCAAAATCTG
>CAXNFS010000368.1:0-3050 GCA_964201235.1 Gemmataceae bacterium | reverse complement strand
AGGCAGATTAATGCTGACGGTGCAGAAACTCTGGATTACTTCAGCTTCTGCAATGTTTATTCCCGCCTTGTGCGGAAATATTTTGCATGAACTTATTACTGGGGATTTCTTTACCCCTAGCGAGCCAGCAGAAAAACTTTTTTAAAGTTCCTACTCGTTTGCTTAACAAAAATGATTTCAATCCTTTACGCTGTCAAGGTATTTTAAAGCACTTTTCTATCCAATCCAAGGTTGTTAAGCCTCTCTCTTTGCAATCTAATTTTGTGGATAAGAATTTAAATATTAATGATGGCTACATTAAAAAAAACGCCCTTTTAAAAACGATTGTGTTTGCAAAACCTTCCCTTTGCTTTTTTCAGACCCCAGGGAAACATAATTGTAGCATTCGCCAGGGTCTTCATTCGGCCAAGGCTTTTCATGATCAATCATCTTTGGGGCTTCAACTTACTGACAAAGAAACAGTGAAGCCTTATGACATATTTTCCTTGTTGGGCCTTGTTGCCCAGAATCCCTCTGATTCCTCTTTGGAGCAGTTGGGGTTGAATCCCGAATTTTAATTTGAATACGAAAGGTTTAGAATCTGATGAAAAAAGTTATGTTAATAAATGTTTTGCAGCCCGAAGAATGCCGCATTGCAATTCTGGAAAACGGTATCCTTGAAGAGCTTTATGTTGAGAGAAATACTCATGAAAGTTATGTGGGAAATATTTACAAAGGAAAGATCGTAAATATTGAACCCAGTATTCAGGCTGCCTTTGTTGATTTTGGTATTGGTCGCAATGGTTTCTTGCATGTTTCCGATGTGGAACCAACCTATTATAAGCATCTTGATGGATTCAAAGAAGATAACGAGGATGAAGAGCGCGAAGATCGCAGGCCAAGGCGTGGGAGTTCCAATGGCGGCGGTTCCAATGATGAAGAGCGCGAAGATCGCAGGCCAAGACGTGGGAGTTCCAATGGCGGCGGCTCCAATGGTGGGTCAAACCGTGGGCCACGAAGCAAGCCCTTTGATAAGGGCAACATTCCAGATGTTGAAAACTTGCCTTTGCAAGAGCACCCCCCCGTTTCCAATGCTCCTGAATTTGGCGGCGAGTTATTCGAAGAGCAAGACGATCTTGCATTTGAAAACAGAAGTGATTTTATAGACCATGATTCGGATTCTTCGATTAGTTCGAATTCCGATGACTCGGTTACTTTTGGTGCTGGGTTGTCTGATGATGAAGATGATTTTGGACCCGATGATAACGACACTCCTCCAGTGATGCCTTCTGCAAATAGAATCACAAGCGATGGCGATTCTGATTCCGATGGGCCGGGAGAAACAGAAAGTGATGATCTACTTTTTTCTAGACCAGCTCGGTCCAATCCCCCCGATCATAAATCTTCCCCCGATAAATCTGATTCATTCGATGAACCTGTTTTTCAGCAAAACCAACAACCTTTTACACCAAATGATAACTTTGATGATGATGTGGCAGGGGATACACAAGAGGTTGACCAATCATTTGACGCAGATGAAAATGTTGAACAGGATGACGATAATCAGGATGAAGATGGCCAAGATCCTCAGTCTCGCGACGCCCACGGGCAGCGTGATTCTCGAGGACCACAGCGCGATCAACGCGGTGGTGATAATCGTGGCCGGGGTGGTAGTCGAGGCGGAAATCAGCGTAGGCCTTCGGGTGGTGGCTATTCTTCCGGTTCTAGGGAAGGCGCTCGCGATCAGGGCCGAAGTAGCGGAAAACCGATGCGAGGTAATACCAGAGGCGGGAGACTTTTGGGTAATCCCAAGCCAATGATTCAAGAGGTTTTCAAGAAGGGGCAGGAAGTTCTTGTTCAAGTAATTAAAGATGGCATTGGCAATAAAGGCCCCACGCTTAGTACGTATATTAGTATTGCCGGCAGGTATTTGGTTCTTATGCCTGGATTGCATCGGGTTGGCGTTTCAAGAAAAATTACTGATGAAGATCAGCGCAGAAGGCTTAAAGATATTTTTGTAGACCTTAAACCACCTAAAGGTGTTGGGTTTATTATTCGAACCGCTGGAATTGATCGTAATAAAACTGAACTTCAGCGAGATCTGGCTTATCTTGCAAGGCTATGGCAGGTCGTTGCAAAGCGTATTGTAAAGGTAAAAGGCCCTGCTGGAATTTATGAAGAAAGCGACATGGTCACTCGCACCATACGCGATACTTTTACTAGTGATATAGACGAGATTGTTGTGGATGAGAAAACCGCATTTGAGCACGCTCAGGAATTCCTGCAGTTTGTGATGCCCAGATTTGCTGATAGGGTTAAATTTCACGACAACAAAAGGCCTTTGTTCCATCACTATGCGATTGAGGAAGAACTCGCCAAAATTCAAATGAAAAAAATCCCCCTTCCGATGGGTGGATCTATTGTCATCGAACAAACCGAGGCCTTGGTTGCAATTGATGTGAATAGTGGGAATTTTAGATCTGAAAGTAACGCTGAAGATACTGCTTTCCGTATGAATATGCAGGCGGCACGAGAGATCACCCGGCAACTTAGGCTTCGAGATCTTGGGGGTGTTATTGTCAATGACTTTATTGACATGCGGGACGAAAAACACCGCAGGGCTGTTGAAAATGCCATGCGTGACAATGTTATGAGGGATCGTGCTAAAACTAAAATCCTTAGGATTTCTCCTTTTGGCATTATCGAAATGACTAGGCAAAGAATCAGGCCTTCGCTTAAGCGCAGTGTCTACCATGATTGCCCTTATTGCAAAGGCATGGCTCAAGTTAAAACAAGTGAAAGTATGGGGATTGAAGTTATGCGTTTGGTTCAACTTGCGGCCTTTAAAGAAGCCGTTGCTACGGTTCGAGTACGCGTGGCTGCAGAAACCGCTGACTATCTTTTAAATAATAAAAGAAAAGAGCTGGGCAAACTCGAGGACGAGGCTAAGGTGGGCATTTCTGTTCGAGGCGAAATTGGTGTGCCCCCTGAATTGCTCGAAGTTTTTTGTGTTGATGCCAATGGTAACGAGCTTAAAATTCATCCTCTTCCTGAACCGCCACCATTGCGCA
>CAXNFS010000367.1:0-3054 GCA_964201235.1 Gemmataceae bacterium | reverse complement strand
GCTGCAAGGCTATTGCCATCGAAGATAACTTTTTCGGGTAGTTTGGTGCCAATGAGATCAGCAAAGGTTGGCAGAAAATCGGTGGAGTCTACAAGGTTGGCAGATACTTTTCCTGCGGGTGTTTTACCGGGCCAATTGGCAATCATCGGCACTAAACCACCACATTCAAGCATGGTGCCTTTTACTCCGGAAACATTACGCCCGCCTATGGTTGATAATTTATCTTGACCTTTTGCGGTTCCATTGTCTCCCATGAAAATGATCAAGGTGTTTTCACGAAGCTTTAAAGAATCGAGTTCTGCAACGAGTTTCCCTACAAGCTTATCCATGTAAAGAATGTTATCAGAATAAAGGTCTTTGCTATCTGCTGCACTATCTGGCGTAGGTTGTATTTCGCCATGAACATGCACCATCGAGTAATAAAGAAAGAAAGGCTTGGCTTGGTTCTTCTTGATAAAGCTAACAGCTTGGTTATGCATAAGGTCGGGCATGTATTCCTTCTCACCCAATTTTAGTTCTTTACCATTGGCCCGATAGGCTCCGCCCTTGGACTTATTTTTATTCCAATAAAAACCGCTGCCATTGAAGCGAAGGTAGTCATCGAATCCAGCTTCATTGGGTTCGCCCGGGAGTTGCCCCCATTTACCAATAGCTGCAGTTGCATAACCCGCACTTTTAAAAGTTTGAGCTAATCGAAGTTCAGCAATGGGCATTTTCATGCAGGCATCTTGATTTGTAGAACCGTTTCGAAACGCATATCTTCCGGTCATGATTAAGGCACGGGATGGGCCGCATAGTGAAGCGGTGAAGGCTTGGGTGTATCGCGTACCACCTGAGGCAAGCTTATCAATGTTGTTCGTCTTATACTTATCAGAGCCATAGCAGCTTACATTTCCGATGCCGAGATCATCAGCAAGGATGAAAATAACATTGGGTTTATCTGCAGCTTGTAGCATTGCAAAAGGGCTGAACAATAAAGCGACAATGATGATAATATTCTGCTTCATGGTTGTTCCACATATTAAAATTTAAATGACTAGAGCTAATAGGTAATGTAACACAAATGGCTCAAGAAAGTTCCGGAGAAAACATCCTTAATAGTGAGTATACCAGCTTATCCGCTTACTTTTTCGATTCCAGCACCCATTTGAAGTCTGCAACCGTTGCATCGTCTAGTATGAGGTGATGCGACTGCACAACGAAACAGTTACTTGCTGCCAACCGTGAAAGCAGGGAATCGACTAGGCCTTTATAAATAATAATTCCCATGGTTTTAACCTTTTCTTTATCTCGGTGGCTGTTAATATTAGGACTAATAATACGCTTTTGTTACATTAATCCCTCGCATAATTTAATTTCACAATATGCAGACTGGATCGATATTACAAAGGTCTTTATAAAAGCCAAGTAGGCTTCCCGACGACGAGGTTCATTTATCACTTTGGGTTGCTAATATTGTCAAATGGGGCCATGCAAATAATAGTTCTTTTAGGCATTCAAAAACCAGAAAAGAAAAACATTAATATTTTGCTCGAAATGGAGGTGACAGTTGAAAACTCATGTTTTAAAGGGTTCGAAGCAGGAAATTGCAGAGGGATTAGCTCGAATCATCGGCGAGGTTCGCGAGGCGATCATATTTGAAGAGGAACCGTTATCGCTTGCAGCGGCGTCACACCAGTCTGCGGACATCTTCGCAGAAATGGAGTTGTTCATGGTTGACTCCCAACAAGTGGATGATTCGCGTGAATCGGTCTATATGCGGATGGATTGCGAATGATTCTACTCGATACTAACTTACTCACTCGGATGACTCGCAGGCAGGATCCCCAATCTAGCTTAGCTCGTGAGGCGGTTCAAACGCTTTTGAAACGGGGAGATAAATTGATCATTGTCCCTCAGAATCTTTTTGAGTTCTGGGCTGTTGCGACTCGTCCATCGGGCCCTCCCCCAAGTGGGCGCAACGGTCTTGGTATGACCGTTTCTCAAACCGTTCATTGGCTACATTTTTTCCAGAGACGGTTTACCTTGCTGCCCGACCGGGAAGAGCTAAGCAAACTATGGCAGGAATTAGTCGAGAGCCACCGTGTAACAGGCTTCCGATCCCATGATGTCCGCCTCGTGGCAGCGATGCGAAGTTATGGAATTGATCGACTGCTTACATTCAACGCTGAGGATTTCCGTGGCTTTCTTAATATCGTGATACTAGACCCAGCAACTGTTTGAGAACGAAAGACTCCTTCATTTTCTCCGTGCCTGCCGTTCCTTTACCGATTTTCATTCTATAAAGCCCAAGGCATTTAAAAAGGAGTCGATAACTCGTTTACTTCTTCGATTCCATCACCCATTTAAAGTCCGCAAAAATTACTTTCGTGAGATCTGAGCCGGGCTTGGGTTGGAAGTTAAGCTTACCAATTTCAGACCAATCTTTCATGGGCTTTTGATTAAAGCGATTAATAAGTTTAGAAGCGGGAAGTGTGATGTCCTGCCAACTATCGGAAGCAGTAATTTCGATTTCAAAAGAGTTATGGTCGCCTGCATTCAAGATGATGGTTTGCGGTTCTGTGCAATAAAATTTGAAACTTAAATAGGAACTAATGGGTGCTTTCCATTTAGGATCATGTAATTGCTCGGTACTTGAACCACGCTGATTATTCGTTGAACGAAAACCTTTGATACTTTTGGGCCCTTCAAGCTCTGCAATGTTTGTCCAAGAATTGTAGCCATTGCTGGAGATATTGTCTGAAGGTTTGTCCGTTGCTTTTGCATTACCAAGTTTTGCGGGTATCGCAGCATTGAAATGTGTCGAGCGAACAATCGTGGTATCGTAGGTTATGTTGGCGTATCCAAAAACATAATCATCAATGTTAAGCACAGGCATTTTACCGATCCATTGGTCGCCCATTCTTACATTGGGGATATCTCGCCATGCACGCTGAAAACTGCAGGGGTTCTTAAGTGCGTAGAATATATCGACCTTTCGGACCTTTTCTGGTTGGGCTGGCATGATGATAAGTTCAGGTACACCTCCAGCATTAAGTTTGATTTCAGATCTGG
>CAXNFS010000366.1:0-3058 GCA_964201235.1 Gemmataceae bacterium | reverse complement strand
TTTGAATGGGTTTTGCGAGTTGGGGATCGCCCGCAAACAGATTGACTTCAAACCCCTCTGGAAGAATGAACGATTTACGCTCATTTTCTGGGTCGATATCAACCGTAAGAGGGGCATTCTTTTGCGCAAAGCAAACGCCTTGAATCAGGAAAAGAGTAATTGCGAGTGTGCTTAAATTGCGTTTCATTACTTGGACTCCATCAGCGAGTAGGTCCGGGTCACGGATTTATTAAGTTTGTAAATTTCTTCTTCTTTTGCTGCAACAATCGGGTCAAACTGGGGTAGTTCCCTAGCATTCTGCCCTTGTTCATGTTTTCTAAAACCTAGGAGATAGGTTTCATTTTGTGGACGCCATCGATGAAAATACTGCCTGTTCTTTTCCAGAATCAGCTTCCGCATCATTTCGACTTGGTCAAAATCTGGCCCACTTGAAATCATAACTCCCTTGGCCCATTCTTCGGAATCCTTCATTATCACTTCCTTGCCATCAACAGATAGCTTGTAGGTTCCCTTGGGAAGATTTTTGATTGCAATGGTTCTAGGGGAAGGATTGAGAGAGGCAAAACCAGGAACAATTGGCCTGGGCAACATTTTATCCGTTACTTTCCAACTCATCTTTCCCGCACTCTCCACGGTGCACCCTTTAGTATTTATAGCACCACCAGCATGATCAATTGCAACTTGCCAAAGCTCTTCGTTCACGCCAAAGGCTCTGCCAATATCATTGGATAAAAGATAATACCCAAGTTCGGTGGGGTGAATACCATTGCTCGTAAGTTTTGCTGATTGCCCAAGCATTGCTTCACACGAAGTTTTACTCTGAAATAAATCATAAAAGTTGGCTTGATTCGCCTTAGCAATTTCATCAATCATCTTGCTGTATGCAAGGATGTTTAGATTGTGCGGAGCGGCATCGGGCAGTGGCGCGCCCATGTTTTCGTGCCAGAGTGGCGCAAGAAGGATGGACTTCGACTTAGTGTTCAACAAATCCTTTAAAAGTTTGTCGTACCCTTTTTGAAAAGCGGCTGCACCTGCTTCGCCTTCAAAAGATTCGTTGGCACCATAAGCAAACAGGGTGACGGTAGGTTTTACAACATTGATATGTTCGATAAGCCTTTTATAACCATCTGCGGTGGAACCAAAACCCGCACGGGCATGGCCGTAGACGGTGTCGCCACTCCAGCCCAGATTGCGGAAGCGAACTTTCTGGCCGGTAATCCTGCGGGTAAGTTCGGTCTCCCAGTAGCCTGAAATTTGTTCGCGCTCGATGAGTGTTCCGCCCACAAGGGCGACCATGTCACCATCTTTTAAAATGGGAGGTGATTGAAAGGGAACCGAACCAAGGCAGACAATCAAAGTAATTGATTGAAGAAGCATGAAATAACTCCACAAGGTCACACTGAAGAACAAAGATATATCTTATCATTCAAACAAGGTGGAGTCTTGTGTAATCCAGAAATCAGGATTTCTGTTTTCTGGGCTTTGGCTTTTCAAAAGCGGGCGACTGTGTACCATTAGTGCTACTAAGAAAACCTGGGGCAAGAAGAACACCAGCAATAACGCCTAAGGCTTCAGCAACTTTGTTTTGCTGATCATTAAGGAGAATTGAAGGCCCCGTTAAAGAATCGTCCAGGGCGTTTCGATTCACAGAGTTGAAGATTTCCTCAAAAGATTGGGGGATTTTATCAGTGATTGCAGTATGTTCACCGAAGCAATTTTCTTCCGTAGCGCTCTCGTTTTTGTTTTGCTCAACTAAATTTGCAATCACAAACTCAAAGGAAGGATCTTTAGCGTCCACTTTGTTTTTAGAAGGTTGGGCAGCAGGCAAATTTTTAACCAGCTTCGACATTATGATGTCTGCCAGAATATCGCCAGTCTTTAAAAGGGTGGCTTTGCCATCTTCAAGTAAAGATTTTTTGGTTTGTACGAGAAGGTTTTCAACTGAGTTTTCAAATTCGGAAGGAACCAAAGCTGGCAAAACATTGTCAAAGATATTTGTAATTTCAGTTACCAGTTGGTTCTCTGCGTCCAAGGTGCTAAAAACTGCCTGATTGAAGCCTTTGTACGCTTGTGCAAAGGTAACCAAAACAAACGACCCACCTGTTTTTAAATCATCTGAACCACTGAGATCAAGATCGCCAGCCGGGGCATCGCCGCCCAAATCCTTTGCAAGTTGCTTTTCATCCAAAGTGGCTGCTGTACTACCAAGGCCTAAAGCAATAGAAGCAAGGTTGGCAAGATTGGCGGCAGATGTCGCTGAGTCTGCACCCGACGCAGTGGCGGATTGGGTGATTGCATTCGCTAAAGCGGCCAAGCCGGTTAACCCTGTTGCAGCGGATGCAGTAGAAGTAGAAGCACTAGTAGAAGACGCTGAAGCTGATGCTGACGCTGATGCTGATGCTGTAGTAGAACCTGCAACGGGACCAGATTGAGCTGTATCACCACCATTGCTATTGCCCCCGCCGCCATTACCACCGCCACCGCCACCATTACCATTACCGCCACCACTATTACTTCCAAAATCAAGGACTAAGTTCAAGCCGTCTTTAGGCACATTAGAAGCAGCAATACCACCGCTACTTTGGCCCCCTGTGATTGTAGGATTAATCACTTGGCCATTTGCACCAACCATGGCTACACCAGCAAGAACTTGCCCGCCACCGGTACCGGCCATGTTTAAATTATATTGTCCAGCAGCAGCCCCAGGGATAACCACAAGGTCCAATGCACCTCTGCTGGAAAGACTAGCGGAAGGATTGGAATTCGTGGAATTACTGCCCTGAGAACCAACAGTGCCACCGCTACCGGTTAGGCTGAGATCAACAGGGTCAAAGAAGCCAACTATACCGGTAAACCCTGGAATAAGTCGCTGAATTACAGCTAGCAACTGAGTCATGATTACTTGACTTGTAGCATTTATATCTGCGTTGGCACTAGCTGCGGCAATTATTCGGGTAAACTCTTCTCTTAATTCTTCCGCGATTCGGTCAATAACAGAATCATCGGTTGGGCGGACGGTATTGGTTGCAATCACATTATTTACTGAAACGGAATAGGC
>CAXNFS010000365.1:0-3064 GCA_964201235.1 Gemmataceae bacterium | reverse complement strand
ATACAACTCTTGCGCCTTTCTGATGGGGTGCAAACCAGCACGGCTTATCTTGCTGAACAATGGTCAAAGATGGGTTCATGCAATGTGGAAGTTTTTCGAAACCAATTGGTTCACCTTCAGCCATTACCTAATATTGTTGAAAGGCCTTTCACCGTTGGTTGGGCTGGTTCCCCCGGTCACTTTGCAGATCTCTACCATGTTGCACCCTATTTGCAAAATTGGCTCGATGCCCACCCAGATGCCCATCTTGCAATCATGACGAATGAACTAGCCCAAGAGTTTTTTCATCTTGATCCCTCGCGCTTTCATTTCAAGCCCTTTGGATCCATCGAATCCTATCTTGATTTCCTTAGCTCTATTGATGTTGGCATCGCTCCCCTTCTTCCCACGCACTACAACAAGGGCAGATCAGATGTCAAGTTTTTGGAATATGCATCTTGCGGCGTTACGGGTATTTATCAAAACCTTGAGCCTTATCGCAACATTGTCAAGGATGGCGAAACGGGACTGTTCTTCAACACCCCTGAAGAATTGATCAACCAGTTGGATTGCCTTTATCAAGACAGATTGCTTCGTTTGCAAATTCGTGATCAAGCTTATGACTTTGTTATCAAGCAAAGAAAGATGGAAGATCATATTGGCAGCAGGGTCGAATGGTATAAAAGCCTAGATAAGAAGAACTCGATTTCCGAGGGTGTTGATGATCAGATACTAATTGCACTGGAAGGCGCAGGGGAAAAGCAAGACGGGTATTTCCAGCTTCGTGCAGGAGTTGTTGAGAAGCAGTTTCTTGAAGCATCCGCAAAAATATCTGCCACTGAACAGGTTGAGTCTTTGAAAAATCTGACCCAGCAGCAGCCTTCATATTCTTTCGGGTGGTTGAAACTGGGCGAGTGCCTGAATGGTTTAAGGCAACCTGCCGATGCGTTGAAGGCATTCGAAAAAACGCTCGAGCTGATCCCTTATAGCAGCAGGGCCAAGATCGAAATCGCCCGCAGTTATTTTCTGTTGGAAGATCGTGATAAGGCAGTAGCTCTGCTTAAGCAGGTATGCCTTTCTGAAACATCTTTTCTTCCTGCGTGGAAGTATTTATTGCGCTTACTTGCAATTCAAAAAGCGGTTGATGGCCTTGGTTGGTGTAAAAAAGCGGATGTTGGATTTCCCAGTTGTTATTCGTTGTCATTGATCGGACTTGATAATTATTCGCATGAGGAAAAGCCGGTAGCTTTGCTTGAAATTCTTAGCAGGGTGGGTTCAACTTTTTCGATCATGGAGCATCCTTATGCAAGGGATGTGCTTTCTAGGGCTGTTTTTGCAATCGTAGCGCTTCCCCTGCAGGATAAATCTGCAGTGATAGCCTTGCTGCAAAAGGCGCATGAGGTTTTCCCCGAATCCACAAGGATTGTTGCAGAACTGGGTAAAATGCTTTATTCCACGGGAAAAGGGGTCGAAGCACAGAAATATTTTGACTTCGCTTGTTCCCAAAAACTTGCCTCGGATCTATGCCAGCAGGAATATCCAACCAAGGAAATTCCCTACCTATGGCAGTTTTCACGATTCATTCGCCAAGTGCTTTCATCCTGATTAGGCAGGCTTCTTTCTTTATTTTCCAGCTAATCACTCCCTTCAGCCCCATTCAGCGGGTATAACTACTCTTGGTTCCATTGTTGAATAAGGAAATTGTATTCATGACCGAGATTAATCCCGCCCCCGCTAAATCCAACAAGTTTGCCCTTTTGATGGTTTTTCTTGTTGTCTTCATTGACCTTCTTGGCTTTGGTATTGTTCTGCCCTTGCTTCCCATTTATGGCGATCAATATGTTGCAAGGGTTCTTCCAGAAGGCTCGTCCAGTATTTTTCATGGCGTCATCCTTGGCTTGCTGATGTCTTCTTTTTCCATGATGCAATTTCTCTTTGCTCCTGCATGGGGAAGGTACTCGGACTTCATAGGAAGAAAACCCATCCTTCTTCTGGGCCTTCTTGGTTCCATTATTTTCTATACTCTCTTTGGCTATGCCTCCACCCTGCCTGCGGAATCCGCACACCTTGCTCTTTTCCTACTCTTTGCAGCACGCATTGGTGCTGGTATTTGCGGGGCGACTATTGGCACCGCACAAGCTGTTATTGCAGATTGCACCTCTAAGGAAAACCGCAGCAGGGGCATGGCATTAATTGGCGCAGCTTTTGGTATTGGTTTCACTTTTGGCCCCTTAGTTGGCTTTGGTGCCCTCACCTTTTTCCCTGATCAAGCAGGAGCTACGGGTTATATTTCTGCTGGCCTATCGCTTTTTGCTTTTATCCTTGGTCTGGTGAAGATGCCCGAAACCAGAGTTCCCGGTGGCCATAGCGCAAATCGAAAGATCTTCGATGTTTCAGCTTTTAAGAGTGTCCTTTCCAACCCCGCACTTGGGCCCATTATTTTTGTCTTCTTCCTGGCTACTATTGGCTTTGGTGCTTTTGAATCCACCTTGGCGATGATCAACCAAGATGTTCTTAAGTTTGGTAAGACTTCTAACTTTTTGCTATTCGCTTATGTCGGCCTTACACTCAGCCTTGCCAATGGGCTTTACCGCCCACTTTCCCGTAAATTCTCCGTCTATTTCTTCCTTACCTTGGGCATTCTGCTCATGGGCTCGGGCGTTGCAAGCCTTGCTGGTATCACCTATATTTCTCGCAATAATCTCCTCGCTGATTTCCTTCTTCCACTCATGATGGTAAGCCTAACTATTTCAGTTGTTGGATTTGCCTTTCTCACCCCTAGTGCTCAGGCACTTGTTTCGCAACGCGCAGACCCCGAACGACAGGGTGAAATCCTAGGAGTTAATCAATCCTGCTCTTCTCTTGCTCGCATCTTCGGCCCGATCTTTGGGCTAACCCTTTATAAGTTAGACAGCATGGCGCCCTTCCTTTTCGCTGGGGTGCTTGTGCTTGCAATGCTTCCCCTTGTTTCCCGTATTCGAAATTTCAAGGAAGCTTGAGAAACCATTCGGGCTAGGTTTGAAAAGGTACAGATATTCTGATTGACAAAATTAGAATTAAAAGATTTTATTAGTATAATAATATT
>CAXNFS010000364.1:0-3078 GCA_964201235.1 Gemmataceae bacterium | reverse complement strand
TTACCCTCGCAGGCACTGGCAGGTTATGACTCAGAAGAATGCCCAAGGTTGGGTGTATGTATTCAAGTACATGACAGGGAATTGGGCGACCAGATATACGACAGCACCTTGGATTTTCCTTTTTCAGAAGATCCAAGTTTATGGAGCCAACTAATTTTGGTTCACCCTGATCGAGATGAAAAACCAGCCAAGAAGAAGGTGGGCAAATCTTCTAGTCGTAAAGCAGATAAACCAAGCAAGAACGAACTAGAAAGTTAAAGTTCTTCCGCAGCTTCTGCATCCAACTTCGCACGAAGAGGACCACGGTAGGTAATTCTTCCCTTCGAAAGATCGTAAGGGGAAATTGCGACGGTAACAATGTCACCAGGCAGGATTCTGATAAAGTTTTTGCGGATTTTTCCCGCAATATGAGCAACCAACTCATGCCCATTGTCAAGTTTTACCTTGAATTGAGTATTTGCAAGGGCCGGTGTGACCTTGCCTTGTACCAACATCGCTTCTTCTTTTGCCATTAAAAATCTCCCAAGCCAAAATGTAAACCAAAACGAACGCTTATAAAAAAGCAAAGAGGGTTCAAAATGAACCCTCTTCTAAATCAAAACAACTTTACTTAGCAAGCTTACTGCGTATTTCACCAATAGTTTTCAGTAGGCCCTTGAACGGGTCTGCAAACTTACTCAAACCTTCTGACATCAAAGTTTCTTCTAAATGCTGCATATTCACCTTGGCATCAATATCATCCAGGATTGCCTTTGCAGGCAAAACATCAACTTGCTTGGTGAAAACTTGACCGCTTTTCTGAGTTGCATCGTTGGTTTCTGGAGGATTTGTTTCGATATCAGACCCAGCAAACGCTGCAACATATTTGTAAGCAGCATCGGAAGGTTTTTTAGTACCGGTGCTAGCAAAAATAATTTCCTGCTGCAAAGGCAGGTTTTTGTCAGCCCAGAACTTTTGGTTCATTGCACACAATCTTTTAGCGTTCACGATACCAACCATGCCTTGAGCTTCAGCAGAAAGCGTAGGGACATGTTGTTCGGTGTAAACATCCAAACGGCTTACAAAAATGCTATAAACCGATTTGAAATTTTCGAGTGACTTACGACGCTGGGCACCGCGCCAAATCGCTGCGCGAGCTTCCAAGTACTGCCTTTCGGAGAAAATCAATGTGCAATTCAGAGTAATTCCAGCAGCACAAAGTTCTTCCAATGCAGCCAAGCCACCTGGCGTTGCAGGAACTTTGATCATTCGGTTTTGGTGCCCTTGGGCCCATTTCTTACCTAGCTCGATGTAGTGAGCAGCTTTTTCTTGTACAGAAAGCTTGCAATCCTTATCTTCAAGCAGGGGATCCAATTCAAAACTGACATAACCATTATTGCCTTTGGTAGATGTCCAAACAGGAAGGAATACTTCTTGAGCTTGGGAAACCAATAGATCGGTCATTTTCCAAGCCAAGCCAGCATCATCAAGGCCTTCAGCAGCAAACTTGGTTATTTGCTCGTCAAAACGATGTGTGCCTAACAACTTCGAAATAATAATAGGATTAGAAGTCGCACCGGTTGCACCCATTGCGCGATTTGCTTTAACTAACTCTGGATCAATGGAATCAAGCCAAAGTTTAGTACCCGCAGTTATTAAAGATTGCAAAGGCGTTGTCATACAAACATTCCCCAATATTTATTTAAGTTATTAGACATTATTTACTATTGGTTATCTTAAGCATTTAGACAGATTGTTGCTATTAGTTTTTCAAAAATTCGAGTTTATTCATTTAATATTTACATCTGCCTAGCCAAATCAAGAATCAAAACAGCATGGCTTTGATGGCTAAGGTACGGTTAATGATGCCCCATTATTAGCTGCATTTAAACCCAATATGAACGGAACAGCACTTTTAGCCCAGGTACTTGCGGAGTGATAACTGGAAGCTCCATTGCCCAAAGCAGTTTTTAGCATGTCAGTATTAATTATTCCGGGATTTAAAGGTATAGCTGCCATTCCTTGAGGCAATTCCAGTGCCAAAGCCTTTGTCAAACCTTCCACCGCATATTTGGATGCACAATAGGGCGCAAACCCAGCAGATACCGATCTGCCCCAACCCGAACTTAAATTTACAATAACACCTTTTTTCGCCCCCACCATGGAAGGGACAAAACAACGGATAATGTTTCCAATCCCTTTAATGTTTACATCAATTAAGTTGCAAAATTCTTTCTCTGCGATTTCCCATAACGGAGCAGGCTTGTTGATTACCGCAGCATTATTAATCAGATAATCAGGCAATCCGTGCTCCAGCACAGATCTTGCCCACTTCTCTACAGATTTTTCCTGAGTAACATCAACAACCGTAAATTTTCCTTGAGGCACCTTTTTTTGCATTGCCTCAACATTCGCTTCTGATGAACCACAACCATAAATTTCATGCCCAAGTTCACTCATCCCCAATACCAAAGCTTCACCTAAACCTCTGGTTGCACCTGTAATCACAATTCTAAGCCGCTTTTTTATACTCATTTGAAAATCCTTTTTAAAACCATCGCAATTTATCAACAACATTCATCAGGGGTAACTGATTCAAAAACCTTTGCAAATTATCCATTAGAAATGCTAGATGCCTTGAAGCAATTGGTGGGGCATATCCCGCAACATGAGGAGTCAAAATTACTTTATCGCTCATTTTCCAAAGGGGATGCGTTTCAGGAAGCGGTTCAATTTCAAAAACATCCAATCCCGCTCCTGCAATTAATCCTTGATCCAAAGCCTTTACAAGGTCATCAAGAACCACAATGGCACCTCTGCCGATGTTGATCAAAACCGCATCTGCTTTCATTTTCTTGATCAAATCTAGATTGAAAAGTTTTTCGGTCATAGGTGTGTGAGGAGCAGCAATCACAACATAATCCGAGGAGCTTAGAAATTCATCCAACCGTTCCATTGGCCAAGGTTGAGGGATTTCTTTTGAAGGTTCCAGGCAAAAGGGATCAAGACCTATGCAACGCATATTAAAAGCCGCGCCTCGCTTGGCTATTTCCTTGCCAATTCCGCCAAGGCCAAATACCCCTAGTGTTTTTTCGCTTA
>CAXNFS010000363.1:0-3100 GCA_964201235.1 Gemmataceae bacterium | reverse complement strand
CTGGTATAAACAGGTATACGAAAAAGAATCTGCATCATGCCTAAGGTTCCTTAACGGTTGCAGGAATGATTCCCACAGGTTTTCTTATATCGTAAATTAAAGGACTTATCGAGATCGGATCCACCGCAATCTTCCCTTGGGGCTTTTTTCATGGCATTGGAATCTAACCACCCGCAATTGAACTCTTCGAGAATAAGCCTTCGAATAAGTCCAAAAATCTGGCCTTTCCTCTCTACATTTGCATTTTCTTCCGCCATTCTTGTCGCTGTTGCGTGGTCTCTGCCCGATTCGGAACATAAAAACATCGTGTTTGGGATTCTGATGCTATTTATTGCATTATCATCATGGGTTCAATGGAAGAAAAGCCTACGGCTTCATATATCTAAAGGAACTTTGACCTTTCATTCCCCCCTGGGAATTATCACGCCGACCACTAATATTTGCCATGTTGCGTTTGATCCCAAAGGGTCTTTGCAATTTTCGCTCTATAATCCTGAATTGATTTACCCACCCGAGAAAGTTGGCTTGATAGATCAAACGATGGAAGAAGAAGGATATAACTTTGCGATCAAGGGGATCGGCAAACCGCTTGCGTTACAAATCTGCAAGGCTTGCAATCTTAGCCCAGATTATTTAATTGAAAATGAATTGGAACCAGACGAAATACGAGATATAGAATCCTTTCAATCCGTACTAGCGCAAAAACAACCTTGGGCCCCCATAAGCTACACCTTGTTTGCGATTAACATTCTTGTTTTTATAGCAATGTTGTATGCAGGGGTTGATCTGTTCCAACCTACCACAGAGCAGCTTCTTGCATGGGGCGCTAATGTGGGCACAAAGACGATGGATGGCGAAGCTTGGCGTCTTCTATCCTGCGCTTTTTTGCACATAGGATTAATTCATCTTGGTCTCAATATGTTTGTGCTTTGGAAAGTTGGGCCCTTTCTTGAAAGGCTGTTTGGCAGTACGACATTTCTGATTTTTTATGTTGTAAGCGCAATAGGAGGCAGTGAAGCAAGCTTATGGTGGAATGAGTTTGGAGTAAGTGCGGGTGCATCGGGGGCGCTGTTTGGGATATTCGGAAGCTTGCTGGGTTATTTATTGGCCAAGCCTCCTGGGATGTCTGTAGCGATCATGTCTCAGCTTCGATTATGGGCAATAAACTTCATTGTTTTAAATATCGCATTTGTGTTTTTCCTTGCGGGTGTGGATCAGGCTGCGCATGGGGGCGGAGCGCTTGCAGGGTTTTTGATAGGGTTACTTGCGGGGTTGATGCAAAAGAATGCGATTTTAAAAACCCCGATTCTTAAGCAAGGTGTTTTAATGCTTCTTGGGGTTGGGATATGTTGGGGGAGTTGGTTTATGCTGCAAATCGAGACTGCAGATAAATTTCTAGCGATTAAAACATTTGAACGATTCGGAAAAGAAGAAGAATCTCTGCTTATGAAATTTACCAAGGGGCAGGCGGGTGTGCGAAAAGCGCAAATTACAGAAGAAGAATTTGCAACACTTTTGGCAACAGAAATAACGCCTGTCTGGTCTGAGTATGCGACAAAGTTTAATGGGTACAAAAAGGTGCCAAGCCGTTGGGCGGGTTGGTATCCCGATTTTGTTGTCTATTTAAAAACGCAGGTAGAAGCGCAAACTCTGTTAGTAGAGGGGATAAAAATAAATGATAAAAGCAAAGTGGAAGAAGCGCACGAGAAGTTTGCAGATGCAGCGGAGATGGTGAAGAAAATAACCACCGAGATGAAAGCAAAGAGTAAGAATAAAAGCGATTAATAAAGTTTGAGGTGAAGAAATCAGGGTTTGGTTTTTGGCCCTAAAGGCATGAGATTAATTTCCAGCCCACCTGCGCCCAAGTATTGATCCAACAAACCTAGATTTCCCTGATCGCGAAGTTTCGCAAAGATTTTACCCCGCTCTTCCTGCCAGATTTGAAGAAGATAATCGGGATTGGTTTTCCTGCCTTCAAGATATTGCTGAAGCCTAGCAAGAAAGCGTTCTGCATCTTTATTAGCTTGTAGAATCATGGTGTTGGTAAGAGCGAGGGTTTCCTGTTCGAGCCTGAATTTATCAGATTCTGACTGCCTGAGTTTACTTTCGGTATCTTGTTCCGCTTTGTTAAGCAAGGTGGTAACTGCAGTTTGGGCCCTAGCAACAGAATCAAAAGAAGGTTTGACTTCATCAGGGGGAGCAACGAGGGAAACACGAACATCGAGGAGTTGGACTCCGAGATTACAGCCTTGGATTCTCTGTGTAGTTTTATCAAGGATAACAGGGCCCATCGAAATCTTGCCTAGAAGCAAAGCTTCATCAACGGTTTTACTTGCAATCCACATTGCAGTTTCAGATTCAACATAGCGTTTCAGAAATTCGGGAATGATGGGCGCATTGATTGCGAAATCAACTTCCATGCCAGGCTCTACTTTATAATAAACAGTCACTTGAACATTAACGAGGTTGTTATCACCTGTAAGCATCTGGCCTGGGGGCAGGGGTTTGCCTCCATCATCTTCAAAAAATCCAACTGCAATATTATTCACCTTATCAACAGCAATTCGATCAACGCGATCCATGCCATAAGGAAGACCGATGAAAAGCCCAGAGTCCGCAAGTTGGGGCAACGGCTTACCAAAGCGCCTGATAACACCCTTTTCACCCGGCCTGATCTGGGTAAAACCCGTCAGCAGATAGAAACCAAGTACGAGGGCAATTAAAACCAGCAGGGTTTTTCTCATGGCTTAGCCCCTTTGGTTTCGGGGGTTTTGGAAGAGCCTTGTGGAGGTGAGAAAAGTAGGTCGAACAATTCCCTGTGGGTTCCTAGAAGTAAAACTGTTTTGTTATCACCCAAGATGCGTTGGTACTCTTCCAGCTTTTTTAGGAAGGTATAAAACTGGGGATCGCGGGATTGTGCCTGAGATCGCAAGCGATCGGATTGAGCTTCAGCCTGGCCTTTCATGCGGATGGATTCTGCTTCGCTAGAGGCACGAAGTTGAGCGACATTTTTCTCGCCCGCACTGCGGATATCTGCAGCTTTTCGTTCTCCCTCGCTTTGGTACTGAGCCGCTTTTTTATCCCGCTCGCTGATAATGCG
>CAXNFS010000362.1:0-3114 GCA_964201235.1 Gemmataceae bacterium | reverse complement strand
AAGTGAAAATTGAGACTCACGAACTTACTATTACTTTGAAAAAAGCTTAAAGGAAAAATCGCAATGAATGAAACCGTATTGCAGTTCGGGTCGGGCAAATTCCTAAGGGCCTTCGCAGACCTTTTCGTTCACCATGCCAATCAGCAAGGGCAGAACATAGGCAAAATCGTAATCGTGCAATCCACTGGTGGAGAGCGTGCCAACGAACTTGCCAAGCTGGGTGGCAAATACCATGTGGTGCTGCGCGGATTAGAAAATGGCAAAGTCGTTGATCGGGTTGAAATTTGCGAAAGTGTTTCCCGCGCTCTTGCTGCAAACACCCAATGGGATCAAGTCCTTGAACTCGCCCGTAGTCCACATTTGAAAACCATTCTGTCTAATACCACCGAATCCGGTTATGATCTGAACGCTGCTGATACTGCAAATTGCGCACCCCCTAAATCTTTTCCTGCAAAGCTACTCGCAGTATTAAGAGAACGATTCAAGGCAGGGCAACCCGGCCTGATGATCATTCCTTGCGAACTGCGCGAAAATAACGCAGAACTCCTACGAAGCATTCTTGTCAAAATTGCTCACGAATGGAAACTTGATGCTGCTTTCATTACTTGGATGGAAAAAACCTGCTCTTGGCACAACACCCTCGTTGATCGCATTGTTACAGGCACACCAGACGAGCACCCATTACTTGCACAAGATCCGATGCTCGCTGTTTGCGAACCGTATGCACTTTTTGCAATTCAGGAAGTGCCAGGCGTAAAGCGTTGGATCGATCATCCCGCAGTTATCTGGACCAACGATGTTCTGCCTTTCTTTTTAAGAAAGGTACGCATTCTCAATGGCGGACATTCGGGAATGGTGCACAAAGCGATAGCCAAGGGTTATACGATTGTGCGTGATTCGGTGAATGATAAAGAGTTGGGGCCATGGCTTGAAAAACTGTTATACACCGAGATCGTACCTATTCTTGAAGGCCGTTGCGATGACCCTAAGGGCTTTGCAGGGCAGGTGATTGAACGATTCAAAAACCCGTTCATTGATCACAAGCTTACCGATATTTTGATCAACCACGAAAACAAGATCAAGGTAAGGCTGATTCCAAGCCAGGAAGAGTTTGTGAAAAAGTTTGGTACCCGCCCTGCAAACCTTGATGAGGTTCTGAGCAAGTAAATCAGATAAATAGGAATCCACCTTGGAGGGTTAATCGGCTTCTAGGGTGGATCAAGGTTCGGTTTCAAGATCAAGAGATTGATTCGATTGGATCTCTAGATTGGCTTTGAGATTTTTAAGTTTGGGAATGGGTTTCCCCGATTTCATGTCATGCATCAAAAACATTACATTGTAGACACCCGCTGGCATTTCAGCTTCATAAGAACCTTCACCGGGAAGGACTTTCCCTGAGAAAGTATTGCCTCCCTCCTTGGGGATAAACTGCAGGGTTACTATGGTGCCTGGAGTCGAGGTAAGGGGTTTTCCCTTGCTCAAAAGGTTGCCAATAACTTTGACTGTTTTTGGTCCACCCCCACAGCCTATTGCAAACAACAAGAATAGTGGGAGGAAAAGAACCACGCAACTGCGGGCGTAATTAATCTGGATCATTAGGATTCCCATCATCGCTAGCGTTAAGATACCACCAAGCTTTTTGAGTAATTGAATTGGTTACAAAACGAACACTGCCATCACAAAGGGCCGCATTAACTCCACCGGTATGTTTGCTTCTGGCCTGGCCTTGTTGATACGGGCAGCCAACACATGCTCCCATACCATCTGCAGAACGATCTATGCAGCCTTCACAATCATCGGCTTGGTAATCTTTATTGTTGGGAAGCATGCAATCCCAAGAGAAATGCCCAGCGGTAACACTTGCGCCAGGAAAGCCCAACGCCCAAGTTCCCCTTGGGTCGGTAGGGACAATAAGCGACCCCACTCTTAACTCATTAATCATGATGGTGTTAGATGTGCCATCACGAATCCCAGTAAGCTTGGCACCAAAATTAATACACATAACCCCACCCCCGGTAAGGTTGGTGGGAAGACCAGCCCAGCCGTTTCCATTTGAAGGACTTGCGCCATTTTCTGTACCAGTCCAGCCATTGCCAGGGCCGTGGATTCCACCAGCATTACACCCGTAATTTCCCCGAGCAAAATCTACCCCGTTAATGTTGTAAGGAATCTCATGGCCCGTATCCGCAGGGCATTTCAGCAACTTGATCGAGGTCGCACCAATTGCCTGCCAAGTTTGATTGCTAGCGGATCCATAACTATTTATGTTTGCAGAATGTTGATTATAAAGCGCACTTTGTTCCAAATAAGGTAATATCATCACTATCCAATTAGGGCCAAACGACTGCCCAATGGCGTTGGTTCGACTTACCCCGCCATTAAGTTTTACCGCAGCAGGCAATTTGCCCGCAGTATCACTGTAATTATGGCAAGCTAGGGAAAGCTGCTTTAAATTATTTTTGCACTGGGCCAAGGATGCTGCTTGCCTTACTTTTTGCACTGCAGGCAAAAGCAAACCTATTAATATTGCAATTATCGCAATAACTACCAACAACTCTATAAGAGTAAAACCTTGTTTTTTCTGAGATGCAGGGAAGAAAAAAGACATGTCTAACCCCCCATTAACTTAAACAAATAAGAAAAATTAGTGAATATCTAGCTAATTAATTATGAGCTTAATTCTCATATTAATCTATAGCTAATCTGAAAAGCTAAAATATATTAAGTCCTCGCAGGCGGCACATTCATAGCCAATTGGGTCTATGATATCCGAAAAAGATATGCTTTTCCTGTAATCAAAACAGTCGTAAACCTAATCTGAGGAATCATTTACCGCTAATCAAGCCTGCTAAAATACACGCTTATTAAGGCTCAAACCTTATTATTTAGCCGCCAAAGTAATCCATAGCTGACAACGACAAAGAACATGGCTACAATTGATTGTATTAGTCAATAGTCCGTTAATTAGAGGGTTATCATGCGCAGGCCAATCATTTATTCCAGCTGTCTTGTCTTTCTAATCACAACTTCAATTCCATGGGCTCAACAAGCTCCACCTTTGGTTGCCCCTACCGAAGCCCTTTCTCCCGCAGATGAAATGAAAGGCTTCAAGCT
>CAXNFS010000361.1:0-3147 GCA_964201235.1 Gemmataceae bacterium | reverse complement strand
CGATTCAAAAACAAACGGGTGGAGACCTTGCTGAAATCCTCGACAAAATTGGTTACATTGTTCGCGAAAGATTCAAAATTCTGGGCCAGGTGGCGGCTCTTACTGGGGAAGGCCGCATGAGCGGGACCGTGCTATTAGCATTGCCAGTGGCTTTGTTTATTTATTTGCGCATCAGCAATCCAGAATATATCCAGCCTCTTTGGACTACCGAAATAGGCCGAAAAATGCTGGCTGGTTTGGTTGTGGGCCAAATATTGGGCGCAATCACTATTAAAAAAATTGTCGACATAAAGGTTTAGAAAGGAGAGAGAAATGGTATTACCCGAGTTCATGCAGGATTTGATTCCTTTACTTCTCGCTCTCCTAGTGGGTGTTGGTATCTGGAGTTTGCTCAGTTTATTTTCTGCAACAAACAAAAGCGAACAGACCGATCGATTAAAAAAACTTTCTAGCAAGGATGCAATCACCGAGACAGAATCTAACGATTCAAAAGGCGGTATCTTCAACATGCTATTGAAGACTGCCAAGGCTCTCGCATCGCCCATGATGCCTTCTACCGAAGGCGAGCAAACCGAAATTCGCAAAGAGCTTTCCGCTGCAGGGTTTCGTAGCGAAAATGCAGTCCCAATTTTTCAGGGCATGCGCTTTATCACTCTGCTAATCTTCAGCCTGCCTTCCATTGCCTACTTTATTCCAGCTTATGGCATGACTTATGATGGTCTTAAATATGTAGTTATTTTTAGTGCAATCGGCATGTACATTCCAAAAATCGGGTTGTGGTATGTGCGCTCAACTCGGCAACAGGAAATCTTCCTTACTCTGCCTGATATTATTGATCTTTTAGTTGTTTGTGTTGAAAGCGGCTTGGGCCTTGATGCTGCACTACGTAAAGTTTGCGATGAAATGAAGGATCATGCCAAGGTAATGGCTTCGGAACTTAGCCTTTGCAACTTCCAGCTTCAAATTGGGCGTGTTAGAAAAGATGTGCTCCGAGATTTGGGCGAAAGAAATGGCGTAGATGATTTGCGGGGCCTGACCACTATTATTATTCAAGCTGATCGCTTTGGCTCTTCCATTGCCAATGCTCTTAGGGTTCAATCCGATACGATGAGAACCAAGCGCAGGCAGATGGCGGAAGAAAAAGCTGCCAAGTGCGCAGTGCAGTTACTTTTCCCAATGTTATTTTTTATTTTCCCGGGTGTCTTTATTATTCTGGTTGGCCCTGCTGCAATCAAGATGATGATGTCTGGGGCGTTTTAATATTAATCATCAGGCCATGGATGGCCGATTGCTTATAAGTGAGATTCATACAAGGAGGTTAGTCATGGTTCACCCAAAGTTCAACATCACCAAAAAGTTTTTCCTTTGCTTGGTTCCTTTGTCTTTAACTTTTACAGGTTGCTTTGGCTACCGTGATGTGGTCGATCCGTATTACCCAAAGCGTTACAATGTGGATGCTCGTAATTCAGTAAGGGCAGCACTTGCCCCGCAAGTAAGCAATGGCAATGTGCTGGATCAAACCGTTTGGGATTTTCATTTTGAATCGGGAAAGCCCGAGCTTAATGCAATGGGTAAAGATCATTTAAAGAGGCTTGCCCGCAGAAGGCCCGCAGCCCAAGAAGTTATTTTCTTGCAAGTTGCCCAAAACCCTAATGAAAATGTTAACAACAAAGAACTCAACAAGGCTCGAAGCGAAAATATTAAGACTTACATAACCAAAATTTCTGAAGACAAGGTGCATCCTGAATTCCAAGTGGTGCTGCATGATCCTGCAGAAGTTTCAGGATCAGGTATCGAAGCTAATCGTATCATGGGCGGTAAAATATCTGGCGTTTCGGGCGTCTTTATCCCTGGACAATCTGGGTCTTCTTCTGGCCAAAGTGCTAATGGAATCGGAAATACACAAGTTAATATAACAAGTGGGTATTAATAACCTAGAATGAAGCTGTCGCCCCTTTAATTAGGAAACTTCAGCGTGATGTATTTGAACTTTGATTACTGGTGGAATTTAATCTTTTCCGATAGGGCGATATTTATTCAATTCTCTTTGATAATACTAGCCTTCGGTATCTGGCTGCTGATGAGAAAATGATGCTTAAGGAGCGAAAGTGAAATCTCAGGACAAAGATCAATATATCCCCACTGCGCCTCAATGCCCTGATAATCTCAAGGAAACTGGCCTTAACTCTGGCATGCTTTCGGAAATGGTTTTAAAAGCGATTTATACCAAGGGCGCAATGCTCGGTATGGATATCTCTAAATCCTTGTGCCTACCTTTTAAAATCATCGAAGAAGCTTTGGTCTTCCTTAAAAACGAAAAGTGCATCGATGTTTCAGGTGGCGACCTTATTGGCAGGGCCAGTTACAAATTCAACCTGACTGAACTCGGCAGACGAAGAGCACAAGATGCTATGAAACTCTGTGGCTATGTGGGGCCCGCACCCGTCAGCCTGGAAGATTATGTTGATCAAACCTACAAGCAGGCGGTGACCAACCTGCCCGTGGATCCCCAGGCTTTAAGAGAAGCTTTTAGCCATCTGGTGATTACTGATGAACTTTTCAATGCAGTAGGCCCTGCCATTCTTAGTGGCAAATCTATTTTCATTTATGGCCCGCCAGGTACCGGAAAAACCTCGATCGCCCAAGCCATAGGCGACTTCATGAATCGCAAGGGTGGCGATATTTTTGTCCCGTATGCCTTCCATTTCGAAGGCAACATCATCTCCATATTCGACCCTGCAATTCATATCCCGCATGAAGTCCAAGCAGAGGCCCCGAAAGATGAAGCAGAGGCTGCAATCCGCAGGCTCTTGAATACTAGTAATCATGATAGCCGTTGGGTTCGCATTCGCAGACCGGTGATCATTACGGGTGGCGAATTAAGCCTCAGCATGCTCGAGCCCCGCTACAGCCCAGAATCCAATTATTACCAAGGCCCTTGGCATGTGAAAGCTAATGGCGGGATCTTTCTCATCGATGACTTTGGCAGACAATTATGCAGCCCTAAAGAGCTACTCAACCGCTGGATTGTACCTTTGGAAAGCCGGGTAGATTACCTCAACTTGGTAAGCGGGCAAAAATTCAAAGTACCTTTCGAACAGTTAACCATCTTCTCAACCAACCTCGATCCCAAGGATATTGTTGATG
>CAXNFS010000360.1:0-3189 GCA_964201235.1 Gemmataceae bacterium | reverse complement strand
GGTACGCTGTTAAAATATGGCAGAGAAGAAATCGAAAGAAGGTTACGCGATCTGGGCGCAAAGGCTTCGGGCAGTGTATCCAAAAAAACAGATTACCTGCTTGCAGGAGAGAAGGCAGGCAGCAAGCTTGAAAAAGCACGGGAGTTAGGTGTTCGAATTATTACCGAAGAAGAATTCGAAAAACTTGCTGGTTCGTAAAGAGCTTTTCTCACCCTAATGGCGGGAGTGGGATTTCCATTGAAAGGCAGAATGCTCTTAGTAACACGCCTTCATCCTGGGTGATTTTTCCATCATGCAGGATTGCAGCAATGCAACCATCCAGCACCTTATGCTTTATTTCTGTGTTGGCTTGCGAGAGAAAATCAAACACCTTGTCGAGCATTTTAAAATCGGCTGTTTTAGTTTCAATGTTGGCTAATAAGCCATGGATACCTGCGGCTTGGATTGCTTTTTGATAGGCAGGGGCGGGGGCATCAGAAAGTTTTGCAAAGAAACTGAATACGGTGCTTGCAGCAATCCCAAGCGCAGCTCCAGGCCCTTTCACTTGGCGAAACTTCTCCAGCACTGTTTTAGCCAACCGCCAGATGCAGAACTCGAAAAAGTCGATCTTTCCATCCGCACTTATCAAAGCCTGACATATTTTTAGAGCATCGATTGATTGCTCTTTGCCCAACATTTTCAATGAGGGCAAGGCTTTTGATAATAGGGTAAACAATTGCAGCTTGTTTGTTTGCAAAACCAAAGGTTCGACCTCGAAAAGCGCTTGGGCTATTGCAGGGTCTAACTTACTAATGAGTTGATCGCGAGTCTTGTTACGGGCAAAGTTATCCGATGGAAGTAGCATTGAGTAAAGAACAGCCAGCGCTCCTGCAGGATCTTTGCATTGGTTTTCAAGTGGGATAAGAATAGGCACGGGAGGGGGTGCATTTTTTGCAGGCATTCGCATGGTGCCTGCTAGGTTTGAAAGTTGGGCAGCGGAAAATGCAATGTCTTCGGTTGGGTCAGTTGAAGTTGCTTCTTTGTCATCTTCTGGAGGTTGAAAATGAACTCCTTCGATTCTTCTAATTCTTTCTTCCAAGGGAGGATGGGTTGCGAATAATGCGCTAAACCCTGATATCCCATTTCCAAAAAACAGGTGGCTTGCTTCGGTTGCATTTGGATTTTTAATGATCGACCCTTGATCCCAACCGGCAATTTTTCGAAGTGCCCCCGAAATTCCTTCCGGGTTGCGGGTAAACTGAACAGCAGAGGCATCTGCGAGAAATTCACGCTGACGAGATACTGCTGCTTGAATTAATCTCCCAAAAAACCACCCGACCCATCCAAGAATGAATAGCACCAAACCAATCATCAATATCGCACCTTTGCCATCATTCTTTTTTTCATTCGATGAATTACCACCATAAGAAATCGAACGAATCAGTATTTCACCCAAGATACTTAGAAAGAAAATGCCGTAAAGAATTCCCATCAATCGGATATTAATTTTCATATCCCCATTGAGAATATGGCTGAATTCGTGGGCTATCACACCTTGCAGTTCATCTCGAGAAAGGGCTTCGACACAACCTCTGGTTACGCCGATCACCGCGTCGTTGGGCGACCAGCCTGCTGCAAATGCATTGATACCATCTTCATCCATGAGATAAACACGGGGCACAGGCATACCTGATGCGATAGCCATTTCTTCTACGATGTTGAGGATTTTTCTTTCGACGGGGTTGCGGGTTTCTGGTTGAAGAAGACGGCCACCAAGCGATTCTGCTACAGATGCCCCGCCACCGCTACTGAGTTGGGATAGGCGATAAAAACTTGCACTACCAATGACAAATCCAATGAAGGCTGCAACTAGGGCGAGTGCGGGAAAATAAGTTTCAAGTATTTTTCCCCAGTTGGCACCATCTAAACCACCAGGTGAATCAGAGAATCCCAAGCCAAGAAGAAGAATAGCATCGATGCTGAAGATTAGTGCAAATACGCCTAGTCCAAATAGAACTAGTAATCTAAAGGTGTGATTTCGTGCCTTTTCTTGATGCTCAAAAAATCTCATAGTGTTTCAGTTCTTTAGATTTAGAACTTTACCTTAGGGGCTTCTCTTTCGGTCGGATTTTCCAGCGTGAATTGTTGAGCTGTTACAAAACCTGTCAAGCTTGCAAAAATCACATTGGGAAATGTTTCACGGTAGATGTTGTAATCCATGATTGAATCATTGAACGCTTGGCGGGAAAATCCAACTTTGTTCTCGGTGGATGTTAATTCTTCTTGAAGTTGCATCATGTTCTGGTTCGATTTTAAATCAGGGTATGCTTCTGATAAAGCAAATAGGCGTCCCAAGGTTCCGCCCAACGATGATTCTGCAGCCATCAGAGTTTTCATCGCTTCGGGGTCGCCTGGGTTCGCAGCTGCTTTTACCCCTGCATTCGCTGCTTGGTTTCTTGCAGAAATCACAGCTTCGAGGGTACCTTTTTCGTGTGTCATGTATCCTTTTACAGCTTCCACAAGGTTTGGTATAAGATCGTAGCGCCTTTTAAGTTGAACATCGATTTGACCATAGGCATTTTTAAAGCGATTGCGTCTGGCAACCAATCCGTTGTAGATGCCTATGGCAAATAATAGCACTAGGAATCCAATTCCTAGAAGTACTACAACGCCAATTAAAACCGGTCCTAAATCATTCATGATGAATCTCTTTCAAGCTAAATTAATCTGTTTTACAGCTTTAGTATAATCAAATAATAAGCCATATAGTCAACAATAATCGGATCTGATCATGGTTTCCATAATCTTTATTCGAGGAATGTCTCGAATTATTTAAGATTTTCATGTAAAAAGAATTAAATATCTATGGAGAGTTAACATGCGTCTTGGAATTTTTGGTGGTACATTCGATCCGGTTCATTTTGGACATTTGGCACTTGCTGAAGAATGCCTTGCTGTGGCAGGTTTGGACGAGGTTTGGTTGGTGCCCGCAGCTTCGCCTCCGCATAAGGGTGGAAAAAAACTTTCACGCTTTGATCAACGCAAAGAAATGCTTGAGCTTGCAATTGCGGGAAATGAAAAATTCAAAGTCGAACCCATGGAAGCTGATCGCCCGGGGCCAAGCTTTACCATCGATACCCTTGAAGAAATCCAGAAGCGTAAGCCCAACGATGAATTATTTTTGATTATTGGTGGTGATAGCGCCCTCGA
>CAXNFS010000359.1:0-3189 GCA_964201235.1 Gemmataceae bacterium | reverse complement strand
GGGTAGCTGCAACCGAGCATCTCAGCGTTAATGAAAAAGGTATTTTTCGAGACCGAGTGAATGGTGGAGAAATCACGCCCCCCATCTGCCTGCTTAAATTTCCCATCAAAAAAGGTGCAACTTGGAAATCTGAATCGATGGCGGGTAATGAAAAGCTTAAGGTGGCATGCAAGTCAGATGAAGAAGAAATCGAGGTTCCTGCAGGAAAATTCAAAACTGTGAAAGTGGTAGTGGATGCAGAAGTGGTTGGTGCGGGCATTATCGTTAGCAGCACCTACTGGTTTGCCCAAGGGGTTGGGGTTGTCAAACAGCATGTTAATATCAACAGCATGCAATTCACCCTATTGCTCGAAAAGTTTGAAGAAGGTAAGTAACCCATAAGGTTTCTTTCTAATCAGATTTTTTTCGCAGCGTTCTTAAACCCCTTCGAATGATGTAAGCAGTCTCCTTCGTCGGAGACTCTTTTTCCCAGCGCTTACATACATCTTGAACCCAACCCGGTTTAGTTTTGCTTGCATCATTAAGCCAATTGCCCACCGAGTTTCGCACATAAATTGAATCATCGCAGCGCAAAGGCTCGAGTAAAGGTAATCCAAGTTCAGGGTTATCTTTTAATGCTGGAATATGATTGCACCAAACTCCCCGGGGCCTTGTGATCTCGCTTGCAAAACGCCTAATGTTCTCATCACTATGCAAACTAAACCCCATTAATAATCGCAAAGATTCTCCAAGCTGCGTTATAATTCTTGGTCGGATTGCAAGCCATGCTGCTTCTCTTACACTCATGTTTTTATCTGCAGCTAATGGCTGAATAAGCTTCAAACTTTCCTGAATTGAAAGTCCGCTGCATTTACCAATCATGAAACAGGCCCAAGAGCGAACAATATCTGAGCGATGCTCTTTAAGCCTTCGAAGGCCATTCTCAAATTGCGCCTTGGTGAGAAACCCCTGAGCTAGCACCATCCCTAAAACTTCCATCTTCTTAGGCGCGGTTTTGATTTTCAATAAACCAAAAGATTCTTCCAAAGGCTGCAGAAGGAATCCCCAGTTTTCTTTTTGAAATACATTTCGAGCTAGTGATTCTTGATCTACCACCAGCCATTCCGCTAGATTCACAGTTTCGGTAAGACCAAGATCAAGCAGAGCACGAACTTCTTTGGGTACCCCAGAAGTTGTGGTTGAACCTTTTCGATTTAATACATGCTCTGGAATCTGCAATTCAAAATGATCTCTTTGAATATTTATTTCACCCTAACAGTGATACCACTTTGCATCTCTGGACTTCGATGAATTTTGTGAGTTTGTAGTGAGAAATCTGATTCAAGGGCACTGTAGATGTCGCAGAATTTTTGAGGATTGCGATCCACCAAAGGGAACCAAGTGGAATGCACCTGCACCATAAGTTTATGGCCCGGCCTGAAAGTATGACAAATATCAGGCATGGTAAAACTCACCTTGGTTGGCTTGTTGGGCTCGAAGGGTTCGGGTTTGGAAAAGCTGTTGCGGAACTTGCCCCTGAAAGGTTCACCCCGAATCAACATCTGGTAATTGCCCATACGAACACCCGCGGGATTAGGATCAAAATCTGGATAATCATTAGGGAAAACATCAATCACTTTCACCACCCAATCTGCATCTGTTCCCGTGGTGCCAACCCATAAATCAACTTTTATAGGGCCCGCAAGGGTGAGATCACTCTTTAATTCGGGGGACTGGTAAACCAGAACATCCGGCCTTCTAGCAGCATGGCGTTGATCAGCAACCATGTATTCATAATCCATTTTGGTGGTGATGCGCTCCATGTAAGGCACAGGCTTGGAAGGGTCTGAAATATAAGAATCAAATCCTTCACTGAGGTCTGGTTTGGAAGTGAGGGTTCCTTTTTCTTGGAAGAATAACGACAAAGGATTGGAATCTTTAGGTGGCCAAACATCATACTTGCGCCAAACATTGGTGCCTGTTTCAAACACATGGGCCTCGGGTTGCTTTAACGAAGGAATATCTTTCAAATGAAATTCGAAGAAGGGAAGCTCGATGTTTTGCCTAAAGTATTCAGCAGTTTTAGAATTGAAGCGGGCATTGCCCAGCGAATCACCCGCACCGCGCGACCAACCGCCATGATCCCAAGGACCCATCACCAAAGTATTATCACACCCGGGGCTTTGTTTTTCGGTAGATTTGTAGCATCCGAGTGCACCAAAAAGGTTTTCCGCATCGAACCAACCGCCCACCGTCATTACCGCAGGCTTGATGTTTTTAAGATGAGGCCGTAGGTTCATTGCTTGCCACAAATCATCATAGGTGCCTCGCTTCATCATTTCATTCCAGAAAGAAATACCGCCTTTAAGAAACTTCTTATCAGCGTTTGCGAGGGGGCCCATGTCGAGAAAAAACTGATAGCCATCGGGTGTATCGTGGTCGTGCGAAATTCTTGCTCCTTTGCGTGTGGGCTCTGGGCGCTCTTTGCCAAACCCCGACATAAAGTTAAATGCATGGGGCAAAAACAAACAGCCATTGTGATGAAAATCATCGCCAACGAACCAATCAATCACAGGTGCCTGTGGACTGCAGGCTTTAAGTGCTGGGTGGGCATCGATCATACCGGCAGCAGTATTAAAACCCGGGTAGGAAATACCAGATTGACCAACCCTGCCGTTATGCCCTTTGACATTTTTCAAAAGCCACTCGATGGAATCAAAAGTATCCGTACTTTCATCAAAGTCTTTGGGGCCCTTTTTAGGATTATGTGGCCTGACATTTTGAAAAGTACCTTCTGACATCCAGCGGCCTCTTACATCCTGATACACAAAGATATAGCCCGATTTCTGAAAGTATGTGGAGGGCCCGAGTTTTTCGCGATAATTATCAATCCCGTAGGGTGCTACGCTGTAAGGCGTGCGATTAAGCATGAAAGGATAGGTTTTAGAATCATCCTTGGGCACATAAACCGAGGTGAATATTTTGATCCCATCGCGCATCGGGATTTGATATTCGTACTTTGTGTAATTTGCCTTCACATGATCACGAAGTTGTTTTGCCTCATCCATAACTGGTGTGCTACTTTGGCCTGGGCAGTTCAACAGCAAAAGAATTAATAACGAGCTCATTGCAACTCTTTCAACAAAGTTGGGATAGGAATTACCATCGGTTTATCTTCTTGTATCAAAGAAAAACATCAAGCTAAAACTA
>CAXNFS010000358.1:0-3214 GCA_964201235.1 Gemmataceae bacterium | reverse complement strand
GGCAGAAAAAACTTCCCGCATTGTATTGAGATAATAGAAGACTGCGCCCAAAGCACCAGCCTTATACTGTTGAAAAAATTCAGAGAAAAGCAATTTGACCCTAAGCTTTCAAGCGTACAAACATTTAGCTTTTTAATTTTTTCTCGTTTGCTGATTACCAATTATCGTAAAATTGCGGTATCAAATCGCCATTTAGATAAATTGAATTCTACTAAAGAAAAAATACCCTTAGACTTAAAAAAATCATCTACTTTATTAAATGAACTTGATGAATTTTTAGACAAGTTAGAGCCTTTACAACAAACTTTGATTAGAGGCAAATATTATGAAAATAAGAGTCAGAAGATTTTGGCCCAAGAGCTAGGATTACAACCTTCAAAAGTATGCAAAGTTTTAAAGACCGCTATAAAAAACATTCGAAAACAGTTTCAAATCCATTTAAAAACCCGATGAACCTTTTATGGTCGATTGTTTCAGCCCGGGGGACATGCCCCGGGGGGCTATGTTGTCACTCACCATCGCTGCCGAGCCTATGGTATATTCCATAAAAGCTATGCCATGGGCACCCTCGTGTAAAAAAACTTCCCCAAACTTCAAATAACAAGACAGTCAAGATGGTGCTTTGTTTATTTCATGTGATTGGCGCCCATTCATAACTTATTCTTTAAAAAAAGTAAGTTCTTATAAAAAAAAGGAAATTAATTTCACCCGGCGGCGAATAACTATACAGATTTTCTATTTTAGGATTTAATCCATGATGACTGAAATCAATAATTTGTTTTCTTCTATCGCTATCGAACCTCGTGACTACCAGACAAGAATTGTCAGGCAAATAACTGATATGTTTGCTGGCAAACATCATACCAAGGATGGTGCGCTCACGCCAAGTATTCGGAGCATTATGGTGGAAAGCCCAACTGGTTCAGGTAAAACCGTGATTGGGATGATGGCTGCAAAAATCATTCAAGAAAAATCCACAGTACCGCTTGGAATTTGCTGGGTTGCAATGCGAAGAAATCTTCTTGCACAAGCTTCCAGAGAAAATATTGAAAAAGGATTTAACCTTCGAAATATTCACTTTACATCAATGTTTGACAAGCTTGCGCAAGAGACTGTAAAGTTTAAAACTTCTGGCCATCAAATTCTATTGGTGATTGATGAATGTCACCACGATGCAACTTCTTCGATGAGTCATCTTTACAACATTATCCAGCCTAACTATGTACTGGGCCTTAGCGCAACCCCTTATAGAACAGACAAGATGGCGCTTTGCTTTGAAAAAGTCATTAAAGATGCAGGTATTCACCAACTTATTTCTACGGGGTATCTTTCGAAATTTGATCACTACACTATTGATTCCTGGGAACCCAAGACTGTTGTTGAAAGATTCATCGCAGAGCCTAAACGATGGGGCAAAAGCGTTATGTTTTTCAAGAATTTGAATCAATGTTATTTGGCGGCACAATTGCTCTCAAGCAAAGGATATTTATCCGAGGTTGTCACAGGATCGAGTGATACAGAAAGCCAAATAAAAAAGTTTTCTGATGGAAAAGTTCAAATTTTAATCAACTGCATGAAACTTACTGAAGGCTTTGACTGCCCCTCTATTAAAACGGTTTGGGTAAGAGACAGCGGCAAAGGAACTACTACGCAGATGGCTGGAAGAGTGTTTAGAATTCATAAATCCACCCCTATAAAACAGGTGGTCCAAGGCGTAAATACCTCCCATCCAATCACCAAGACTGCAAATGCCAGAATGCAATACCGCTGGCAGCAAGACCGCTGGATCAGTCTCACTGTTAACCCCCTAATTGAATTGATGGCGCACAACGCAAGAATGGCAATCGCCCGTACCGATGTAAGCATGCCGTGCTTTATCAGTTCCAGAAAGACCATGCCTTTTATTCGTTTACCTTTCGTTCGAAATACTTAACCCAATGGAGATTTGAAGTTATGAAAATTGAATACACAACAACCCGCATCGGAAATTTAAAAGTCCAGACCGATGCAGTGAATGGCAAAAACAAGGTTTCTGGTATTGAATACAAAGGCGAAATTCTAAAACCAACGACAAGGTTTTGGACAAGCCTATGCGCTAAATTTGGATTCAATGGCACAATCTTCCGATATTTCGATCACGCTGAGGTCTTTGAGAGAATCTCTGAAAAAAATAGTGGGGGCGAAATCCGTATCACTGTTGAAAAAAATGCAAAGGAAGCAAACCTTCTTGGGGTCAGTAATCCCTTAAAAGCTGTTGCAAATTATGATCAACTAATGGAAACACTCGGCCGCCATGGCGCGGAAAATATCAAGTATGCAAATGGGATGGTCACTTCTAGGCACTCTCCAAGATTGGATCAGGGTTTTTCAACAGTGGGGGATGAATTTAAAGCAAAATTCTTTCTTAACACTCCGGTCGATGGCTATGGTTCCCCTAGTTCATATCTCGGCTTTTTGCGTTTAGTCTGTGATAACGGCATGATGGCTTTAACTAGGGCCTTTCGAAGTGAACTTCGGTTGGGTCGGGGTGAAGATAATGTGATGCCTACTGTTGTGCGCTCACTCGAAAGCTTTAATAACGAAGAAGGTTACAGCGCCCTCCAATCTAGAATTCAGGATTCTGCAAAATCTTGGGCAAGCGTATACGAAGCTGGATCATTAAGAAAGGTCTTGGAAAAAATAAATGTCCAAAATGAACTTGATAGCAAATCTACACCTACACCAGGAACAAGATTAAGTCATCTTTTTCCAAACGTTGCTATGTTTGAAAAATATCATCAAACTCTTGGCAACCCGATCTTCAAGGCTTTTGACTCCATGACCGGTGACACTGGCTTAATTTATGGCCATGCAAACATGGAAGCATTGAGCATGAAAAGACGCAGGACTTTACCAGTGAAGTGCAGTGTTTATGATCTTTGCAATTTTGCTACGGAGGTTGCAACGCACCATGCGAAACCAGCCGCAGCAGCGCTATTGCAAGCTTGGCTTGGGGAAACAGTTAGCAATGAGTATGATTTGGAAAATACCATGACTTCACATTCAGAATTTAGGGATTTCCATGTAATGTCAACCACGGAAGTTGCGTTCCTCCAGATTCGCGTTCGACGCGGCGATGACGCGCACATTGGCCGTAATTTCATCCCTGCCACCGATGCGCTGGAAGCGCCGGTCCTGAAGAAAAGTCAGCAGCTTCGGCTGGAGATCCAGGGGG
>CAXNFS010000357.1:0-3228 GCA_964201235.1 Gemmataceae bacterium | reverse complement strand
AGTTCGATGGGTGCACCACCGATGCTAGGATCAAGATTTCCTGAAACAGCGAGCATGGCATCGCGCCAGCCTTCAACATCGAGCCGTTTGCGAGGCATGGATGCGAGCAGTCGATTATCCTGGTCAAGAGGAGAGGGGGAAGTTGATTGCTGCCTGTAGGTTGCGGAAAGTACGATTTCGCGATGCAGCCATTTCATCGACCAATTGTTTTCGATCAGGCGAAGGGCAAGATCGTCTAGAAGTTCGGGGTGAGAGGGTTTGTCGCCTTGAAAACCAAAGTCGCTGGGTGTTTCTACTAAGCCTTTGCCAAAGTGGTGTTTCCAAATGCGATTAACTATAACTCTTGCGGTTAGAGATTGTGCTTCGGAGAAAAGAGCGTTGGCGAGTTCGAGTCTGCCACTGCCTTGGTTGAAAGCTTTTGGGTTATCGCCTGAGAAGACAGAAAGAAATTGTCTGGGAATGATGGCACCGGGGTTGTTGGGGTTGCCCCGCACATGAAGGGCTAGGTTTTGAGCCTGGTTCATTTTGAAATCAAGTTTGGTTTTATTAGGGCCATCTGCAACGACATAAAGGCTGGCATCTTCCATGCCCACCGCAAAAGGCGCATCGTAATTAGGCGTGTTCTTCTTAAGTTCTTCTATTTGTTTTTTCAGGTCAGCGATAGCTTGAGGCGGCTCTGCGGGTTTTTTTGCCTGCAGCTTTTTTAAATCTGCTTCTAGGGTCGTTACTTTTTTTCTCGCATCAAGAATTACTTTTGTTGCCTCTGCTTCCAGCATGGATACATCTGCAGGCCGGGTGCTGGCTACGATGCCTGCAAGTGAGTAATAATCTTTTGCGGTGATCGGGTCAAACTTGTGATCATGGCATCGGGCGCAAGCGACATTCAAACCTAGGAAGGTGCTGGATAATGTATGAACGCGTTCTTCCCATTCTTCTGCAACCACTGTTTTAATGATGTCTACCGGAAGCTGAAGTTCTTTCCAATAAGAGGGGCTAAGGCCCATGAAGCCCAAAGCTGCGCGATCGGCCAATGATGAATTGAGTTGGTCTGCAGCCAATTGTAAGGTGCTGAACTTATCGAATCCTAGATCATCATTGATTGCTTTGACGACCCAGTCGCGGTAGAGGTAGGATTGGCCTTTTGTTTCTGCCCATTGCTCTAGGATGTCGCAGTATCGAGCAAGATCAAGCCAGGTGCGACCCCACCGTTCGCCATAGTGTGGCGAGGCAAGTAATCTATCGACCAGTTTTTTGTAATCTTCTTCTGTCGGGTTTTTGAAGGCATCGATTTCAGCGGGTGTGGGTGGCAAGCCGGTAAGGTCAAAGGTGATCCTTCGTATAAATTGAGCGGGTGTTGTTTGAGGGGAAGGTTTTAATCCGCGTTTTTCTTGTTCTGCAAGAAGGAAGGAATCGATTTTGGTGCGGGGCCAATCCTGTTGCTTTACTTTGGGGAGTGGTTGTTTCGCCAAGGGTTGAAACGACCAGAACTTTTTTCTGTCTTCAAAGTTTTTGGAGTTTTTTGCTTCAGCGCTCTGGGTTGAAGCTGGGAAGTACCCGCCACGCTTCACCCATTCTTCGAGGGTTGCGATTTCTCTTGCTTGCAACTTTCCCTTGGGAGGCATCAGCAGTGTTTCGTTATTGCGATAATGTACTGCTTTGATAAGCAGACTTTGTTCAGGTTTGCCCGGGATTATTACAGCGCCTGTCTCGCCACCTTTGGTAATCGATTCCGCACTATCAAGCCTTAGGCCACCTTTGGACTTTTTAGCATCTATAGAATGACATGAATAACAATGCTCCACTAAAAGTGGGCGAACCTTTTGTTCAAAAAAAGTACGATCTTCTGGTGTGATGGTTTGTGACCAGAGGGGCAGTGCAAGTGTCAGAAGAGTAATCATACAAAGAAGGTATTTAGGCTGGGATTTCATGATTAAATCATAGCCTTCAGTTTGCGTACAGGCAACGATTTTCCCTTTAGATCCGCTATTATTCAAAGTTGGAAGTGGGTCTGGAATGATTTTGGCTGCTGTTACCTTTAGAAGTAGGCGCTAAACATAGGAAAAGAACAGTTTAAGATGGCGCAATTTTTTGTATACGAATAAAATCACCTAATCGATTAATCGACCGAAGAACTTTGTAGTAAGATTCCCGATGCCCATCTGCGCCACTGCCTGTGGGATATCATGGCTTGCGGGCGAATTCATTCTTGGCCTCTAACACCCTCTAAGAAATAAGGATATGCATCATGAAGCTTTTTCTTTCTACGCTGTTAATTTTTGCAATGGCCGTTGGCAACACTTTTGCAGGTGAAGTTTATCTTGCAGTGGGCCCGGGCGGTCAGCGCATGTTTTCCAAGGATGGTAACTCTTGGGAAAACCACATCGCATGGGGCGAACCCAAGCATGATCAAAACGATCTTAACACCGCTGCGTTTTTCAAAGGCGCAGCTTATGTGGGTGGCGGTTACAGCATCGCCCGAATGACCGCGACCCGTGATGGAAAAACTTGGAACGATGGGGTGCTTCCCAATGGCTCGCCTGTATTCGGCCTTCAGGTTTTAAACGATACTCTGTATGCGGTCACCCTTCGTGGGCAGGTTTACAAAACTGCGGATGGAGAAAAATGGACGATGGTGGCTGATGCTGAAATGCCTACGAAAACCCATTGGATTCGCAGCACCGTCTCGGGCAATGGAATTATCATGGGGTCTGGGGATTATGGCCCTGCGCTTGCCTTTAATCCTAAAACAGAAAAAATTACCATTACTCAGATGGCTGGGCAGAAAGACAAAAACGCAGGTTGGAAGCGCGTTGCTTTTGGTAATGGAGTTTTTGTAGTTGGCGGGCAGGATGGTTTGCTTGCCACTACCATCGATGGCTTTTCTTGGAAAAACAATGAAACCCAGTTGGAGAGGGGCAATATTAGCTCTGTGGTTTGGGCCGGTAATGTTTTCCTCGCCTCCACAGAAAAGAGTGGGACGCTTGCTTCCGCCGATGGTATCTCTTGGAAGAAACATGAAACCCTTGCACCCAAAACCCTCATCCGAACGGGTGGTTGGGTTTATGGCTGGGCTTGGCCTCCTAGCAAAATGAAACGCAGCAAAGATGGCATGATGTGGGAGACAGTCGCCAATGAGAAGGATTATTTTGTCAAGGAAATCGCATTCGGAGAATTGGCAGGAACAGGAAGCGCACCTGTATTACCAGGCGCTAAGGCCCCCATCCCTGT
>CAXNFS010000356.1:0-3237 GCA_964201235.1 Gemmataceae bacterium | reverse complement strand
GAATCGCTGGCGAGCAGGCTAAGAACCTTCAGTTCTTGCAGGAACCCCGATCCCTCATGGTTGTGGGTAAAGATTCTCTTTCCTCTCATGATATTGGTATTGTGAAAATGGTGGATGTGGGAACGAATCCCGTGAAAACTGCGGTGTATGGCCCTGCGGATAATATCATTTGGTCTTTTGGCGAAGATAAAATTCCTCACAAGTGGGATGTTACTACCGCTAAGGAAACCCTCAAGCATAAAGCCTTGGCAGTTGATGCTTTGAATGATGTTGTGTTATCAAGGGATGGCTCAAGATGCGCTATTACAAGTGGTAAGAATGTTCGAGTATGGCAGACAGAAGACGGCAAAGACCTATGGGTTTTGGGTCATCCTAAAGATGTTACCAAGGTTGCTTTTTCATCTGATAAAACAAAGCTTGTCACCACTTGCATGGATGGCATTGCCCGATCTTGGGATCTTTTGTTGGGTAGGGAACAGCAGTTCTTTGAGGGGGCTGGATTTTCGGGTGGCGTAGCATTCAGCCAGAATGGTACTTCGATTCATGCGGTGGGAACCGATGGTTCTCTTTATCTTCATAACCTTGCGATCACCAAAGTTTTAGTTACGGGGTTCCCGGTTCGTAGTTTTGCATTTGGCCAAGGTGCTCAAGTTGTTTGGGCTGCTTGCGATGATAAAATTCTTCGCTCTTGGAATCTAGGCACCAACATGCTTGATAAAACTATTGAAGCAGGGGGCAATGCTGTGCGCGTTGTTGCTCTTTCCCCTAACGGTCAGGTGATTGCAACGGGCGGCTTAGATCCTGAGGTTCGATTTTTCCAAGCTAGCGACCTTAAACTTATTAGCACTATCAAACTTCCGGGCGTTGTTAAAACTATTACATTTGCCAAGGATCAACTTGTTGCAGTGGGTACGGAAGATGGTTCCATACAGATGCTTCAGATTCCTTTTACCCAAGGTCAGCCTTTGGCCCCTGATTTTGGAAGTGTTGTTCAGACACTTAATCTGGGTAGTATTCCCAATGCCATTTCTTTTTCCAAGGAAGGCAAAGTCCTTTTTAGTGCTGATGCCGCAGGCAATTTTAGTGAGTGGAAAATTGCAGGCGATGCTCCGCAAAAATCTTTCGGTCATCCTAACTTTGTCGATGTAGTGGCTTTTGATCCTAAGGGGCTTTTGCTTGCCACTGGTTGCCATGATGGCAAAGTCAGGCTCTTTGATATCGCAAAGGGTAATGTGGTTAAAGAAATTGATGCACATACCAAAGCCGAGCCTTCGCCTGTTTATAGTGTGCTTTGGGCAAACGATGGCAAGCGATTGATTTCTTGTTCCATGCAAGGTTCGATCAAGGCGTGGGATGTTCCTTCAGGGGCGATGGCTTACGAAATCAAGGCATATAAAGAAAAAGAGGCCGATAACGGCCATAAAGAGGGTGTTTTCTCAATTGCAATCAGTCCTGATCAAACCATGCTTGCAACAGCGGGTGGAGATCGGGTGATTAAACTTTGGAATCTGCAAGATGGAAAGTTCATTCGCAATCTAGTTAATAAAGGCCTTCCTAATTCGGACAAAGAACCTGCTTCTCATCCGGGCTGGATTTATTCTGTTCGTTTCACTCCTGATGGAAAGCAATTGCTTGCAGTTGGCGGAGCGCCAAAAGGCAAGGGCGTTCTTACTCAGTGGCAGCCTTCGGATGGTTCACTTGTTGCAGCGCACGAAATTGCATCTGGTGTGTTGTATTCTTTGAGTATTAATCCTGATGCGATGAGTATTGCAACCTCTGCTGGCACAGGAAAACCCGGAACAGAATTCAATCAGGGCCTTGTCATCAAACTCCCTGGATTAAAGTAAGTCTTTGTTTGCGATTAATTTAAATATATTTTGCACCTGGTGAACATCCTCCACCGCATTTTCATGTCTATTATGCTGAATATACAGCTACAGTGGATATTCGCACTTGCGAGATTTTTAAAGGAGATTTGCCGAAGAAGCAAATAAAGTTAGTTTTGGCTTGGGCTGAATTGCATCAGGAAGAGCTTATGAAGGACTGGGATTTAGTTATGAATGGTGAGGAACCCTTTAAGATTCAGCCGTTGCAATAGGAGGATATAAAATTTACCCATCAGTAACAGGTGTTGTTCCGCGAGATGATTTCATGCTTGATATCACCTTCAGTAACGGTGAATGTGGTGTATTGGATATGAAACCCTATTTGGGATTTGGTGTTTTTAAACGGCTTAGGGATTGCAAAAATTTTGGGAAAGTTTCAGTTGCTTTTGATACCATTGAATGGGAGGCGGGAGCAGATCTAGATCCTGAGTTTGTTTACGATAAATGCAAAAAAAAATCGGCATTACAAAACGCTCAGCCAGAGTCTGGCCATTAATTTGATGCTAGTGGTGTTTTCAAGGTTGACTAAAGGTTGAAAAGTGGCATAGGTCATTGTTGCTCGTTTCCAAGAAAAGCCAACACCCAAGATTCCTGAACCGAACTAAAAGTTGTACCATGATTCTTGGCTCAGGAAAACTAGGGATAGAATTTAATCAGAGCCTCGTCATCAAACTCCCTGGGCTGAAGTAAGTCTTTGTTTGCGATTAATTTGCTGGTATTGATTGTGCCTAAATAATGGTGGCGATCTAATAATAGAATAAATTTTGTGACCGATGCCGTGCGTCAGGGCAAAGGCGGAGGCGGGTATGCGTATCACACAGTGGTTTAGTTTTGCCCTTTTTAGTTTGCCACTCCTGCTAACAGCGCTGCTGAATGCTGCAGAGTCAGTGGATAATCCCTCTGTTAAGCGTACTCCCATAAGCACTCATGTGCTGAATACTGCTAGTGGCAAGCCAGCCGCTGGGGTAGCGATCGTGTTACAATACCAAGTGGGAAAGAATTGGGAGGAATTGGGGCGGGGTTTAACCGATCTACAGGGGCGTGCAGCGGATCTTTACCAGACCAAGAAGCCACTTCAGGCCGGAACCTACCGGCTGGTCTATGAGACAGGGGTCTATTTCAAGGGGCAGGGAACCAAGACTTTCTTTCCTCAGGTTGAGATCATCTTTGAGGTTGAGAAGACGGACGAACATTACCATGTGCCCTTGTTGTTAAGCCCTTTTGGGTATTCCACATATCGCGGTAGTTGAGAAATCAAATGAATGCTATGAAGAAAGTTGACCCTAATCTGGCTGCGATGTGCGATGCCCATTGCCGAGGCGATGTGGACGCTGTACGCAAACTGCTTGAG
>CAXNFS010000355.1:0-3250 GCA_964201235.1 Gemmataceae bacterium | reverse complement strand
AAAATCGCTGAAGAAACTGAAGGGGTGGACCATACTGTGGGTATCGCAGGGCAATCCTTGTTAATCGGGGCAAATGCTCCAAACTTGGGCTCGGTCAACATCATTCTAAAACCATTTGAAGAACGAATTAAAAAGGGCCTGACCAGCGAATATATAAGTGCAAAAATAACCCAACGATGCCGTAAGGAAATCCCAGTTGCAATGGTTAACTTATTCGGCCCCCCACCCGTAGACGGGTTAGGCACAGCAGGCGGGTTCAAAATGATGATTGAAGATCGCGGCCCTGTGGGGCTGGAAAGTTTACAGAAAACTACCGATGGCCTTGCAGTAGAGGCTAATAACAGCACCATGCTTCGAGGTGTATTTACAGGCAGCCAAGATGATACTCCATGGATTTATCTGGATATCAACCGCGACAAAGTCATGACTCTTGGCTTACAGATGCAGGATGTCTTTGAAACTTTGCAAGGGTTCCTAGGGTCATATTATGTGAATAACTTTAATCTTTTTGGCAGATCTTGGCAGGTAAATGTGATGGCAGATGCGGATTTTCGCCAATCAATTAATGACCTAACGCTAATCAAGATCCGCAACAAATCGAATCAGTTGGTTCCCATGGGTGCATTCATGAGTTTTAAAAACGCTTCAGGCCCTAACTTTCTTATTCGCTATAACATGTACCCCGCAACTGCATTGTACGGGAATAATGCCAAAGGCTTCAGCTCGGGTCAATCCGCACTAGAAATGGAAGCCATTGCCAACAAGAATCTCCCTCGAAACATGGCCTTTGAATGGACAGAACTTTCATTTCTCCAATTCGAGTCAGGCAATACTGCAACGATCGTATTCGGCCTTGCGGTGATATTTGTGTTCTTAGTGCTGGCAGCACAGTACGAAAGCTGGAGCCTTCCTTTAGCTGTGATATTGGTGGTTCCCATGTGCTTACTATCAAGCTTACTGGGGTTACAAATATTCAAGATGGATATCAACATTTTCACGCAGATTGGATTTGTTGTTTTGGTAGGCCTCGCCAGCAAGAACGCAATCCTCATTGTGGAATTTGCAAAGCAATTATTTGAGCAGGGTAAACCTTTAAAAGAGGCTACCGTGGAAGCTAGTAAACTAAGATTAAGGCCAATTTTAATGACCTCGTTTGCGTTTATTCTAGGTGTGGTACCTTTGGCGCTTTCAGAAGGCGCGGGTGCAGAAATGCGTCAGGCTCTGGGCATCGCAGTTTTCTTCGGCATGCTTGGAGTTACATTTCTGGGAATTTTTTATACCCCAGTTTTCTTCTATACAATCTTGTGGATCACACGAGCAAAAAGGACTGCCCCACTCGAAAATCAAACCTCTGTACAAAATCCTACCCCTGATAATAATCATCATGGCTGAGTTAGTTTTTTATGTGTTTCTAACCTAGGGCGTAAACCAAAAAAGTTAACTCCGGTGCCGCCATCCGGAGCGCACGAACCTTTATCAAGAGCCTTAACACAAGGCATACTTTTTATCTTGTAATCATCAAAACCATTTGGTTTAAAATACGGATGCACAGGCGGGCAACTCTTTATTTTGTAACATTCTTTACCATTTGTTTTAAAGTATTCCAAAGCAATAGGCATAGGTTTGGTTTTGTAATCATCCGGGCATTTTGAGCACCGAGTATCCGAGGCAATCAACGCACCTAGTGAACAAAGCAAGACACCAACCCCAATCATTAACCTTGCAAATGAGCGCATCACTTTTTTGGTTCCTCTAGCTTGCTTTCGGGCAGAGGGCGAAGTATTTCTGTTTTGGGCAAAGGCAATTCCTTGGGTTCCCCTGCAATTGCTCCGCCTTCGTCGCATCCATCTAATCTTACCTGCCAACCACCACCTAATGACTTGTAAATATTTACCATACCTCGGGCATAAGTTTGCTGATAAAGGGCTAATTCCATTTCCCTCGATATTCGCTTTTCCTGAACTAAGGAAACCCTATTAAAATCCGAGGTGCCTGCTTTATATTGCACAATTACAATATTGCTTGCCCTAAGAATTGCAGCAACCGAAACTTCCATCTCTTTGATCGCATCCCCACTTTTCACATAATCCACGATGGCATCTTCCACTTCTTTACCGGCTTTAACCAACGAATTCTGAAACTTGGCAACATTCACCTGGAAGTTCGCATCCTGCATTTTCACATTATTCAACAATCTGCCATAATTGAAAATATTCCAACTTAAGCCCGGCCCAATCGTGCCATAAGCTGCAGGGGAAGTAAACAATGCAGTATTATTCATAGCATTGTAACCAAAGGAACCATTGATATATAAATGGGGGAACAGTTCCGACATTGCCACGCCTATCTTGGCGCACTGGGCGGCGGCTTGTCTTTCTGCCATCCGCACATCCGGCCTTCTTGTAATCAGTTGTGCAGGTATGCCAACTGCCACATCTTTAGGCGGAACGGGAATGCCCTTTTTGGTCAACTTTTTGCCGAGATCTTCTGGTGAAATACCGAGTAAGGTGCAAAGTATATTATTTTCCCGCCGTTGATAACGAAGAAACATATTAACCGTACCTTCAAAATAACTTAAATCGCTCTGCGCTTGATCCACATCTAATTCACTGGAAAGACCAGCATTGAACTTGGCTTTGGCTACCTGCAAGCTAATTTTCTGATACTCAATATTTTCCCTCAATAATTCAACTACCCGCTCACAATAACGATATGTCACATAATGGTCGCCAATCTCTCCCAACATCGAAACCATTACCTCATCATAATTTTCTATTGATGCATCAAGTTGATCGCTGGAAGATTCGATTGCTCTGCGATAGCGTCCCCAGAAATCCAGCTCCCAAGCCATATTAAACCCAAAATTATATTGTGGATAATAATTATTAGGGATAAGGCTTATACCCCGCGATGATCTATTGGCAACTGCGGTGCTTATACCATATTGGGTAAAGCTACTTTGCATACTTTGAGTTTGGGGCATGAGTTCCCCTATTGCAATTGCAAGGTCAGCCCGAGATGCCATTACCCTGTAACCAGCTTCTTTCAAACTTAAATTCTGTTTCGTTGCATAACAAATCAATTCATCCAGATTAGGATCATTAAAATTCTTCCACCAATTCCTGTGTTCTTCAGGATCGGTTCGAATACGGGTATCATCCTTATCAATCCAATCAAAAGAAACCGGTGCGGGCGGCTTAGAATACTCCGGCCCCACTTTCATTCCGTGATCCCAATACTCTTTTACTGG
>CAXNFS010000354.1:0-3253 GCA_964201235.1 Gemmataceae bacterium | reverse complement strand
ATCTTCGTGAGCTTCCTTCATTGCTTTAAGTAAAAGGGCAGTTATCTCTGGGATTTTTGCTGCCAGGTTGGTTTTTTCTTCTGCATCTTTATCAAGATCGTAAACTTCCAGCTGGTTTTGATTAAAAGGGTTCATCACTCCCTTCCAATCGTTCATGCGAATTGCGCGAGCACCTTTGCCCTCATAAAACTCCCAATAAAGATATTCATGTTTTTTTTGTAACTTGTCTTGGGCCAGCAGCGTGGGTTTCATGCTGATACTATCAAGCCCCTTTGGAGTTTCTAATTGTGCTAGGTCGCAAGCAGTAGAGAGAATATCGCCATGATAAGAGATATGGGCAGAGATAGTTTCTTTTGGAATTTTTCCAGGCCAGCGAACAATCATGGGCACGCGAATACCGCCATCGTGAAGCGATCGTTTGATACCGTTAAGGCCACCCGATGCATTAAAGAAGTCTGGGTTATTGCCCCCTTCTTTATGGGGCCCATTATCTGAGGTGAAAAAGACGAGGGTGTTTTGTTCTAACCCTTGGGCTTTCAGGTGATCCAAGATTTTCCCAACCTGGGTATCGAGGTAAGTGATCATTGCAGCTTGCGCTTTATTTTGTTTCGTCCAGTCTTTGTCTTTGTAAATCCCAAGGTTTGGCACTTCGCAACCATCCCCGGTTTCCTTGGTTGCTTCATTGTTGGCATGAGGCAATGTAGTTGAAAAATAAAGGAAGAAAGGCTCTTTCTTGTTTCTGGTGATGAACTCAAGGGAGTTTTGGAGAATCAAATCTGGGGCGTAATCAACCTTCTTGGTTGCAACTCCACCACCATCTTTACCAATAGGCTTTACTTCATTATTTAATTGCACCCTAGATTCACCTTTTATCAGAAAAGTGGGCCAGTAATTATGTGCATGATGCTGGTTTAAGTAGCCATAGAATTCATCAAACCCCTGCCTGATAGGGCTGCCAATAATCGCTATCCCTTCATCGCCCAAGCCCCATTTCCCAAATAATCCCGTTTTATACCCACTCTTCTGAAGCAATTTCGCAACCGTTATATCCTCCGCCCTAAGCGATTGGCTAAGCCCGCCCCCATTGCCACGCACCCTGCAATGCCCCATGTGTTTACCCGTCATCAACACGCATCTGCTAGGGGCGCAAACCGTGCACCCCGCATAGTAATTGGTAAATCGCATCCCATCCTTTGCAAGGGAGTCAATGCGCGGTGTAAGGATTTTCGTCTGCCCATAGCAACCTAAATCGCCATACCCTAAGTCGTCCGCCATGATGAATACAATGTTTGGCTTAAGGGGCTCTGTTTGCGGCAGGGCAAAAAGAAAAGGCAAAGATGCGAAGAGATAACATAATAGAGGAGCGATCATTTTTTAATCTTTCAAAAACAAGTAAAGACAATTAAACAATTTTAAAGGGATAACCAAGCATAATCAACAAAATCAAAATAATTAGAAAAATTATCGGAATCTGTTTTGTTGGTGGGGCAACAGTTGCCTATTAATATTAAGAGTTGACAAGAGTGCGGTATCAAATCTAATTTTGGTTTTGAAGCATTCTTGATGTTTTTCCCTCAATCTTTCGATAAGTGATGCTTGTCGATTTTACTTTCATGGAGTATCGTTATGAGTTTATTCCGATTAGGCGCATTCGTAGTAGCATCTGCATTCATGGCCGCAAACATTTTTGCAGCAGCAGCAGAAAAAGATATCGTTGATACCGCAGTAGAAGCAGGAAGTTTCAAAACCTTGGCAGCAGCTCTTAAGGCTGCAGATTTGATCGAAACCCTCAAGGGTAAGGGTCCCTTCACCGTATTTGCTCCAACTGATGAAGCATTCGCAAAGTTGCCTAAAGGCACTGTAGAAGAACTTCTTAAGCCAGAAAATAAGGCAAAGCTTGCTGGAATTCTGACCTATCATGTTGTTGCAGGCAAAGTGGAAGCTAAAGACGCAGTAAAGTTGAAGTCTGCAAAGACCGTCAATGGTGCATCTTTCAAAATCACTGCAAGTGATGCAGGCGTGATGGTAGACAAAGCTAAAGTTGTAAAGACTGACCTTCAATGCAGCAATGGCGTAATCCATGTGATTGACTCAGTAATCATGCCAGCAGCTAAGAAGTAATTCGAAGCTCTTGGGATAAAATAAGAGAAGCTCGGAGAAATCCGGGCTTCTTTTTTTTAATCGAAGATGATGGTGCGGTTGCCTGAAAGGAAAATGCGGTCTTCGCAAAGTAACTTCAGCGCCTTCGATAACACAATCTGTTCGACATCTTTGCCCGATTGCGCCATGGTTTGGGCGTTTGCGGTGTGATTAACATTAATTACTTGCTGCACTATTATCGGGCCATCATCGAGTTGCTCGGTAACAAAATGTGCGGTAGCTCCAATTACTTTAACCCCACGATCAAAAGCCTGCTGATAGGGTTTTGCCCCAATGAATGCAGGTAAAAATGAATGATGGATGTTGATCATTTTTCCATCAAAGCGTTTTACAAAGCCGGGAGTCAGCACCCGCATGTACTTAGCAAGCACGATGTAATCGGGCGCCATCGATTCGATCAAGGTGAGTATTTTTGCCTCATGCTCTTCGCGGGTAAGTTTATCATGCGAGACAAAATGAAAAGGTAGATCAAACCTGTTGACAAGGTTTTGCAGTGAAGTGTGGTTACTAATCACCCCAAGAATTCGCACGGGCAATTGCTTGAACTCATGTCTGATTAAAATATCGCCTAGGCAATGGGATTCGTTTGAAACCAGGAGCACAATATTTTTAGGGCGTTGTTCACCCAACCTGATATTTGCGCCCTTGGGCAGAATGGTTTCAAGTTCTGCGATCAAAGGTGAGCCTGCTGGGGGCCCCTCGAATTCCGTACGCATGAAAAATCGATCCGATTCTACAAATTCCTGATTCATTGTTATGTTCAATTTGTGTTTGAACAACACTCCTGTTATTTCGTACACTAACCCTGGAATATCCTGACATTCAACCAATAATACATTTTTAAACATGATGCGTTGGGCTTTCTAGCGTAGCAGAAATTAGATTATGCAATGATTTCTTTCACCACATTACCTGCGACATCCGTCAGCCGGAAATCCCTGCCATTATAACGATAAGTTAATTTGGTATGATCGATTCCCAAAAGTTGCAGGATGGTCGCATGCAAATCGTTGATACTAACTCTGTTGACCGCAGCTTTAAATCCAACCTCATCGGTCTCGCCATAGTGGGTGCCACCCTTGACGCCGCCGCC
>CAXNFS010000353.1:0-3263 GCA_964201235.1 Gemmataceae bacterium | reverse complement strand
CCAATTGAGCCAAAGCTAACATTTCAACATGATTGAATAAAGATTTAAAAACACCCTTTCCCCGAAAACTAGGCTCTACATAAACACTTTGAATCCACCAAATCCAACCATTGCGCCAGTCACTCCACTCAAAAGTAAACATCACCTGTCCAATGACGGAACCCTCGTATTCTGCAAGAAAATACGAACCTTTGGCAGAATCATTGAGGCAATTGGCAACGCCCAATGAAACAACTTGGTCGTCAAGCATCAGTGATTCTGTTTCCAAAGCCAAAGCTTTGTTCATTTTAACAATGGAAACTAGATCTTTTTGATTCGCCTTTCGAATATTTATCGACATAATTGCCTTTATGACAAATGGGACTGGTTTTAATGTTCATTCTATAATTTTGGAGAGTCTTTTGATGAAACTTGAATCTTTCATTCGCGATATCCCCGATTTCCCCAAACCTGGAATTATGTTTAAGGATATCACTCCTTTATTAAGCGACCCCAATGCATTTCAATCTTCGATCAACAGCCTGCAGGAATTAGTGAAATCAGTCAAAATTGATGCGATTGCTGCAGCAGAAGCTCGGGGTTTCTTATTCGCTGCACCTTTGGCACTCCAACTAAAAAAACCTTTGATTCTTTTACGGAAACCAGGAAAATTACCCTATAAAACCCACTCTTTACGCTACGATCTGGAATATGGCAGTGCGGAATTGCATATGCACACCGATGCGGTTAAACCAGGCGACAATATATTGCTCATTGATGATGTTTTGGCTACTGGCGGGACCATGAGGGCAGCATGCGATTTAGTAAAAAAAGCGGGTGGAAATGTTGCAGCATGCGCCTTTTTAATAGAATTAAGTTTTTTAAAGGGAAAAGATCAGCTCCAAGGATACGAATACTTTAGTCTTGTTACTTACTAATCAAATTTTGCTTAGAGAATGACCATGTTAGATTTTTCGAAGACCGGTGGTTTGATTCCTGCGATTGCTCAAGATGCCAAAACAGGCGAAGTTTTAATGCTTGCCTACATGAATGAAGAGGCTTTTAATGAAACCCTGAAAACCGGGAAAGCTGTTTATTTCAGTAGAAGCAGGAATAAACTTTGGCGTAAAGGCGAGGAAAGCGGGCATTTCCAGATCGTCAGAGAACTTTTTATAGATTGTGATGCAGATACAGTACTAGTTAAAGTTGAACAAATTGGCGGGGCTGCATGCCATGAAGGGTTTTCTTCCTGCTTTTTTCGTAAATTAATCGATGGTAAGACTGAAGTTATTGGATCGAGAATCTTTGACCCTTCAAAGGTGTATAAGAAATGAGCAACCCTAAGATTTTACGCGTGGGAATTCCTGCTGGTAGTTTGCAGGAAGCCACGGGTGACTTATTCCGCAAAGCTGGATATAAATTAACTTTTCAGTCCAGAAGTTATTACCCTTCGATTGATGACCCTGAAATTCATTGCACCTTGATCAGGGCACAAGAGATGCCCCGCTATGTCGAAAATGGCTCGCTTGACTGTGGCCTTACCGGTTTCGACTGGGTTCAAGAAAGCCAGGCTGATGTTACAATCATGACGGAACTGGTTTTCAGCAAAGTTAGCAAGAGACCCGTCCGATGGGTTTTAGCTGTGCCCGAAAATTCTGAAATCAAAACCATCTCCGATCTTAAAGGCAAACGCATTGCTACCGAGGTGGTCAATATCACCAACCGTTGGCTTGCAAGCCACAAGGTCGAAGCTCAAGTGGAATTTAGTTGGGGCGCAACCGAAGTAAAACCTCCAAGATTCGCTGATGCAATTGTCGATGTAACTGAAACAGGAAGCTCATTAAGGGCTAACCAGTTAAGAATTGTTGCAGAACTTCTCGAAAGCACGACCCGATTCATTGCAAATAAGGCTGCTCACGAAGATTCTTGGAAACGCAAGAAAATGGACGACATGGTGCTAATGCTGAAGGGCGCTTTGGCAGCAGAGGGCAAAGTTGGATTAATGATGAATGTGCCTCAGAGTTCCTTGGAAGAGGTATTAAAAATATTGCCCGCTTTGCAAAAACCCACTATTTCTTCTCTCTCAGATCCTTCTTGGGTCGCATTAAACACCATCCTAGATGAAAGCGTTGTTAGGCATATAATTCCAAAATTAAGCTTGGCGGGGGCCAAAGGTATTGTGGAATACCCACTTAATAAAATCATCGAATAAAACATGAAAATTGCATTCACCGCAGATTTACATCAGCCAATCACCCCTTTATGGCAGATTGAACAACTTGTAAAAGAGATTTCAGAATTTGGCCCAGATGTTCTTATTCTGGGTGGCGATTTGGGAGAATCAGTTCAGGATTTCGAAAAATGTCTTCGTCTCTTTCGAAAATCTTTCACCTGCCCTTTGCTTGTTTACCCTGGGAATCACGACTTATGGGTACGAAGATTTAGCGACAGTAAAAAATTATGGTTCGAAGAGTTACCTAATATCACCAAGGATTCAGGATGCACTTGGCTTGAGGGAAATTCTTTTGTGCAAAATGGCATTGGTATTGCGGGTACCATTGGCTGGTACGATTATTCTGCAGTAGATTCTGGGATTACTCACTCTGAGTTGCACTTTGCCCAAGAAAAATTCAATTTTAATAGTGACGCATTATTAGTTGACTGGGAATGGTCGGATCCTGAATTTGCGTTACGGGTTTCAGGCCCGTTCTTGGATCAATTAAACGCAATGGATAATAATCCTGCGGTTCATACCATCATTGCTGCAACTCATTTCCCGATATTAGAAGAACAAATACACCGAGACGATCATAAATCAGGCTGGGCGTTTTCCAATGCCTATGCTGGAAACCTCACCCTGGGTAAGCAAGTTCTTAAAATAAAGAAGTTAAGCCAAGTATTGAGCGGTCATACTCATATCGGGAAAAGGGGATCAATACCACGAAATGGTCTAAATCCCGTATCTTATCAAGTCTTAGAAGCAGATTATCAAAAACCCGCTATGATAGGTCTTGCAATTTAAAGTACAAATCGGCCATGAAGGAATAGTGAAAATTAGAGTTCAAAATAGGTTGGCTTTACCCAGCTAGCCTATCTGGCAATTATTGTAAAAACTTTGCTTTTCACTTAAGCGTGGCAAATTAACACGCCGATATAAAACTGTGGCGGTGTAAAAGGATTTACACCCGAAGAAACTTTGCTCTGGCAATGGAGTTGCAAGGGAATGTACCGCTGGTTAGGCCAATTGGCCGCCAACCACCCTTGGAAGATTTGTTTTGCGTGGC
>CAXNFS010000352.1:0-3281 GCA_964201235.1 Gemmataceae bacterium | reverse complement strand
CAGCAAAGTGCCCCGATGCTTTTGTATGGATATAACAATCTTTCTGAGAAACTGAATCTGACGGAAGAGCAAAAGAAGAAGCTGAGCCAGAACAAGGAAGAGATGCAGAAGAAGCTTGCGGAAATCCAAAAGGAAATGTCTGCGATTCAAGATAAAGCCAACCGGGCAGCATTGGAAGTGCTGACCCCGCAACAGATATTGGAACTGAGAAAGTTGAAGCAGGAAGGCTTTCGCACCTTGGCGAATCCGGTGCAGCTTAAGAAAAAAGATTGAGGATCAGGGTTTGGGCGTAGCGGGTTCGAAGCGCATTGCAGCGGAATTCATGCAATAGCGTAGGCCGGTAGGTTTTGGGCCATCCTCAAAAACATGGCCCAGATGGGCGTCGCATTTTGCACAAAGCACTTCGGTGCGGACACTGAAAAAAGAACGATCGGATTCCAAGGCGACATTGTCTTGGGCGACTGGTTGAAAAAAGCTGGGCCAACCGGTACCTGATTCGTACTTGGTCGTGGAAGGAAAGAGTGGAAGATCGCAGCATACGCAATGGTAGATGCCTTCTTTTTTGTTATCCCAGGTAGCACCTGTGAAAGCGCGTTCGGTTCCTTTCTTGCGTGCGACTTTAAATTGCTCTGGGGTTAGCAGTGTCATCCACTCGGCATCTGTTTTCTTAATTTTTTCGGTCATGGGTTCTCCCTTTGGAATATTTGCAATCGACATGTCTCGCTTGCAACCAGTACAAGTAAGGGCCAGCACAATGATAACACCAAAGCACTTCATAAAATAATTGTAGTCATTCTTTACTGAAGCAATCAAATATTACTGCCCTTGTTTGGAGCGCAACATCCATTCATCTAGAAGTTTGCCAATGCCTTGGTAAGTAAAATCGATGTTTGCGATTTCATTTCCAATTTCGACAGCTTTAGTGAAATCATTTTCAGAGGCATAGCTAAGTGCCAGGCTGAAGAGGATTTCTTTACGCGAGGCGTCCTCGGTTTGCGGAAGAGATTTCAAGGCGTCCTCGAGATTTCTGCGGGCGAGTGTGGCATTTCCCTTGAGGGAAAAACACTTGCCTAAAGAGATCAGCGCTTTCCAAGAAAGTCTGGGGTCTTTTCGGGATTGTTGGAGCTCAGAAATTGCTGCATCGATTTCGCCTAGCTCGACAAGCATCTGCCCCAGTTCGAGTTTAGAAGCCATATTGGAAGGATCTGCTTCGACGCGAAGTTTGAGGAGTTCGGAGTCGCGTCTGCGTTGTTCGGTTTTTAGGCAGTCTTCAGCAATTTTAGCAAAGGCCCAAGTCTTATCCACAGAGAGGATATGTTTGAGTTCATCGATGCGTTTGCCAAGAATAATTTTTTCGAGGTGAGCAATTTCCAGTAGGAGTTTTTTATCGCCCTCGGATTGCACAATGCCAATGCGCAAAATATGTTCCGCTTCTTCGAGGCGGTTGGTTTTTTTCAGGAGGTTGGTAAGCTCAATGTAATAGGGTGCCCATTGGGGTTTTTCCTGAAGAAGTGTTCTGATTCTTTGTTCTTCAGCGAGGGCGGTGACTTCCTTGGGGGCCGAGCTGATAATAACATCTCTGTTATCAGTCATGCGTTTCATGGTTTCAGATGCACCAAGTTCCTTGGCTCGATCTTTTGCTTCTTGATCGGAAGGATTAAGGCGGAGGATTTTTTCCCAGAGAATGCGCGCAGAGCGAAAATCTTGTTGTCTTTCAAGAAACTCTGCAAGGTCTTGGAGTATTTCTAAATCATTAGGCGAGATTTTTAAAGCGGATTGGAAGAGCCAGCTTGCGGTATCGGTTAACCCAAGGCCATCTGCAGCCCGGGCCATGACACGCATTGCAGCACTATCCCAAGGGTTATCGCTAAGGCCTTCTTCGCCTGCTTCCAAGGCTTTTGCAAACTGTGACGATTTTAGCCAACCTTGCACTCTGGATTTTGTGGATCTACCCAAGCCAAACCCACTTGGAGGCTTATTGTCCAGTTTTTTCATCTGGGCATCGCGGAGTTTTTTTCTGCAGGCAAGATTGCCTGGGTCGCGTTCGCAGCAATCGATGTAGAGTTGGATGCCAGCCTCGAAGTCGCCATGAAGTATTCGATTTGCAGCGGTTGCAGCCATTTGGGCGATGGTTTCTTTCAGGCCAAAAGTTGAATCTTCTTCATCCTCGGCTGGAGGTTCGGGTTGGGCATCAAAGCGAACTTCGGCCCATCCAAAGGAACCTTTATCTGCTTCTTCCTTGATTTTATTGGTGGAATCTTCGAGGCTTGGAATCCATGCCATGGGTTTTGCGAGAGAATCTTGGATTTCTAAAATAAGGCCACGAAGAAAAGGATCTTTCTGTCCGAGAAGTTCTTTGAAGATTTGAGAATCGTTGGGGAATTCGAGGTCTCGTTTAGAGAAGAGCAACCCATGTTCAGGTGCTTTTTCTTTGAGGAATTTAGGCCCCATAACCCTTATAGCAGTCAGGGAAGTATAAATAAGTAACAATGGGAATCGATCTGCGAGTGGGCCGTAGATACCTTCCTTAACCCTGCCCGGGTGTTGATAATCGTGGTTGGAGATTTCGAGAATATTTCTGTGAGCGAGGTTGGGCACCCAAATGTTATCGTAATCAAGGAGAATCAAAACGCCTCGTTCATCCGAAGCATTGCTGCCCAGCATGATGTGGTCGGGTTCGATGCAGCAGTGAGCGAGACCAGCACGGTACATTTTTTTGTCGATGCGCAGAATTAGTCGAGACAGTTTGTCAAGGATTCTGGGAACTCCAGCCGCTCGATTGATGAACTCTCTAAAAGGCACGCCTTCGATCCAATCCATGAGAAGAACCGGATTGGTTTCACCATGGATTGTTGTGCCTTGTGGCAAGAATTTGCAGGGAACGATAAAGGAGAGATCGTTGTTTTTTTTGATATCTGCAAGATATTGATAGCGCAGTTCTAGAACTGGATCATTCCAGTGGTAGCATTTGAGGGCCATTTTTTTATGGGAGGATTTATCGCGCATCTGATAAATGCGAGAGCTTTTGCCTTCGCAAACAATCAGCTTACCATGGGAGTCTAAGCAAGGCTCCAATGTATGAAGATCTTCAGACTGAAAGCAAGCAGTGCCCCTCTTAAGAGCACTTTCCAGTTCTTTGTAAAAGCTGCTACTAATGCGCAATCCCTTAAAAATACTCGACTTCAGCAATCTATTTTAAGTATAAGCTCAAATAAATAAAGAATCAATGATTCTGTGGTTTATTGATTTTACCTAAAGGGTTGAAATTGTTGGATTTAACG
>CAXNFS010000351.1:0-3283 GCA_964201235.1 Gemmataceae bacterium | reverse complement strand
ACCCGTGGCATTGTAAATAAGATTCCCGTACTTGGTGATCTACCTTTCTTGGGCGTTTTATTCAGCACCAAGGAATACACTGAAACCGAGCAAGAAGTGGTAATTTTAGTTACCCCCTACTTGGTCGATCCACAATCTTGTGATCAGTTACCTAAGTTGCTTCCTGGTCAAGAAACCCGCAGCCCTGATGATTTCGAACTCTTTTTAGAGGGGATTTTGGAAGCGCCCCGTGGCCCAAGAAAAGTGATTCAAGATCGTAGATACATCCCAGCATTTAAAAATGCTAAGCCTTTGGATGCTGAATCGGGTGAATCCCGCGTACCAGGCAACTTGATTTTCCCTAACCGCAATCAAGAAAACCCTAAACCTAAAGAACTTCCAATCATCGAAACCCAGCCTGTGCCATTAACCTTGCCTGAGGTTTCCAATTCTGAAAAAGCAAGGGAAGTACCGCTTGTTCAGATTAAAAACAGCAGAAGTTCATTGCCAATCAAGGTGTTACCCGGGGTAGCCAATCCAAATAATTCTGAATCAAACAATAAAACATCATCAATACAGACACTTTCTCCTGTAAAATAGATTGTACGCTTTTTAAATATTACCACGGGCAATTGAATCATGGCTGAGTTTGACCAAAACAATATTGAAAAATCAGATGAGAATCTTCTTAGATTGGTCATTATGAATCCCCCAGACAAGGGGCATGAAGCTTTGCGCAGTATGTTTACTCAAATACCTTATGTATGGCTGCAGGCGGAATGCACCAAGTACGAATTCCTACAAGAGGTGATTGCCAACCAGACTGCTCCCCATGTTGTTGTAGTTGCAATCGATGCTGATTTAGAAAAAGCTTGCAAAGCAATCGAAAGACTTGCAAAAGAAATGCCAGATATAGCCATTATGGCAATCAGCAAACGCGATGATGGGCAAGCAATATTAAAGGCCTTAAGAGCGGGCGCTAAGGAATTTCTTACGATGCCTTTTGGAGTGGATACCCTCTCTGAAGTGCTTAGGAAACTTGAAAAAACAGGAAAAACACAACATTCGCCAACGATTGGTGTTGTCAAAAAAGAAAAGACACTAGTGATTTCTTTTCTTGGATCTCGAGGTGGTGTGGGCTGCACCAGCCTAAGCGTAAATCTTGCTGCTACCCTTGCCGCAGATCCACATAATAAAGTTGTGCTCGTGGATCTCGATCTTGCCCTAGGTGATGCAGACATTGCACTCGACTTGATTGCAGATTACACCCTAAGTGATCTTGTTGAAAATATTGATAAGTTAGACATGACTTTTTTAAACCGATCATTGAGCAAGCATTCGACAGGCTTGGCGTTATTGCCACACCCGCTGAATGTTAGTGATGCAACCATGATTACTGAAGATCATTTAAAAAGGATTATTTCTTTGCTGGGTGCATGCCATACGCATTTGGTATTGGATTTAAGCAAGAGCCTTCGCCCGACAGATATCTGTGCGTTGGCAATGTCTGACTTTATTTTCTTAGTGGTTCAATTAGAAATCACCAGCATACGCAATACAATTCGTCTGCTTTCAACTTTAGATGCAGATGGCAGGCTTGGGCCTAGGGTTAAATTAATACTTAACCGAGTGGGTATGGTGACGGATATCAGCAGAGAAAAAGCAGCGGAACTTTTGGGCAGGCCTTTTTTCTGGGAAATACCCAACGATCACAAGATAATGATGGAGTCGCGAAACTCTGGTACTCCGATGGTAAAAAGCGCACCAGTAAGCAAGATCCAACATAACTTCAGCGACTTTGCTGATGCAATATGCAGCAAAACAAAAGCGAACAAAGGGGGCAAGTCTTTTTGGCACTCCTTTTTCACCAGCAAACCTTAATGAGAACACACCATGTCTAGGCTACAACGGGGATTATCAGGAATTACAGCAGGCTTAGGCGGCTTAGGTGGAAACCTTGGCCAGGGTAAATCATTTGATGAACTTAAACAACTTATTCATGGAAGACTTGTCGACAAACTCGATCTTTCCAAGGTAAGTGAACTTGCAGGCGACACACTTCGAAAAGAAATCCGCGTAGTTGTCGAACGACTTTGTGACACTGAAAACCCGCTGTTAAACAGGGTCGAAAAAGAACGATTGATTGACGAGGTTTTAGATGAAACTCTCGGCCTCGGGCCTCTCGAACTTCTTTTAAAAGACCCAACCATTAGTGATATTCTTATCAATGGCCCGCATAAAATCTTTGTCGAACGAAAAGGAAAGATGACTCTTTCCGAAGTTAAGTTTCGCGACAACGACCACCTGCTTCAAATCATTGATCGTATCGTTTCTAAAATGGGAAGGCGAGTTGATGAAACCTCTCCTATGGTTGATGCCCGCCTACCCGATGGATCGCGCTTTAATGCAATCATTGCGCCTTTGGCACTCGATGGCGCAACCGTAAGTATCAGGCGTTTTGGCACCAAGCCCCTCATGATGGCAGATCTATTAAGCTATAATGCCCTCACTCCTGAAATGGCTGTATTTCTCGAGGCATGCATTAAAGCCCGCTTGAATGTGATTATTTCTGGTGGTACTGGTTCAGGTAAAACCACTCTCTTGAATTCACTTTCCAGCTTCATTGGCAATGAAGAACGCGTTATCACCATTGAAGATGCTGCTGAACTTCAACTTCAACAAGAACATATTGTAAGGCTGGAAACCAGGCCACCAAACATCGAAGGCAAAGGCGCTATCACCGCCCGCGACCTTGTTCGTAATGCCCTTCGTATGCGACCCGAGCGAGTGATCATCGGCGAATGCAGAGGTGGCGAAACTCTCGATATGCTTCAAGCCATGAATACCGGCCATGCGGGCTCCATGACCACTATTCATGCTAATGCCCCAAGAGATGCCCAGGCTCGTATCGAAACATTAGTGATGATGGCAGGGTTGGAATTACCCATCAAAGCCATGCGCCAGCAAATTTCCTCGGCTGTCGATTTGATCATTCAAGCGAACAGGTTGCAGGGGGGCCCAGAAAAATCACTCACATAACCGAAGTGATGAACATGGAACAAGACATGATCATCATGCAGGATATTTTCCTTTACAAGCAACAAGGTTGCGATGCGAATGGCAGGGCTTTCGGGCAGTTTGAAGCGACGGGTGTAAGGCCAAGTTTTGTACCAAGATTGGAAGCTGCAGGGGTAAAGTTTCCCCCCAATCTATTTCAAGAACGCGTTCTACTTAAGGATTAGGGATTCTTACCTTGGAAATTATTTACCTTATCGCTGTTCTGGCATTCTTCGCAGTCGCTGCA
>CAXNFS010000350.1:0-3286 GCA_964201235.1 Gemmataceae bacterium | reverse complement strand
CCATAGCCGTACCAGATCCTCCTCGAGTGATAATCAGGCTTTTCAATCGTATCGACTGCAATCTCCATGCGTTGTAAATAAGGCACAACTTCCCAATGCTTTCCAGGAAAGAACTGCCTATATCCCAACCGTGCCAGCAAATCCCACATACCATGTTGCACCGCAAGATCACTCGCACCCAAAACATATAACCCTTCCGCATGGCTTCTCATTAGATATTCTTCTCTCTTAAGAATATCAGTGCTGTTAAATGTTGATGCAAGTTTAAGAGCAGGAAAATCTGAGGCCAAACCAAGGATTATACCTCGGGTGCCATTGCCTGTTTCAATCGGGAACTTTGCTCCTGCTATTTTCCCGAGATAATCTGCAAGTTTATTTGCATTGGTTTTGGTTAAAGCACTAGCATTATCTGAAATGATAATCGGTATCAGGGCCTTGCCATTCTCCGCCATTGCAATCTTTACCGGAGTCGCAGCAATGAGTGCTGGGGCCAATGCCAATAAGGCAAAAGTAATGCTCAAAGATTGCAAAGTTTTCATTTTTTGTTTTCAGTTGTAAGTTTGTCTACTAGAAATTCATGCATGGTTCGATGCTTGATATCGGGTGCGCCTGGATATACCAACTCACATTCCACTTTAAGCCCATCGAGTTTTTCCTTCAGCTTCACGCCAAAGTTAGCGCTATGTGTAGGGTCTTTTTCTTCCTTGCCCATTGCAGGTGGCCCACCATAAATCATGTAGATGGGCGGATCACCCGCACTTGCATGTTCAAAAGGAGAATATTCCTTGATCCAAGGCAGCACGGATTCCCTTGCTGCAAGAAACTGTGGGAACTGAGTGTCACGGGTTTTACGATCCTTGTGATCGGGGTAGAAACCAAAAGCATGGCCACCATATCTGCTGTTGGGTGTCCACTCTTTCATTTGTTTGGGATCAAGTGTGGTTTGTGCGCCATTAACCGCAGCACACCATAGGCGGGTCGATTCCCTTGCGATTGGGTCTGTGCTTTGGGGTTCTGCGAGGTCGTTATGAAAAGCGAGCCAAAGGCTTGAACAAGCACCTGCTGAGCCACCCGATGCGCCGATGCGAGCTTTATCAATATTCCATTCAGAAGCTTTGTTACGCACAAACTGGAGCGCACGGGCCGCATCGTTCAAGGGCCATTTTACAGGTGGTTTTATGCCAGCATCAATTGCATCTGCAATAAATCGATATTCAATCGAGACAACTGAAATGCCCTTGGCGAGATATTTATCTGCATCGGTGATGCGCCTATCGCCTGCAACCCAACCTCCACCATGAATGAAAAACGCAAGTGGGGTGGGTTTATCAGACTTGGCTTTGTAGAAATCTAAAACCTGTGCGGGATGCGTGCCATAGGCAACACCTTCTATGGTTGGTTTGCTGTAAACAGGATCTGCGGCAAAGGCAAATCCGACACTAAATATAAAAAGTAAAGTAAGGGTTCGTTTCATGAGTAGTTTTCCAAATGGGTTAAAGTTTATTAGGTCTCATTTTAATTAATGATCCGGAGGAGTATCACCAGAAATTTGTCTAGCTCCGTGAAGGATCGCCAACACCTGTACTTCATTTTCTGTTATGCGATAAACAATTCGGTAGGGCCATTCAACAACCTGTCTTATATCTTGGTTTTGATATTCAGGAACCAAAGAACCAGAGTGAGGAAAATCTCCAAGCAGCCTAGATTTAATAGTTAACTTATCAACTACTCTGATCGCATAAAGGGAGGAGTCAAGGGAGATGTATTCATAAATGGCAGTAAGATGGCCTAACGCAGCCTTAGTCCAGCGAACTTTCAAACTGCCAATCCAAAGCGACGACGAACCTCATCAACTTCGATTAATTCGTTTTCATTTGCAGACTTCAAGCCTGCTTCTATCGCCTGACGAATGTAAACTTGCTCCATAACATCATCCCAAGTAGCGCCTTTAGGCAACCCCTTGATCAACTCAATTGCGGTAGAACGCACATTATCGTTTTCAATCTGTGTCATGCTCACCTCCATTTGATTCCTTCTTCATTATAATCTATTCTGCCAAAGTTCGTATGTCGAAAATAATGGCCTATCTAAAAACTTGCTGAAGGAGATTTATCCCCATCCATTTTAATTGGGTGGGTGGCATCGATGCCCATGGCAGCAACCGCACCTATAACTTGAACAACAGCACAAACAAGAAAAACAGAAGCCCACCCGGCTTGCGGGTCATCGGGGTGATAAGATTTGATGAGTATGAAAAGCTGAGGAGCGATAGCTGCTCCAAGATTGCCCCACATGTTGCCCCAGCCAACAACCGAACCCACATACTTCCCGCCCACATCTTGACAATAGGCCCAGAAGGCAGGATTGCCCATATCAGTCGCTGCTGCAACGAGGCACATCATGATGGTAACCCAGAGGGCATCACCAAGGAAAAGACAAACTATATAGGAAAGCCCAACGATAACGCGGGAAGCAGCCATGGGAATACTTCGGCCCCATCTGGGCCCAGCAAGCCGGAAGATGCGATCAGTCCACCAACCCCCTATAAGCATGCCCGCAATCCCGAAATACAGAGGTAGAGATTGATAAAGTGCCCGTGTATCTGCGGGGGTGCCAAAAACTTTTTCAAGGTAATCAGGGAAAAGAGTGATGATGAAAATCCAACCAAAATTGGAGAGGATCATCACGATGGAGGCAAGCCAAAGAGAAAGGTTGGTTGCAAGTGCAAAGAAGTTAGGAAAGCCAGGCTTGGAAGAATCTGGAACATGGTTGGTTCCATTGATTAAATCAATTTCAGCTTGATTTATCAGAGGATGCTGGCTTGGCTCATCGCGATACCAGACCCAGAAAATGATTGCTCCCACCATTCCGATCAAACCGTAAATGATAAAGGGCTTGCGCCATCCATCCGAAGCGCCTGCTGCAAGAAAATTCGTGAGCATAGGTGCGATTGCCCCGCCTAGCCTGCCACCGATTGCTACGATTCCACTTGCAGTGCCGCGGCCTGATAAAGGTACCCATTTACGAACAATGCCGTTGGCAAGTGGGTAGGCTCCTGCTTCAAATAATCCACATCCGAGCCGTAGTAAAAGAAACAAACCATAGCCACTTACCATACCCATCAACCCGGTGCAAAGCGACCAGAAGAAAAGATAGATTCCGAGAGCGATGCGGGGCCCGTAGCGATCGCCTATCCACCCTGCGGGTATCTGGCAAAGCGCATATGCCCAGAAGAAAGCGGATAAAAGATTGGCAAATTGGACTTCGTTGAAGTCCAAATCTTTCT
>CAXNFS010000349.1:0-3293 GCA_964201235.1 Gemmataceae bacterium | reverse complement strand
CGATGCCGGCATAGAAACTGTCAGCCTTGGAAAAGTGTTTGTAAAAGGTCGGGCTGAACCTGTTGAAATTTTTAAACTCGCTTGATAACAGTTTCTCGCATCAAAAATTCACTACCAGCTCTCAAAAACAACTTAATGTGTTTGCCTTTGTTACCAATGAAATCATCGGGTAGAATCCCATTTTTAAGTACCTGCGGTTTTCCATCGAACAGTTGTTAGGCAAAAGGAGCGCTAATGAAAATCAACACCGTAAAACAAAAAATCACTTCAGGTGGAACCTCCATCGGGACTTTTATTTTTGAATTTAACACCACGGGAATATCAAGGCTTGCAGCCCAAGCTGGAGCAGAGTTTGCAATTTTCGACATGGAACATACGGGCTGGAATGCTGAAACCATCCGAATGCTGGTTGCAACTTCAAGATCCACTGCTCTAGTGCCATTGGTTCGAATTCCCGCAACAGAATATCATTTCATCGCCAGCGTGCTGGATATGGGTGCAATGGGAATCATGATCCCCATGTGCGATACAGCAGAACAGGCGCAAAAATTTGTGTCCTGCGCAAAGTATCCCCCTGTGGGCCGTAGGGGCGCAGCTTTTACCATTGCACATGATGATTACATTAGCGGAAACATTGTTGAAAAAATGAGTTCCGCTAATAGCGAAACTTTGCTGATTGCACAAATCGAAACAATGGCAGGCCTTGAAAACGTTGATGCTATTGCAGGTGTAGAAGGCATCGATGTTCTATGGATTGGGCAAACGGATTTATCAACCAGTTTGGGAATTCCTGGCCAATTTGATCACCCGTTATTTCAAGATGCGGTAAAAAAAGTGGTCGATGCCTGCAAGCGAAATAATAAAACTCCAGGCTTCATGCCCTTAAGCATTCCTGAAGGCAAGAAGTTCATCGACCAAGGCTTCCGCATGCTTGCCTATGGTGGAGATCTATGGATTTATCTGGCCGCACTCCGTGATGGCATCAATACTCTGCGTACGCATCAAGGCTAGGTAATCCTCTAGTCTTCAGCTAAAGATCACAAAATATGTCATTCATACACACCTATTTTAATGGCCTGCTTTCCAGAGAAAGAACAGTGGCACAACCAGGGTTCAATCGCTGGTTTGTACCCCCCGCTGCACTTTGTATCCACTTGTGCATTGGCATGGCTTATGGGTTCTCAGTATTCTGGCTGCCTTTAACAAAAGCAGTTGGCATTACAACACCCATCCCCTACCCTGCTGGCATGACCTTCATTCAAAAATTGTTCTCAACTCAATATGATTGGGACAAGCCCATGCTGGGTTGGATGTACACGCTCTTTTTTGTTTTCCTAGGTTCTAGCGCAGCATTATTCGGACGATGGTTGGAGCATGCAGGCCCTCGCAAGGCAGGATTTATTTCCGCCCTCTGCTGGTGTGGTGGTTTGGTCATTTCTTCCTTCGGTGTTTACATCCATCAACTCTGGCTACTGTGGTTGGGCGCTGGCGTTATAGGTGGCGTTGGACTTGGGCTTGGCTACATCTCACCAGTTTCCACCTTGATCAAATGGTTCCCCGACAAACGCGGCATGGCCACGGGCATGGCAATCATGGGCTTTGGGGGTGGTGCTATGATCGGTTCGCCTCTAGCTGATTTGCTCATGAAAACATTTGCAACCCCGACATCCGTAGGAGTATGGGAAACATTCTTAGCACTTGCTGGAATTTATTTTATTTTCATGATGATTGGATCTTTTGCCTATCGCGTACCGCCAGAAGGTTGGAAGCCTGTAAATTGGAATCCACCTGAAGCCCAAACTTCAAACTCAATGATCACACAAGGGCATGTACATGTTGATCATGCATGGAAAACGCCACAGTTCTGGCTTTTGTGGATGATGCTTTGTTTGAATGTATCTGCAGGGATCGGGGTGATTGGAATGGCATCGCCTATGTTGCAGGAAGTTTTTGCGGGAAGGTTATTAGGATTAGAAAAAGAGTTTGATAATTTAAGCAAGGAAGAGCTGGGAAAAATCGCAGCCTATGCTGCTGGATTTACAGGGCTGCTTAGTTTATTCAATATTGGTGGGCGATTCTTCTGGGCTTCTCTCTCTGATATTATCGGGCGCAAAGCAACTTACCATATATTCTTCATTCTTGGATTTTTACTTTATGCACTCGTTCCTTATGCAGGAAAAATTGGAAGCATCGCGGCTTTTGCTTTAATCTTTTGCGTGATCCTCACAATGTATGGCGGCGCATTTGCAACCATTCCTGCCTACCTTGCAGACATGTTTGGAACCAAAATGGTAGGTGCAATTCATGGCAGATTATTAACAGCTTGGTCTGCTGCGGGCATACTTGGCCCGGTGCTGGTCAATTACATTAATGAATCTCAAATTCAATCAGGGATACCAAAAAGCCATGCTTATGATACCACCATGTATATACTTTCATCACTTCTTCTAGGCGGGATGGTATGCAATTTTCTACTTAAACCTGTGAGTGCAAAATGGTTTTTAATTGAAAGCCCAACCGTGCAAAGTGGAGCAATTGCCACACCAAAACCCAGCAACATTTCTGCAATTCCAAATGAAACTACAACTAATAAAAACGAATGGTTTTTGCTGGGATCATTCTGGCTGCTAGTAGGGTTACCGATTCTCTGGGGGCTTTGGAAAACCTTAAATCAATCCATGTTCATTTTTAAATCTTGATGATGTGTAATGATGTAAGAAATCAGTCATCGCGCATTAAGGCTTTCGCACTAGATATTGGCACCTTATAAAGTATAAGATGCGCCATTATAAGAATCATCCTAAACCAAAAAGGAATGTCATGAGACGGTCTATATTTAAATCAATTCGAATTGCTTTCACGCTGATAGAACTTTTAGTGGTTATAGCAATCATTGCAATACTCATAGGGCTGCTATTGCCTGCAGTGCAAAAGGTGAGAGAAGCCGCCGCCAGGGCAAAGTGCCAGAACAATCTCAAGCAACTAGGGCTGGCATTACAAAATCACTTAACAACCTTGGAATACTTTCCCTGTGTTTCAGAGATGCCCAAAGGCGCTGTATCTCAGCCATGGTCGGCACACGCCAGGCTTCTGCCGTATCTGGAACAAGCAAGCCTGCACAGTCTAATCGATTGGAAAACAGCACCTAACAACTTCACCACAAGGCCTGATGTCGCAGCATTAAGATTAAGTTCCTACATCTGCCCCAGCGAGATAAATGATCGCTCGCGCATCACGCCACTCATAACTTATTACCCTCTAAATTATTGTTTCAATGAAGGTACTTGGTTTAT
>CAXNFS010000348.1:0-3294 GCA_964201235.1 Gemmataceae bacterium | reverse complement strand
TTTGGATCTGCAGGGCGTGGCATAGGTGCGCCTGTTCCTGCGCGGGAAAAACCCAATGAACAAGAGATCCCTTGGATTAGCGATATACTCAGAGATCTCAAGGCTAACCCGAAAATCAAGAATGTTTACTTCGAACTGGGCAGCACCTTTAACATTCTTTCTGCTGCTGCACCTAAAATCTGCCTGCATGCATTAGGCCAGATGATCGAAGTTGCAGGCGCTGATCACATCCTCTGGGGTACGGATTCCATCTGGAATGGCTGCCCACAAAGCCAGATCGTCAGGTTGCGTAGGTTGCAAATGCTTCCAGAATTTAGGGACAAATTCCAATACCCAGAGTTAACTGATAAGATCAAGGACCAAATCTTCGGGCTGAATGCTGCACGGTTGTTCAACATCAATGTCGAAGAAAAGCGCAAAGCTTTGAAAATCGACAAGATGACTTCCATCCGGGAAAGTTACAAACAAGGTGCTTCACCAAGTAATACACAGTATGGCTGGGTTTGGACCGATGGGGCCAAATCGCCTACTCTTCCCATTGGGGCGGAGTGAATTTTACAACCTTCATAATTATTCTTAAGGCATCAAGTTCCCGTGCCACTATACTATCCTTTTAAGAAAGGGACTGATTATGGCCAGACAAATGATGAAATCGTTGACAGATGGGGCAACCGTGGATGAGGTTTTTGTCGCTCTCGACAAACAACTGCGGGCCAACCGCAATGGTAATTCCTATTTGCAAATGGAACTGCGCGACCGATCTGGTTCGATTGCTGCGCGCCAATGGAACGCCAACGAGTCGGCTTTTCGCTCTTTTGAAGAAGGGGATTTTCTTCATGTGAAGGGGAAGGTGCAACTTTTTCAAGGCACCCTTCAGATGATTGTCAACTCCTTTGAAAAAGTATCGCCTAACGATGTTGATCTTTCAGAATTTCTGCCACACACCGAACAAGACATCAGCAAGTTGATTGAAAAGGTTCGTACTTTTTTACGCAAGATGACTAACCCGCATTTGCGTGCCTTGGCAGAGGCTTTCTTTATGGATGAGGAATTGATGCAGGCTTTCTGTAAGGTTCCAGCGGGCATCAGGCATCATCATGCCTATTTGGGTGGCCTGGTCGAGCATGTGACCAGCCTCATGGAAGCTTGGGACAGGCTCGCACCGCTTTACCTTTCGGTTAATAAAGATTTACTATTCATGGGTATATTCCTGCATGATATCGGGAAGATCAGAGAATTAACTTGCGATAAAGCACTAACATATTCTGATGAAGGCCAGTTAATCGGTCATATTGTTCAGGGCGTTGAAATACTCAATGAAAAAATCGCATGCGTTCCCGAACTTTCGGGCGAACCTTTTCCGACCGAGCTAATGTGGCGACTTAAGCACATGATATTAAGCCATCATGGAACCTATGAATTTGGCAGCCCGAAACTTCCTATGACACCCGAAGCCGTCGCTCTTCATCATCTAGATAACTTGGACGCCAAGGTTCATGCGTTTACGAAAGAAATAGAAGATGCAGGCAAAGATGCCCACTGGACCCCCTACAATAATCTTTTACAGCGCAAGTTATACAAAGGCGCCACCCCTGACACCACCTCGGTTGATTAACCAAAGGTCTACAGCGGGTTCGACCAACACCAAGGGGCCAGTTTCATTATGGGCCGTATTCACGATAAGATTCTTCAGGCTGTTAATAAACAAAGCTACCAGCCCATGAAAGCCCGTATTCTCGCTCGCAGGCTTGGCCTTGCGGGCGGGGCCTATGGCGAGTTCCGCGCAGCATTAAACGATCTAGTTCAACAAGGCCGCATTGAAATCAACAATAGCCAAGCGATTCGTAAATCGGGTGCAAAACCCAGCCTTAAAGGAACTTATCGAACCATGAGTTCGGGGGGTGGTTTTGTAAAACCTAGCCCAGTCGATGGGGTGGCTAGCCCTGAAATTCGCATTTTTCCCGAGAACAGCAACAATGCTGCCAACGGCGATCTCGTCGCAATTCAAATTCTTCGCAGAGGCAATTCAGATCGGCCATCAACAGGCCAGATCATCAGTGTGTTAGAAAGAAAATCGCACCAGTTTGTTGGCACCTACTGGGAAAAAGCGGGCGAAGGTTTTGTCAAAGTGGATGGCGCGGTTTTTTCCCAATCCATCGTCATTGGCGATCCCACAACCAAGAATGTCAAACCGGGCGACAAGGTTGTGTTTGATATGATCCGCTTTCCTTCTCCAGAAGAACGAGGCGAAGGCGTCATCACCGAACTTCTAGGGCCCCAAGGTGACCCAGGGGTTGAAACCTTAGCTATCATCAGATCCTACAACCTACCTGACATTTTCCCTCCTGATGTGCTTGATGAAGCCCACCATATCGCAGAGAATTTTTCCGAGGAAGATTTTGATGGCAGAGTAGATTACACCAAACACACTGTAGTAACCATCGACCCCATCGATGCAAAAGATTTTGATGATGCGGTACAGGTTGAACTCGATCCAGCTTCTGGCCATTGGACTCTTTGGGTTCATATCGCCGATGTAGCACATTTTGTAAAACAAGGCGGTGCACTCGATCGCGAAGCTCGCAGTAGAGCCACAAGTATTTATCTGCCCGGCAAAGTTATACCCATGTTTCCTGAAACCATTTCTAATCATCTCGCAAGCCTTCAGCAAGATAAAGTCAGGTATGTTCAAACCGTGGTGGTTGATTTTGATCCCAAGGGGCGTAAGACCACGGTTACATTTGAACGTGGCGTTATAAAAGTCAAGAAACGGTTTCATTACGAACAAGTAATGGCGTTCCTTGATAAGACTCCCGAAGCGCCCGAAGTTCCCGAAGATATTGGCGCAATGCTTGAACGCATGAAAACTCTCGCACTTATCCTACGAGGCCGAAGATTCCACAGAGGCGCTCTTGAACTCGATATGCCAGAACCCAAACTGGAGTTCGATAAAGATGGCAGGGTTAGCGGCGCACATAACAGCGTCAACGATTTAAGCCATCAAATTATTGAAGAGTTCATGCTGACCGCAAATGAAGCTATAGCAGAACATCTTCACAGCCTTGGGGTTAAGTTTTTACGCAGAATCCACCCAGATCCTGAACCCACCAAGCAAAAAGCTTTTGCTGCATTCGTCCGTACTCTTGGTTACCAGATCGATAACGCTGAAGATCGTTTCACCTTGCAGCGTATTTTGGCGGAATCTTCCTCCAAACCCGAAAAGCATGCTGTTCATTACGCAATGCTTCGCAGCCTAAAACAAGCCGTTTATAGCGAAAAAGAAGAAGGGCATTA
>CAXNFS010000347.1:0-3313 GCA_964201235.1 Gemmataceae bacterium | reverse complement strand
CCCCCAACTTGGAAGACCTCGATTGCCACGATGGATAATGATGAGCCAGATGCGGTTTCTGCAAAAAACCTTTTGGCTCCACAAAAATCTCCCGATCTTCCATGCCATCCGTTGCGGGTTGGTTCGCGCATATTGTTTCAAGATGGTTCCAAACTGATTTCTTTTGATTTGGTTTCTGGTGCCAAAACTATCGTTTACGATCCTAACGAGATGTTCCCAAAAGGCAATTTAAACCAGCAATTAAGGTTGGGTCGAAGCATGGCCCTAACCTTTTGCCCGCCTAACAGGGTGCTGGTAACTCTTGATAAACCGATTAAAAATAAGGACAGAATCTTTGCCCCTGTTGCAACTGACATTTTAGATTGCGAAAGCTTTCTTGCTTGCCTAGAAGTTAATCCCGATGCGACTCGACTGCTTTGGGAGGCTAAGCTTCCAACGGGGGATAACAGTAGATTTGAAAGTGACCCGTTGGTTCATGAAGGTAGGGTTTTTGTTCTTACTAGCCAAAAGGTGAGCGGTAGAGAGGTGTCTAAAGTTCATTGTTACAACCTTAATGCAGGTACGCCAGATTTGCTTTGGTCTTGCGAGGTCGCTTCTGAAACTACAGCGGTTCAATTAGAAGAAAACAAGCAGGCATTTTTGACCCTTGCAGGTAACCTTGTAGTTGCAACCAGCAGGGGCGGTTCTGTTACTGCAGTAGACCAAAAGACAGGAAAAACTGTATGGCTAAGGTTGGTTGCGCCAAATGAAAATGCACGCAGCATCAAAACACCAACACCGCTTCGGGCTATTTTTCATGAAGCCATGGTTTATCATCTAAACACTAGAAATAGAGTGGTGCAGGCATTAGATAGCGGGAGTGGAACTCTTGTATGGACTCGTGATGTTGAAAATGTCAACCAATTGATTGCGGTTAAAGATGGTGTTTTATTGTTAGGTACTGAAAATGGATTGCGAGCCTTAAATGCTACCAATGGTTTAGATAGTCATGCTTGGAGTATTCCCGCGGATGGTAGTTCCCTGCCTTCTGCTGGAAGGGGATTTATCCTTGACAATAATTATATTTGGCCGACCGTTAAAGGGGTTTTTGTTGTCGACATGAAAACTGGCTTGCCCGCTGCAGATCTTTCTTTATTTCATCGTTTACAGCCAGGCAATCTTTTTCTCTTTGATGATGTTTTATTGAGTGTTGATCGTAATGCGATCCGGATGTATCCGGGAAATAAAGCCGGGAAATCTAAGAAACCCGATGCAGTTTTTTTAGCGCCACAGGCTTCGAAGAATGGAGAAATAAAGGCGCAAGTGCCTAACGAAAAGAGTGTGAAACAAGATTGGAAAGTCGGAGATATAAAGTGGGTATCAAGGCAAACCGGAGGCGGGAAACTTTTTGATCAAGGCTTAGTTCAAATTGCTAAAACTTCAAATTTAACAGCAATAGCTCGTTCTCAAGATTTTAAGGTTGTTCGAAATTCAGATGGGTCTTTACTTTGGGAGTCGAAGTTACGAGATGTTTGCACTTGGATGAAAGCCCAAGGCGATACTTTGTTACTCGGGTTTGAAAAATCGGTCATTGCATTTGATTTGAAAAAGGGCGCGGAGCTGTGGAGTTTTACACCAACCAACAATAATGCCAATCCCTTCGGATTTGTGGTTTTAGGTGATAAAGTAATTTGTCACGATGGCTCTTGGAAAATCTATTGTCTTGATTCCAATAATGGGAAAGTTCTTTTCGAATCCCAGTTTCCTTTCTTTGAAAGTGATTTTTCTGATCATCATCTAATCTTGCAAGAAATGGTTTCGATTAATCAGGATGCGTTTATTGTTCCGGATAATAAAAACAATTACTGGTATGTAGAGAAGGGTGGTTCGCAACCCAAATGCGTGCCTAGGTTGGATGATTCTCCATGGGAAACCATGGCGTCTGTTCGAGATAACATTCTTGCACTTAATTCCGATGGAAAGCTTTGCTTGCTGGAATCAAAGGGTTTTCGATGCATTATGAAAATCGCATTGCTTCCTGCATCACTTAAATCGGGGAAGGCAGGGGCGATTTTTGCCTTTAACAATCAAGCTGTTGTTGGTGTTGAAGGTAATACCGCGACCTTTTTGTTTTTTATTGATTTGACCAAGGGCAGCCATATTTGGGACAAGCCATTTTTAATATTCGAGAAAAACCTGAACCTTGATGCTTGGCGTCTTTTGGGTGATAACCTTTACGGGTTTGCAGGCAGCTATTTCAAATCGTGGAATTTGAATACGAAACAAGAAACCAAGTATTTTAAATTATCTCCTGACTTTTTGCTTTACGATTGGCGTATGAATCTTCATGAGGGGGAAATTCTTGTTTGGGTATCGCCCCCTTCGTGCACTAAAATTACCATAAAGCTTGGAGCTTGGTTTTTGGCTTGGAGTTCCGATTCTATTTATCCCAAGGGGAAGGGAATGCCTTTGTATTTTCTTTCACATGGCGATGTGCAAAAGAGGGTGTTTTTAGAAACCTATGCCGGGGGTGCCCACTGGGTTTTTAAAGCTGTGAATGACTTTCATCTTTTTCCTGAAGTTTCATTTGTTAAAGAAGTTTCTGCTATTCATTATCCCGTAATTTTGTTTGAAAAGAATGATGTGCTGGTGGGTTTGGCTTCTGAGGTTTATTGCCTGGCCCATTGATTTATAAGAAAGGTTTGGTTGCTGTGCCTGATGAACAAAATATGATTGAAATATTGCATGATAGTGAAAACGAAAAGTCCAGCGATCTTGAAGCTCTTAAGAAGATTCAGCAAGCTGGAGTTAAAATACGGGAAGAAATTTCCAAAGTGATTGTGGGCCATTCCGAGGTTGTTGAACAACTTCTTCTCGCCCTCTTTGCAAAGGGACATTGCCTTTTGGTTGGTGTGCCTGGGTTGGCGAAAACCCTAATTGTTAAAACTTTGGCATCAAGTTTGGGCCTTGTATCTAACCGCATTCAATTTACGCCGGATTTAATGCCCTCCGATATTACTGGAACTGAAATTCTTCAAGAGAATAAGACTTCCGGTGAAAGAGTCTTTCGTTTCATTAATGGTCCGATTTTTGCCAACCTTGTTCTTGCTGATGAAATCAACCGTACTCCCCCCAAAACTCAGTCCGCTCTTCTTGAAGCCATGCAGGAACTTCAAGTCACGGTTGGTGGCCAGCGCCATGTATTGCCCAAACCTTTTTTTGTGCTTGCAACCCAAAATCCCATCGAGCAAGAGGGCACCTATCCTCTTCCTGAAGCTCAGTTGGATCGTTTTATGTTCATGATTTTGGTTGGTTATCCCTCCGAAGCTGAAGA
>CAXNFS010000346.1:0-3316 GCA_964201235.1 Gemmataceae bacterium | reverse complement strand
AGTATTTTTAACTCTTACTCTCGAGGTGAAACCGTGGATATTCTAGCCAAACGCTTTCAACGAAACCGAACCTCGATGTACCGCGTGATACATGAGGTAAGGGCTCAAAAGTTACTCGAACACAATTTGGATTTCATTCCAAATCCTGGCTTCGAAGACGCAAACCTTGAATTGGCGATCCTCGCACCTATGCCAGGCGCTGATGAATACGAAGCCAAACGAAAATCGATGAAGGCCCCCAAGGATGTGCAAACAGAACTGGGCAACCTTTACGAAGTCCCCCTCTTAAACAAGGAACAGGAACAACACCTTTTCCGTAAGATGAATTTCCTTAAGTCCAAAGCATTGAAACTTCGAAATAGCATATTAAAAGAGGGTGCAAATCCTCCTGAAGTAGACCTTTTAAAAGTGAAAGTGCAAGTACTTGATGAAATCGAGAATCTGATTCACCAAGCCAATATGGTGAAAGATTCCTTAATTAACGCCAACATGCGCTTAGTAGTAAATATTGCCAAGCGTCATAGTGGGCAGGTTGAAAACTTTTTCGAACTGATATCCGATGGTAACATGTCATTGATCCGGGCAGTGGAAAAGTTTGATTTCGGCCGAGGCTTCAAGTTCAGTACTTATGCAAGCTGGGCCATCATGAAGAATTTCGCCCGCAGCATTCCAACTGAAATCCATCATCGGGAACGCTTTGTTACAGGCAATGAAGAAGTATTCAGCACAACGGTAGATGCCCGCTCCGATGAAAAAGAACTTTACGCGCAGAAGGAACGCGCCAGCCACAGCATCAACAGGCTTTTAAACTTCCTCGATCCGCGAGAAAGAGAAATCATTAAGCTGCGTGCTGGGTTGGATGAAAAACAATCATCTGCAACCTTGGAAGAAATCGGCATGCAATTTGGAATTACCAAGGAAAGGGTACGCCAGATTCATGCAAGATCGATGCGCAAACTAAGGCATATGGTCGAAGAAAAACATTTGGAAATGCCTTAAATAGGTACGATTCCAAAGCAACAATAAAAAAAAGGCAGATGATATTCATCTGCCTTTTTTGTTTATTTACACCACTTTAAAAAAGAACCTTTACAGGAACACCAGAATCCGTGATGGGCACCGGGCGGTCGCCATCATAAAGATTCTTTGAAGGATCGATGCCGAGCGAGGCATGGATGGTAGCAAAGAAATCGGGAACGCGGACCAAATCCTTGACAGGCTTTTTGGCGAGTTCATCTGTTTCACCAAAGGCCCCCTGATGCTTCAACCCAGCACCAGCAAGCAGGACACTGAAAGTTTTAGATTGATGGCCCCTGCCCCCGCCTCCATCAAATTCTGGCGGTCTACCAAACTCTGTCGCAACGACAATCAGGGTTTTATCAAGCATTTTTTTAGATTCAAGATCAAGGACAAGAGCAGCAACTGCTTGGTCTAATTCTTGAATCAGTATATGTTGTTTTTCTATACCTTGGTTATGCACATCCCAACCGGTGCCATTGGAAAAATTGAGATTATGCGAAACTTCGATGAAGCGAACCCCTCGCTCAATCAATCTTCGAGCCAAAAGACACCGTTGGCCGAACTCACCCCCATATGAATTTCTTAGGGTGGAGTTTTCTTCAGTAAGATTAAAGACCTTGGAAAAAGCAGGGCCACTAAGTTTTAAACTTTGCTCGAGAGCAGTTTCGTAATCTTCTAGTGCTTTGTCTTTTCCCGCAACCTTATTGACTTTCCGAAGTTCAGAAAGCAACGCCTCCCTGCGATCTTGTCTGGGTACGGTAATCATTTCAGGTCGGGATAATCCTGCAGGCCCACTCACCGTATCGGTAAGGTAAAGATAGTTGAATTTTGAACCAAGAAAACCCGGGCCGCGGGTAACATTGGGATAACCGATCAAAACATAAGATGGTGCGCCATCTTGTGCCGATCCTTTTTCATGCGCAACAGCAGAACCAATGGAAGGATATACCACAGTGCCGGTAACATTCCTGCCCGTATGCATTCGATTTACTGCAGCGGCATGCTCATCAATAACATCATGATTGATGGTGCGAATAATAGTCATGCGATCCATGAGTGGTGCGATTTTAGAAAAATGCTCACAAACTTGAACCCCCTTAACCGAGGTATCAATAGCTTTGTAATAAGAGCCTGCAATTTTCTTCTTCGGATCGCCCACCCGTTTGGGATCGAAGGAATCAGTCTGGCCCATGCCACCACCCAGCCAGATAAAAACACAATGTTCTGCCTTACCCTTGGGAAAGTGAACGGGGTTAAAGGATGCAGAAGTAGAACCCGCGATAGTCAAAGCGGAAGCAGCAAGGAATGTTCTGCGATCAGAAAACTGTGACATTAATATCACCCTCAATTCAAATGATAAAAAGGATCAAGGAACCCAAACAAATTCAGGAAGATTAAAGACTGCCCAAACAATATCTTCAACTCGTTCACGCCAAGAATCGTCAAGCAATTCGGAAGGAGCATCGCCTACCCTAGCTCTTTTTTCCATTTCCAATTTTACCTTCGTCGCTTCTTCAACCAAGTGATTGGTCCAAGAAATATTAGGCAACCTCACAAGCTCAACAAATGACCTAGGAACAGGATTTTTAATTCGAGAAACAAAGCCGGGCTCCAGCATTTCTAGAACTTTATTTTTTTCATCTGCTGTAGGAAACCGGGAAAGAAACCTCAGATAAATTTCATCTGCAAGTTCATCCGGTGTTTTTGATTCTAGGGCTATGCGTGTAAGAGAACTATTATCAGAAAGCCTACTAATCCAAGAAGACAAAGTACCATTTGCAAGAATGGCGGGCTGTAGAAGATGCGGAGAAGTATCGCGATCAGTGATAGGATTCTGCCTAGCACCACGCCAGCCAAAAGCTTCTAAGACATCGGTAACAGCCTGCACTCGTGGAAGAGCAAGGCTTGGCCTATCGCGTTCATTGGAAAGGGAAGTATACTCCCAAGCCCGCTTAGGAACCCCAAGGTTTAGCATTCGATCTGGCGGTTGTCTACTATCAGAATCAAAAGTAATTTCTTCAACTTTCATGCTTCTACCAGAAGCTTGATAAAGCGAATCAACCACTTGTTCAGCAGACATTCGCCTTTTATCGGGTGCGGTGAAAAACCGTTTATCAGAAGCGGCAGTAAGATTATGGCCATTGGATTCGCGCTGATATGCCTGAGAATTCATGAGCAAGCGAATAACCGATTTTGCCTGATATCCAGAAGCGACAAATTCATGCGCAAGCCAATCCAGAAGTTCGGGATGACTTGCGTTTTTATTCTCCCAATCAAATGCAGGTTCAACAATTCC
>CAXNFS010000345.1:0-3348 GCA_964201235.1 Gemmataceae bacterium | reverse complement strand
AGCCTGCCTTTTATTACCCTGCTATTTGGAGATTCTCAGATGCTTTTAACAATTACAACTCTTGGCCTTTTAAACTTGGCCATCGCCATCAACCCTGATGACTTCAAAATGCAGGAAATCGACCGCTCCCTTACCGTTGGGTACGCAGTAATCCTCGAAGATATAAACGAAGATGGCAAAAAGGATATCGTCGTCGTCGATAGCAACCGCGTCATTTGGTTTGAAAACCCCACATGGAAACTTCATACCATCATCACCGGCCAAACCAAACCCGATAATGTTTGCATTGCTGCCCACGATATCGATGGCGATGGCCATCTCGACCTTGTCATAGGCGCAGATTGGAAACCCTTCAACACCAAATCAGGTGGCACACTTCAATGGCTTAAGCGTGGCAAAAATCTTGATGAACCTTGGACCATGTTCCCCATCGCAGAAGAACCCACTGTTCACCGCATCCGCTTTGCCGACACCGATGGCGATGGCAAACCTGAACTTATCCTTGGACCACTCATGGGTAGAAACAGCACCAAAGAAAATAACTGGACCGATGGTTCACCTATTCGACTTCTCGCCTACCACATTCCTGCAAACCCCATGAAGGATCGCTGGATGCCCGAAGTTCTTGATGAATCACTTCATGTGATGCATAACTTTGCACCCGTTCCCCGCTCAGGCACCAAAGCCATGGATTTCATCACCGCAACCTACGATGGTGTTCATAAAGTTTCCAAACTAAACGACAAATGGACCACCTCTAAACTCGGGGTTGGTAATCAGGAAAACCTCAAGTCCAACCGGGGCGCAAGCGAAATCAAGCAAGGCAAACTCGCTGATGGTTCGCCCTTCATTGCCACCATTGAACCTTGGCATGGCAACCAAGTTGTGGTTTACACCCAATCCAAACCAGGCGAACTCTGGAACCGCAAGGTGCTTGATGACCAACTTAAATGGGGCCATGCTGTTACCTGCGCAGATCTCGATGGCATGCCTGGTGATGAATTGATCATTGGCGTGCGAGATGAACTTGCCAAGGAGAAGGGCAAGAAAAATGGCGTGCGTATTTACTCAACAAGTGATGGCAAAGGCGCTACTTGGACCCGCAATGATGTTGATGAAGGTGGCGTTGCAATTGAAGATCTTGCTGCTGCCGATTTAGATGGCGATGGCAAAATCGACATCGTTGCAGTTGGCAGGGCCACAAAAAATGTCCGCATCTATTGGAACAAAGGGAAGTAAATTGCAAAGCATTATTAAAAACACCCAAGCCTCTTTAGACTTAATAAGCCGGAGAGGCTTAGGCAGTTAATTGCAATAACCGAAACCGTTTCTTGCTTAATCCAAACCCCTTAAAAACAATGCTATTTGATTTTGACCTAAATTTCTATTTCAATCAGGTTATTTTTGGCAACCTTAGAATAATCCATTGTAACAATTTGAAATTCCTCGTTTTCAGAATTGTGTGATTCCTGTTGTTGTTGTTTAATACCATTTAAAATTTCAAGCGTTTTAGCAGGTTTCTTTTTCGGAGATTTTTCGACATCTTCAGTGTTATAAAAATACAAGAATACATTTTTAATTTTTAATTTTTCTATTTTGGAGTTTAAAATCATGCCCAATACGGTCATTAAATTTTTGGCTAATACCGTATCTGTTCCAGGGATTGTTTTCCCGGGATGAGCACTATTAAAATCAGCCTTATCTTTTTCATTAAAAGCACTCCAATCCTCAATATTTTTCATTTTGTCCACATACCAACTGAAGATTTTATGCCTCATATTTTGAGGGGCATCCAACTTCAATTTTTTTTTGCTCTTATCTTCAAATTTAATTAAAGATCGATCCCATTTGCTTTCTCCTAAATAAAGCTTATCGTTTGCAAGTATAATAAAATCGAATTCACCATAGTTTTTTCCTCTGCCAAAACTAGGACGAAAGAATATTTTGCAATCCTTAACAACCTCTTCTGCTTCATCCTTCCCACCATTCAATTGCTTAAGAATTTCTGGCAACTTACTTTTAATCGCCCATAGGGTCAGGGCATCTTCACCGTAAGCATATACTTTCATCAGATCCTCCTTTTTGTTAATAAAAATATTCTTGAGTTTTAAATAGTATAATTAATACCTTTAACAATCTATTATAAATTTTAATATTCGCAGCGATCCAGTAATGGTGCAGTTACCGTAAACCAAAATCTCGTTCCGATTCTCTTCCGGGAAAGGTCGCCCCACTTCTACTTGGCTTTCACCTGAAGCTCTATTTCAATCAAGTTATCTTTCAAAGCATCTGTGTAATTTATATTGACGACTTTAAAATCATTGGGACCGGAATCTTCTTTAAGGCCTTCACCATTATGCAAATATAATAAAACATTAATAACAGCAGGCTTTGATGATCCAAAATGCTTAGAAATTATATCTGATACAGTTTTAATATTAGAAGCTAACAACTTGTCTTCCGAGGGAACGGTTTTATCTTCCTGCTCGTTTCCATTTGGTTCTAATTTTGGAAATTTGGGCTCCCGATTTTTTGATGCTTGAATTAGATCTTTCCAATCGGTCAGTTGCGGGCAAGCAAAGGTCCAATTATTTATATACCATTTAAAAACATTATGCCTAAATAGCTGTTCTGGCCTTAATTCTAACAATCCATCTTTCAGCTTTTCTGAAGATCCGTCCCACTTACTCTCTCCAAGATAAATTGCTTTACCTGTCAGCAAAATAAAATCAAACTCCCCAAAATTAGAAGTGCCCTTACCTCCCCTGCCAAAACTAGGGCGAAAGAATATTTTGCACTCATCAACTTTGGTTTCATCGCCCAACTTGCCAAGAATTTCTGATAACCTATTTTTAATAGCCCATAGGGTCAGGGCATCTTCACCGTAAGCATATACTTTCATCGAATTCACCTTTTTGTCATTAACACTTAATTGCAAATTTAAACTAATAATAATTTTCACCCTTAACAGCATCCCTGCTGTATGGGATGCTTTTAATTCCCCTAATAAATCAACAGCAAGCAATTCCAATAATTTAAAATCAACCGCCAATCTGATTCCAACTTCAGTTGCATGGTTGCATTTCTAGGCTTTGTTCAAGCTCAAAAGGCACGCCATCGGTAAGCATTCTTACATTTGAAAAGTGCTGCTGGAACATTTGTGGTTCGAAAGTATGAATCGGGATTACTGTTTTTGCACTGACAGAATTTACAAACTCAACAATATCTTGAATATAAGCATGCCCACTGACATGAGCAGGCACAAAGTCCCCACCCACTTTGGCGATATGATCCTTCAATGCAACCCAATCGGGCTTACCTAGATATCCACCCCAGTAGCCATACAAG
>CAXNFS010000344.1:0-3362 GCA_964201235.1 Gemmataceae bacterium | reverse complement strand
GAAGCTGCGTTGTATGCTGGTGTTAGGCTTGCAGGGCCTGCGGATGCCTACGAGAAAATGATTGGTGAGTTTGCCAAGAATCTTGGGATCGCTTTTCAGATTCTTAATGATTTGGGCGACTTCGATACCAACTCTGAAAACAAGGTTGTGGCAGGCCAGGATGTGCTTGCTGGAAGGCCAACGGTGCTTTTGGCCATGGCTCTAGAAACCGCGACTCCTGCTCAAAAAGAAGAGATTTTAGGATTGCTTCAGCGAGCCAGAAAAGGTGATAGTTCTTTCCAATTAGTTGAAAGAATTCACCAGCTTTATCAATTGAATGAAGTGTTCAGCAAAGGCCAAAAACTTGTAGAAAAATTTAGAGCTCGTGCAGAAGCTATTGCGGATGAAGTTGACTCCGAAGATTTTCGCAGATTGCTCTATTTTCTTGTCGATTCAGTCCTCGAGAAATTCGAAGCTCCTCAACAGGCAGAGCCTTTATCATTAATTCAGCTAGGTAAAGTATGACCCGTTTGCCTGATGATAGTCTTGCTGTTCTTGCTGGTTTATTTAAAGAGTTCCCAAGCGAACCCTTTCCTATTGTTCACCTGATTAATTCTTCGGATGTTCCTGATGCTTATAGATCTTTATTAGATCATGAGCATCATATGACCGTTACTATGGAATCCCATCACGCTGAACCGGTAAGGGTAAGGGTTCTTTCAGAGATAAGCCAAAACAGTTGTTATTCGCGGATTCTAAATCTGATTGGTGAGAAAACAGGCAAGATTGTTTTGTTTGGCCTGATGAGAGTTAGGATGGATTTTCTTCCCCTTAATGTCCAAGGCGAGATTCTTGCAAGAAAAGAACCATTGGGTAGAATTCTCATTCGCAACGAAATCATGCGAAAAATAGAGCTGGTTAAACTTCTGAAAATTGATGCTTTCCCAGCAAGAGAGCACTGGTTTCATTCCAATGATCAAAAGCCTTATTATGGTAGAGTCGCATTGATTCATTGTCAGGGTTTGCCCGCAATTGAACTGTTCGAAGTGGTATCCCCCGAAGTTTGAATTTCACTTTTTAATTTAGCCTATAGACTTATTCTTGTTACTTTTGTGCAATGTTTAGGCATAAGGTGCTACTGCATATAGCTTTAGGTCGTAGCTTCACTTTTTTGTACGAAAAAGGTTAAAGGGGTGGTAATTCCTGAAAAAGAGGCTAAAATAAAATAGTTGTTTGAACAATTGTTTCGTTCGAGTCGATATTTATACCAAGGGGTATTTAACATGATTATGAAAAACGATCTCGGTCTTGATGTGATTGTAATTGGTGGTGGGCCCGCTGGATCTTCCACCGCAACCATTCTTGCGCAGCACGGCTTGAAAGTTAGACTGTTCGAACGCGAAAAGGGTGCTCGTTTTCATATTGGCGAATCGCTCATGCCCGATACCTACTGGACTTTAAGGCGGATGGGGGTCATTGAAAAAATCAAAGCGAGTGCTTTTACAAAAAAATACAGTGTCCAATTCGTCACCGATGCAGGTAAAGAATCTCAGCCCTTCTACTTCTTCGAAAACAATCCCCACGAATGCGCCCAAACTTGGCAGGTCGTTCGTAGCGAATTCGACAAGATGCTTCTTGATAACGCCTCCGATCTTGGAGTGGATGTTTGCTATGGTTACAGGGTTCTTGATGCGATTTTTGAAGGAACTCGCTGCGTAGGTGTAAAAGTTCAAAATCCCGATGGTTCAATTGAAGAAGTCCGCGCTAAAGTTGTTGTCGATGCCAGTGGTCAAAGCCTTGTTATTGGTAATCGCCTTAAAATAAAAGAAACCGATCCTCTTCTCAAGAAAGCTTCTATCTGGGCTTATTTTGAAGGAGCTTCCAGAGAAGCTGGTCTCGACGAGGGCGCAACCCTTGTTCTACAGACCGAAGGGAAAAAAGGCTGGTTCTGGTATATTCCTCTTCATAACAACATTGTCAGCGTAGGTGTTGTTTCTTCTATCGAAGATATGTTTGCTGATAAACTTTCTCATGAAGAGATATTTAACCGAGAACTTGATCGCTGCCCTGCTGCAAAACGCAGAGTTGCTGCAGGTAAAAGAGTTGGTGGATTTATGAGTACCAAAGATTTTTCCTACCGTTGTTCCCAAGTTGCAGGCGATGGCTGGGTATTAGTAGGTGATGCATTTGGTTTCCTCGATCCGATTTATTCTTCGGGGGTATTTCTGGCCCTTAAATCTGGTGAAATGGCTGCAGATGCTATCGCTGAGGCCATATTGAAAAACGATTTATCCGCTAATCAGTTGGGTACTTGGGGACCTAAGTTTGTTCAAGGTATGGAGCGCATGAAAAGGCTTGTTTATGCCTTTTATGAAGGCTTCTCCTTCGGTGCATTTATTCGTCAAAACCCTGACATGAAGCGTCATGTTATTGACCTCCTAGTTGGCGATGTTTTTAAAGATAGCGTGGACGCAGTGGTCAATCCCATGGACTTGATGCGGGAAGAAATGCGCGCCATGACTACCCAGGTTTAATAAAAGTTCTTTAGACACATCTTGCTAGCATCTCTATAAAGATGGTAAGGATTTATCTTACCCTCCACCCACCTCTTCTACACGAGGCAGATGTGACAACTGAAATAAGCAAACCTTTAGGCCGAACTGCTTGGTTGGTTCTTACCGTAGCTGCCATTGGCTTTTTATTCGATACCTATGAACTTTTGATGACACCTTTGGTTCTTGCCCCAGCATTGTCAGAATTGCTCCGGGTTCCACCTAATCACCCTGATGTCCAACTTTGGGTTGGAAGGGTTCTATGGATGACTGCGCTATGTGGCGGGGTTTTTGGTTTGATGGGCGGTTGGATGATCGATAAGTTTGGCCGTAAAACTGTTATGATTGGTAGTATCTTTGTTTACTCATTTTCACCTGTATTGGCTGGTTTAAGTACAGACCTTACTTGGTTGATCTTTTTCAGATGCACAACTTTTGTAGGTGTTTGCGTTGAATTCGTCGCCGCTGTTACCTGGCTTGCAGAATTGTTCCCGGACAAGCGCCAGCGCGAACTTGCAATCGGTTGGACCCAGGCTTTTGCGAGTGTTGGAGGTTTATTGGTAACCGGTGTTAGTGCAGGCGTTGGTTATATGGTTGCAAATAAAATGTTGCCTACGTTGCCTGTAGGTGATCCGACCAACCCCGCTTGGCGATTCACTTTAATGACAGGTTTACTTCCTGCCATTCCAATTGCGATTCTTTTGCCTTTTGTTCCTGAATCTGCGGTATGGCTTGAAAGGAAAAAGTCGGGTGCATTGCGCAGGCCCAGCTTTTTCGAAATCTTTGAACCTAAATTACTTCGCACCACTGTAGTTGCAACTATTCTTTCTG
>CAXNFS010000343.1:0-3367 GCA_964201235.1 Gemmataceae bacterium | reverse complement strand
TTGGTGAAGAACTGTATTTCTTGCCATGGGGTCGAAAAGCAAAAAGGTGGATTGAGGTTGGATGCTGGGGCTTCAATTATAAGGGGAGGGAACAGCGGCCCGATTTTGATTCCCGGTAAATCCAACGAAAGTAAAATTCTTCATGCGGTCGAGGGGAAAGATCCTGAAACCAGAATGCCCCCTATGCCCAAAGCTTTGATTTCTAAAGAGCAAGCAACTTTGATTGCAACCTGGGTTGATCAGGGTGCCTTTATTGCTAAGCAGGATCTGGTTGCAAGTTCTGTTGTGAAAAAAACACCCAGCACTCATTGGTCTTTTCAGCCGCTTGTAAAACCTATCGTTCCTTCTGATAATTCTGCTGGCTGGGCTAGGGCCCCAATTGATGTTTTTATTTATGAGCAGATGCGTAAAGAAGGATTGAGCCCCGCTAAAGAAGCTGATTCTCTGACTTTGTTGAGGCGGGTTTATTTAGACCTTACCGGTATCCCGCCTAGCCAGCTTGAAGTTGATGCTTTCTTAAATGATAAGCTTTCTGGTGCATATGAGCGCGCAGTAGACCGTGCGTTGGCATCTCCACGGTATGGCGAAAAATGGGGCCGTTTCTGGCTCGACCTCGCCCGTTATGCCGATAGCGATGGTTATGAAAAAGATACGGGAAGGCCCTTTGCGTGGCGTTATAGGCAATGGGTGATTGATGCCTTGAATGCAGATATGCCATTCGATCAGTTTACGATTGAACAACTTGCGGGCGACTTGTTAAAAAACGCATCTGCAGAGCAAAAAGCTGCGACTGGTTTTCATCGAAACACGCTTACGAATAAAGAGGGCGGTGCGGATCAAGAGCAATTTCGGGTTGAAGCTGTTGTTGATAGGGCAAACACAACTGCAAAGGTATTCTTAGGTTTAACTTTGGGTTGCGCCCAATGCCATGACCATAAATACGACCCCATAAGCCAACGTGAGTATTATCAATTCTTTGCATTTTTTAATAGCGATACCGAAGTAAATATTCCGGCAGCACCATTGCCAGGCGAGCAGGATATGTTCACAAAAAAGCTTCAAGAGCATCAATCCAAGGTTGCTGTGATCAAGGCGACTTTAGAGGCAAGAAAAAAAGACCTAGAGAAAGATTTGGACCAGTGGGTTGCGAAATTAAAACCGGAAGGTGTGCCTGCGAAATTAAAACCCGTGATTAGTGTAGAGGCATCCAAGCGAACTAATATCCAAAAAAACGATCTAATAAATCACAGAGCTTCTCTGGATGAAAAAGCAAAGGGGATTCAAAAGCAAATAGCAGATCTCGAAAAAGCAGCACCTGCGCCAACCATGGCACAAGCCTTGGCGTTAGGAAAAGAGCGGAAAACGAACATTCATATTCGTGGAGATTTCCTGCGTAAAGGAGTTGAAGTTGATCCCGAAACCCCTGCAGTGCTTCCCGCACCCATAACAAAAGAAAAACTCAGCAGGTTGGAACTAGCCCAATGGATTACCGATAAAGAGAACCCCCTGACCCGAAGGGTTATTGCGAACTGGGTTTGGCATAAGTTTTTTGGCAGGGGAATAGTTACCACCCTTGAGGATTTTGGCACGCAAGGGGAAAAGCCTTCCAACCCACAACTACTCGATTATCTTGCATTTAGCTTGGGTGAAAATAATTGGAGTTTGAAATCCCTGCACCGATTGATTGTTACCTCTGCGGTATATCGGCAATCCTCGATTGTCGAACCTGCGAATTTAAAGAAGGACCCTTACAATGTTTTTCTTTCAAGGCAGCCGCGGGTTAGGCTTGATGCAGAAGGGGTCCGGGATGTGTTTCTTTCAGTGAGTGGGTTGGTTGATCAGCGGATTGGCGGGCAAAGTGTTAAGCCTCCGCAACCTCCAGGTATTTCCGAATTAACTTATGCCAATGCGGTTAAATGGAATGAAAGCACAGGATTAGATCGGTATCGCAGAGGTTTGTATATTTGGTTTCAGCGAACCAGCCCATATCCAACTCTGATGCTTTTCGATGCGCCAGATTCAAACATCGCTTGCGTGCGCAGAGAGCGATCTAATACGCCTCTTCAAGCGCTTGCATTGATGAATGATACTGCGTTTTATGAATGCTCCAAATCGTTGGGGTTAAGTTTGGCGACATCGGGGCTTTCGATCGAAAGAACTATTCGTAAAGCCTTCGTTGATTGTTTATCGCGGTTTCCCAGCGAGAGTGAAATGCTGCAAATGAAAAGTCTTTTTGACGAATTTAAAAAGCATTATGAGTCTAACCCTGATCAGGCTAAGAAGGTTTTGGGGAATGGTACGGAATTGAAAGGTGATGTGGTTTTGAGTGCGGCATGGGTTGCGTTTGCCCGGGTACTCTTAAACCTTGATGAAATTATTGTTCGTGATTAATCCAGATGAAAGACGAAACTGCGATGATACGATCTCAAAAATTATTCGATGAATATTGCCTGCAAGGTAGAAGGTCTTTTCTTACTAATCAGGCAAGCGGCCTTGGTTTGCTCGCAGCAGCAAGTTTGTTAGCAGAAAACAAAGTACAAGCAGCGGGTTCAGATTTATCACCCTTTGCAATCAGGGCGCCTCATTTTGCACCCAAAGCGAAATCAGCTATCTGCATCTACCTTGAAGGTGCACCCAGCCAGATGGATTTGTTCGATCCCAAGCCAAAGCTAAAAGAATTAAACGGCCAAAAGTTGCCTGATTCGATGACCAAGAATGTTCGGTTTGCATTCATTCAAAAAGAGGGCGCTCGAATTTTGGGCTCACCCAGAAAGTTTGCAAAACATGGTGGATGTGGCATGGAATTTAGCGATTTTCTTCCTCATATCGCAACTTGTGCGGATGATATCGCCATGATTCGTTCTATGCATACTGAAGCGTTTAATCATCATCCTGGGCAATTGATGATGAACACAGGCACACCAAATTTTGGCAGGCCTAGCTTGGGTAGTTGGGTGAATTATGGACTTGGTAGCCCTTCGCAGAATTTGCCAGGCTATGTGGTGTTGAGTGCGGGTAGGGGCACAAGCGGTGGGACCTCTAATTGGTCGAGTGGTTTTTTGCCCACACCCTATACAGGTGTGCTTTTTCGTAACCAAGGCGAACCCGTTCTCAATTTAAATAACCCCGCAGGCTTCGACAAAAGCATTCAGCAAGCCAGCATCGAGGGTATAAAAAACCTAAATGCACTACGCAACGAAATGGTGGGAGACCCAGAAATCAATAGCCGTATTGCCAGTTATGAACTTGCGTTTCGTATGCAATCTGCAGCCCCCGAATTGATTGATTTAAAAAGCGAAACGAAGCAAACTCTTGATGCCTATGGGCTAGATCGTGATGAACCAGAACTTAAAGCAAGTAGGGGCGG
>CAXNFS010000342.1:0-3391 GCA_964201235.1 Gemmataceae bacterium | reverse complement strand
AAATCAGTTTGAGTGATTCTGCCACACTTGGTTGCGAGAATCACCTTTTCTCGAACGCCTTTTAAGGTCCGTCCCAAAACTTCTTCCCCAAGTTTGATGCCATAATAAGGGCTGGTATCGAAGAGATTGATTCCCTCATCAATTGCTTGGTGTACGGTCTGGGTGCATTCAGTTTCCGTGAAAGGCCCATAAATGCCACCTAGGGGGGCTGCGCCAAAACCGATGATTGAAACTTGGAGTCCGGTTTTGCCTAAAGTTCGATATCGCATGGTCATGAAAAATAGCCCCTGATAATAAGTTGCTAACGGGAATAATAATAGATAGCCTAATTGCTATTAGAATCGATAAAATGGTTTGATGCCATAGGTAGGGGCAGATCTTGCGGTTTTCTTGTGCGAATATTCTAAAGAGGTCGCTGGTGATACTATTAATTCTTTTTTTGCCTGTTGCGATCTACCTGATTTGGGTAGGCGGTATTAGCCGTCAAAGTAAACCTTCCATCATAGGTGGGTCTTGGGATTTTGTTTCCTTGATGTTTGCTGGTTCAGGCTTTGTGTTGGCAGGATTACCTGCAATTATCACTTCAATTTATGAAACTTGGCGCAGGTATTGGTTGACAGGTGAGGGCCCCATTCCTTTTGCATCACTTGAAGGTTCGAGATGGTTTTGGATAGCAATCTGGATGATGTATTTTGTGATGGTAATTACTCTTTCTGCGATTTTCATTTATCGCAGGCGTTGTTGGACTTGTTTTTATAATGTTGAATCTGCTGCATTTGAAGCTGCAGTTGCAGACGCTTTGGCGCAATCTGGTTTTCAGTATCGTAAATTTGGAAATTTATACATTCTTCATAATGCTGAAGAGGGCGCGGAAGAAAAAATGGAAGTTGAAGTTTTCTCTTTCTTAAGGCATGCCACAATCTTTTTTAATAAACCTGAAAGCTTGGTATCAAAGCACTTGAATTCTTTGATTTCGCAAGAGTTGGTAAATACCTACACTCCTCATCATTGGGGTGGTCTGTTGCTTATGTTTCTGGGTTTTTTTGTAATGTTTTTTACCGTGATAGGTCAATTGGCTGCCGCAATTCTTGCAAGATAAACCTTAATTGGCCGCAGTTTACAAATGTCTAATAAATAGAAGTTTTAATAATTAGGCATGAATTAGAATAAGTAAGGGTACAATTGTAAGGAAAGGAACTTTTGACATGACAACTATAACAATTCAAGAAGCACAGACCCAACTGCTGGATATCATTCATCGACTTGCCCCTGGAGATGAAGTTGTGATTACTGAAAATGAAAAGCCGATTGCAAGGTTGGCCCGCACAGAATGGAAGCAACTTTGGCCATGCAAGGCGGGTAGCGCTAAAGGCAAAATTCGCATGGCTTCCGATTTCGATGCTCCTCTTGAAGACTTTTCGGAGTACACGGAGTGAACCTTCTCCTTGATACTCATTCACTTCTTTGGTTCTTGAATGAAGACCCACAATTGGTGCCAAAAGCTAAAGCTTTAATTGAAGACTCGTTCAACCGCAAATTTGTAAGCATGGCCTCTTGTTGGGAAATTGCAATTAAAATAGGATTAAATAAGCTTGATCTGGGCGAACCAGCAGCCACTTTTCTACCAAGGGAACTGCTGGTTAATAAGTTTGACCTTTTGCATATCGATTTGGTTCATGCTTTGCATGTGGAGAAATTACCAAGGCATCACCGAGACCCTTTTGATCGATTGTTGGTTTCCCAATCGATTATTGAAAAAATAGCAATTATCAGTTCCGATGAGAAGTTTGATGCTTATGGCGTTGTCCGATTATGGAAATAAGAGCAAGTAATTTCGCTTTTAAACGCTGTATATTTAGCCCGCCGGGCGTGGTTATATAATCTAATTCCTTGTGTCGGTACTTGATCAAAAGGCGTACGCTCATTCTCACAACGCTCGAGTTAATTTTAGGGCAAGTTATCTTGGATCAGCAAAACACTTTATTCGAGCCATCAAAAGCCAATGTTTTTAGGCTTTCAATCATGTATCGCACAATCTTTACTTTGCCTTCAGGGGCTTTAGTATTTGAGCAGCAGATTGAATTGGATTGGTATTAATGCCACGCCAAGGCCCAGCGTTTACCATGCCTTCAGGTAAAGGGGAATTGTTAGCAGGTGGGATCAAAAGATTAGGCCCGTTGTTGGGCGTGGTCGTTTTGTCCTGAGAAGAAGGAGTTGGGGCAGGTGGTGGCGGAATCAAGGTGCCTTCCTTGATCGGCGGTGGTAAAGGCGCAGGCGTAGGCGCAGGCAAAGGAGCAGGTGCAGGGGAATTCGGCATCGGAGTCGGAAGGGGTGTGGGCAAGGGAGTTGGCGCAGTATTCGTGTTGGGTATGGGGGCGTATACTGGTTCTCTCATGGGGTTTGGCAATGGAACATTCGAAGTGACTGGTGCAGGTGTTGATAAGCCGGGCGTAGGAATGATCATCGTGGAAGTTGGTGGTATGGTTTGCGTTTCTACTGAAGGGGCTTTACGAAGATAAGCAGGCGGTAGCTTTAGGGTAAAATCTTTTTCTGCTTCGAAAAGTCTGCCATCATCCAGTTTAAAATGCACGATAACCCGGAGTTTGTCGGAGTTGGGCCATAGTTTCCATTGCATGGTAAGAGCATAGCCTGTGGTAAGAAGGCCATTGCGCCATGATTTGCTGAGTTCATCGTTGGAAACTTGCCAAGTAGAAAGAGGTGTCTTCAAGCCCTCGGTTGAGATTTCGATTACTTGAATTAAAACACTTCCCGGAACTTTCACGACATGGCTTTCAGCATCTTTGGGCTCAATAATTACTTGAAGAGCCTCTTCGCCTGTTTGGCCATCGAGGTCAACACCCCCTGTTTGTCGACCTAGGGTGATGTTTTTTAATGGATAAACTTTGTTAAGGGGGTCGTATGGGGTTCCGGGAGGAACTTCGCCCCTAGTGGCATGCAGTTCCATTTCCATGGCTGTGTTGTAGGTTTTAGAACGATAGAGTTCGTTCTTTAGATAATCGATGTCGTTATCGCGTGCGCGTAGTTCGGATTCCAGCTTGTGATTTGGAGATTTACAGCCTGCAACGAAAATGCAGAGCAGCAAGAGAGAACAGAAATAAGGATAACAGCGCGTCATTACTCAAAACTTCCAGGTGCGGTTTAACCACACACCCGGAAGTTTGCCATGGGGTTTATTCCTTGGCGGCTTGGCCGGGTGTCATACGCTCTAATACATTATCGATGAGGCCATATTCCTTGGCTTCCTGAGCACTCATAAAGTTGTCGCGATCGGTATCGCGTTCAACCTTTTCGAAGGGTTGCCCAGTTAGCTGTTGGAGCAGCTCGTTCATCTTCTTCTTCGTACGCAACAAGTGTTTGGTTCGGATTTCAA
>CAXNFS010000341.1:0-3428 GCA_964201235.1 Gemmataceae bacterium | reverse complement strand
GTTGTGCCGATCGAGTGTGTGGTTAGGGGTTGGCTTGCTGGTTCAGGTTGGAAGGAATACCAATCATTTTCAACTGTGTGTGGCATCAAACTGCCCGCAGGTTTAATGCAAAGTTCAAAATTGCCTGAACCTATTTTCACGCCAGCGACCAAGGCTGAAACAGGGCATGATGAAAATATTTCATTTGAACAAATGGTCAAAGAAGTTGGATCTGAAACTGCAAATATTCTAAGAGACCGAAGTATTGATATTTATTCACGAGCTGCTGCATATGCCCATGAAAAAGGCATTATTCTTGCAGATACCAAGTTTGAATGGGGGAAGTTAAAGTCGGGGGAAATCATTTTGATCGATGAGGCGCTCACCCCTGATAGTTCGCGATTCTGGGATGAGAAATCCTATGCTACCGGAATTAGTCCACCTTCATTCGATAAACAATTTATTCGCGATTGGCTCGAAACTACAACTTGGGATAAAAACAGTCCGCCTCCAGAAATGCCCCAAGCAACTATCGAACAAACCAGGCTTAGATATCTTGAAGCATTCAAGATTCTTACAGGCAAAGATTTTGTGTGAGCCTAATTCAAATAGGTTGATGCATTGCTTATCTATTTGTAAAGTCGCAATCCTACGGGTAACGAATCGCCTAGAAGGTTGGATTGGCTCTCTTTTGCAAGAGGCACGAATTCTTCTAGGCATTTGATCCACTCTGCAGGGATTTTCTTATCCCTGATTTTTGTCAGGATGCTATCGCGTAAATCTTGATCGAGGTCGAGAGCCCGCTGCCCTGTAATTCTTCCCATTTGCGACAGGCAAAAAGCCCAAGTGGTTTCTTCGGAAGCGTGGGAAGGTTGAAATTCTAATAATCTGGTAACCCATTGCGAAACAATATCGGGATGCAAAATCGAATTAAGCGGCCCATAAATAAGGGCCCGTGAAGCAAGCCTTGTAAGTGACCAAAATAAATAAGGCGGTAAGGGTGATTTCTTAAGCGATCGAATTAAGGTGTTACCCATGTTTTCTTTTGTTTTAAGGTCGAGCCTTTCAAAGGAAGCTGCTGCACGCCACATCTCCACCAATTCATTTTGCAACGGCTTAGCAACCGGCTTGTTCGGAATAGGTAGTAAGATGCTGCGAATTCTGTCGAAAAGAGATTGTTGTTGATTCGACGAAAGTCCGCCAGAAACCCTGCGCCAAAGAATCCAGAACTCTGCTCCAGATTCGACAAATCTGGGCATGATCGAAGATTTGGAACGGTCATCGCGTGGCGGAGCAATTAATTCTTTCCAGAGTTTGTCCAACCGAATTTTGTCTCCGGGTGCTCCATAACCAGGCCGCAAAAAGAAGCCAGCCAGATTGCTCCAACGCGATGCAAGATCGGGAGAAAGCAGTCTGTTCGGTGCCAATGAAAAGAGATCATCCCAGAGCCTTCTGCATAGGCCCAAGGGCCAATCGTCTCTGCCCGCATCTAAAATATTTTCAAGAACTTTGGGAAGAAGCTTTGGGTCGATTTCTGGGGCATTGTTGGCAAAGGTTTTATGAAGACATTCGAGTGCTGCGAGTGCAGTTGCTTCAGGCCAGGTGTCGCCCCTGTTTTCTTCATCGGAATTTGAATCAGAACTTTCAAAAGAATCGCGCAGATTAAATTCCAGCTTCCACTCGTTAGATCCTTCTTTTGCGATGCACCATAATTCCAAAGTGCCTAATGCTGTTGCCTGCGATTTTAAATTAACAGGGATGCCTTTTATTCCAGATCGTTTTCCGCCCCTTAAAATGGTTTGTAACGGGGGCAATGATTGAAGCTGCTTTTTAGGGATTTTGATAACAGTCCCCGCCTCATCCTTGCTTCTTAATGTGGAAGTAAACAGCGGAAATAATACGGGTTGGCCAATTGCCAGCTCTAGTTCGTTTTGGTCGAGGGTAAGGATTTTTCCTTCTTCGTGATGTTTGGGCAGAACGCAGATTAATGTTTCTTCGCCTGTGTCGTTGCCTACTCCAAGGTAATAAGATTTTGCGAGTCCGCCACCGATATGTTTGCCGCCAGTATGTTTAAGCCATGCAAACCAAGCAGCGCCTTCAGCAACGGCGAGGTCAACCGAGGGGTTTTCGAAAACCGCAGTTGTTTGTTTGTTTGGATCACTATTGCCCCACTCGTTAATCACCGAAAGGATCTGGTTTTGAAGTTTTTTAGAGCGAAAGACCCCGCCATTAAATAACACTGCGGCCGGTGCTTTAAAGGATGCAGATTCAGATTGGGAATTAAGAAAGCTTGCAAGATGTTTTGTAATTGCAGGGTCTGAAACATAGGGGAGACCCATTTCATGAAGCCCGGTTTGTGAGCTTGATTTAAGGGGCGTAGAATCGCGGTTTACAAGAGGGAAGAATCCATCCAGAATAAAAGAAGCTGCTTCTTTAGAGGAAAGTTCCGCCCGGATAAGGCCAGCAACAATAGATCGGCCTCGCCCCATGATGTTGATGGGGATGGTTTCTGGGGGCGTATCAGAAAGTATTTGTTCCTTGGCATTTCTGCATATTTGAGTGAGTTGGATGTATTGGGATGCATCAAGTTTTGTACCCGCAGGGAACCGAGACTCCATAAGTTTTGCTAGGGCCAAATCCATATTATCTCCACCTAAAAGAAGGTGGTCACCCACTGCTTTTCGCAGAAAGTTGATTGCGCCATTTTCGCTGATGGTTTCAATCAGGGTGAAATCGGTAGTGCCCCCGCCAACATCGATTACCAAGCATTGCATGCCTTCCGACAATTCAATTTCTTTAGTTTTATTTTGCTGATGAAGAGAGAGCCATCGGTAAAAAGCAGCTTGGGGTTCTTCAAGAAGAAGGACATTCTTAAGGCCAGCAAGTTTTGCAGCCTCCATGGTCAGGCTTCGTGCAATGTCATCAAAAGATGCGGGAACAGTAACTACAACGGTTTGATTTTCGAGTGGTTCCGCAAGTTGGCCTAGCGAAACAGAATGATTCCAGCTTTCAACGATATGCTTTAAATATTTGGCAGAAACATCCAGAGGGGAAAGCCTTGAAACCTCGGGAGGGGCAGCCCACGGAAGCAAGGGGGCTTTGCGATCAACTCCCGGATGGCATAGCCAAGATTTTGCAGAGGATACAAGTCTTCCTGGTACCTTTGCGCCTTGCGATCGAGCGAAATTACCCACAATGAAAGATCGGCTTTTATCCCAAGGCAATGCCGCTGCACCTTCAGGAAGATCATGCCCCCCAGGAAGATATAAAAAAGATGGTAATAACGAATGAGGTTGAAGTTCGGAAGGTGCATCTAGCTGGGATACTTGATGAAGTTTGATCTCTGGGAATTTGGCTTTGGTAGAGATATCAATATAAGCAATTGCGCTATTTGTGGTGCCCAGATCAATGCCCGCAAGATATCTGCCCATTGCAATTCTATTCCTGTT
>CAXNFS010000340.1:0-3447 GCA_964201235.1 Gemmataceae bacterium | reverse complement strand
AAAGGAGTTGAAATGCCGCCCTCATGAACCCAATGCTTATATTCTCTGAAAGGAGTGTTGGAAACATTAGCCCAACCTTCGCCATAAGCGACAAAAGTATCAGGGCCACCAGGCATGATCTTTTTTCCCATGAGCACAGGAAAACCATCGCGGGTTGATTTAGGAATCATCGCAGGCAATCGATAATCCAAAGGAACAGGAGGCAACTTGGGCGCATTCGCCCGGGCTTCTTCGGGGTGATCCTTATTTCCAGTCCTACCTGTGGTTTCCGCACAGGCACCGTTATCCTGCATGTAAAAAATCATGGTGTTATCTTGAAGACCGTTGGCTTCGAGTGATTTCACAATCTTTCCAATCCCCTGATCCATGCGATCAACCATTGCTGCGTAAACTTCCATGCACCTGATTTCCCACTCCTTGTTTTCCACCTTGGACCAATTGCCCACGGTTGGAGTCAGCTTAGAATCTGGAGCAATCACCCCCAGCGCTTTCGACTTTTCAAATCGAGCTTTGCGGATGGGATCATAGCCCTTGTCATAAACGCCTTTGTATTTGGCGACATCCTCATCCAAGGCATGCATGGGCCAATGCGCAGCAGTGTAAGCCACATACATGAAGAAGGGTTTTTCTGCCTGATCGCGTTTATGCTCGTTGACAAATTTAACTGCGTTATCACTGATTGCATCGGTGTAATAAAACTTAGCGGGCTTGTATTCAGGGTCTGCATAAGCCGAGATGGGAGTGTTATCCCGTGTCAGGGTGTAGGGGTCATAGAAACTTCCCCCACCTTGAAGGGTGCCATAATACCTGTGAAATCCGCGCTGCATGGGCCAGTTGTGTTTAGAGGCGCTCTCGGTTGTATGTCGGGTGACATGCCATTTGCCCACCGCATAATTTTTGTAACCAGCAGGTGCAAGTATCTCAGCAATGGTAGGAGTGTTCTTGTTCAAATCACCTTTATAGCCTGCAAGCGGGGTTTCATAAACCATATGGCCAATGCCCGCCTGATGGGGATATAAGCCGGTGAGTAGACTTGCACGAGTAGGGCAGCAGCGCGCGGTATTATAAAACTGGTTGAAGCGCAAGCCATTGGCTGCAAGCTTATCGAGGTTTGGCGTTTTTATCTCTCCGCCAAAACATCCCAAATCCGAAAACCCCATGTCATCGGAAAGGATCACGATGATATTGGGTTTCGTGGTCTGGGCCTCAAGGTTGAAACCAAAAAGGAGCAGAGAAACAACCGTGAGAATTCTTCGCATTTTAGTTTTCCTTATTCTTCTTGTTATTCTTTTTGGGGTTATCTTTTCCCTTAATCAAGTCGAGTTCCTTGGGCCTTGCATTTGCATATTGATCAAGTGCCCCTTGAAGCAGTTTCGCATCCATTGCAGCTTTGCCTGTTAAAGATGAAACAGTTTTGGAATTCTTCTGGGCAGGATCATTTTTAAGATCATAGAACTCACCAGTTCGATAAAGCTTAAAATCATTGTTAAAAGCAAACTCTTGAACTTTTGTATCATTGCCCTGCCTAGGCGAATACCATGAATAAACCCAATCACGCGACTTCGCTTCTTTCCCAAAAGCGTGAGGCAGAAAACTAATACCATCCAACTTCTTATCCGAACTTGAAACACCTGCTGCATCTAAAAGCGTAGGAACAAAATCCGTGCTATCCACCAGATTCGAAAGAACTTTTCCTGCAATTACTTTCCCGGGAAAATTAACAATCAATGGAACATGCATCCCAGCAGCCGTTGTCGTGCCCTTACCACCGATAACAAGTTTATCGCCCATCATGGATTTTGTACCTTTTCCGGTACCGTTATCACCCACGAAAATGATAAGTGTGTTATCACGAATACCCTGAGCATCCAACTGCGCAACAAGTTTCCCAACCAATTTATCCATGTAAACAACCATGTCGCCAAAATGATTGGGCTTATCATTAACAGCCTCGCCCTTGGCCTTGGGATCCCAATCCTTGCTATCAGGGGTTGGTTGATACGGGGAATGCGTGAGCATCATAGGATAGTAGAGGAAGAAAGGCGAAGCTTTACTGCGCTTGATGAAATCGATCGCATAATCATTAACAAGATCAGGGCCGTATTCACCGTTGGAATAATTTTTTTCAACCCCGTTGATCTCTAAACCAGGGTTAGCGTAGCGTGGAGGCCGCCTTGTATGCTGCCAAAGGCAGTACTCATCAAACCCGAATTTTTTAGGCAATTCAAGATCATGGCCAAGCTGCCATTTGCCTGTAATGCAAGTGGTATAGCCCGCTGGCTTCAAATGGTTAGCAAAGGTGACCGCATTGGGATTCATGTTACCAAAATTGATGTAGTTGCGAATATTGTAAAGCCCCGTCATCAACTGCACCCTTGTGGGCGTGCATAAAGGCTGCATATAACAATGGGTGAAGCGCGCCCCCGTTGCAGCCAACTTATCAAGATTTGGAGTCTTATAACTGGTGCCCCCATTGGCCCCGATGGTTTCATACCCAAGGTCATCCGCCATGATTAATATCAAGTTAGGCTGGGCTTGCGCAGCTAAAAGGCTGGCAGGGCAGCACCATGCAATAAGCCCAAGCAAAATGAATCTCTTAATACATTGCATTTGGTGCTATTCCTTCTTCTTAGCTTTGGCTTTAGTGGGCTTTTCCATACCCTTGGGTGCTTCAATATTGTTGGATATCCGTAAATAATCGATCATGCGCTGTTCGTATTCCGCCATCGGTCTGCCTGTAACTACCATCGAGTTAATCAATTGCACATAAGGCTTGATGTCTGCTTTAGATAAATCGAGCACATTCAAAACAAACAAAACCGAAGGCACTCGATTCTTCAATTGCTCAGCAAGAACGCTGTTTGCCTTTTCAACCTGACCTGATTGCAACAGTGTCCATGCCGCCAACCCAACCACTTCACCACAACTATCCTTCAACATCGGCTCCAAGGCTTTTAGCGTTTCGTCATCTGCTTTACCCAGCATGAACAGCCCCACTGTGCCCCAATAACGCAATCCAGAATCCTTGCTCTTCAACAACTCCAACAGTTTTGGTTTGTTGCCACTATTTTTAGCAAGAGCCAAATCTGCTGCATCAAGGTAGGCGGGCAGATCGTAAAGTTTTTCATTCTGCGCCATCTGATAGATGGTGGTTTTGTTTTGAGCTGCCCGTTCATTGCGTTCGAATTCTGGTAATAAACCTGCATCGCGAATGGCTAACTGCCATTCTTTGAGTTTACCCCGCATGGTTAACAGTGTTTCACGATGTTCAGGTTTATCCGCAAGATTGACTACATTATCAGGATCAGTTTGCATGTCGTAAAGTTCTTCAACAGGCTTGGTGTTAAAGAATCTTCCAGTGATTTCATTAGTGCGTTTATTTTTGTACGCATCTTCCCAAACTTTGGTTGCTTCCATTTTCCAGAGGTAATCAACATGCTGCCCCCA
>CAXNFS010000339.1:0-3461 GCA_964201235.1 Gemmataceae bacterium | reverse complement strand
CTCGGAGCAACTCAAGCGGTGCTTGCACGCGAGATGTCCATCGAACAGATTGCCAAAATCTCTGAAGAAAGTACCATCCCCCTAGAAGTTTTTGTCCATGGCGCATTATGCGTTGCTTACAGCGGCCAATGCCTTACCAGCGAAGCTTTGGGCGGTCGTAGCGCTAACCGGGGCCAATGTGCACAAGCTTGCAGAATGCCCTATGAGATGATCGTGGATGGGAAGCAAATCAATCTAGGCGACAAGGCATATCTATTAAGCCCGCAGGATCTTGCAGGGCATAATCAAATTGCTGAGCTCATCAAAGCGGGCGTCACCTGTTTCAAAATTGAGGGGCGCTTAAAAGGCGCAGCCTATGTTGCAGCAACAACAAGGCTTTATCGCGAGGCGATCGATTGCGCAATGGAAGGCAGGCCTTTCGAACCTGATAAACTTCAGCTCAACGATCTTACGATGGCTTTTTCGCGGGGGTTTACGCCAGGCTTCCTTCACGGGAACAATCATCAAAAACTGGTGCGCGGGCGATTCCCTAAAAGTCGTGGCTTATTACTCGGGCACATTATCGACCTTAAAGCAGGCACCCTCTTTTTAAAAATTGATAAAGAACATCTGGGTCACCCTTTACCATTACAAATAGGTGATGGGATTGTAATCGACTTGGCCAAGCCTGAAGAAAAAGAGCCGGGCGGGCGCGTTGTTGAAATTCAAAAAACCAGAATTAGCGATGTGGTTGAAATACGCCTGCATGGCGGAATCGAAGTAAACAAGCAAGAGGTTCTGGATGCCCCCGTTTGGAAAACAGACGACCCAGATTTCCGCAAGCGCATGGAATCTAGCTTCGCTCGGGATCTTGTGGTTCATCGCGCTCCTTTAGATTTTAAGCTGGATTGTAAGATCAATGCCCCGCTGCATGTTGAAGCCCTTTGCAAAGATGGCACTGCTGCAAAAGCAACTTGGGAAGGGCCAGTTCAAGAGGCTAATCAGCGCCCTTTCGAATTAAATGATGCAAAAGAATATCTGGGCAGACTCGGCAGTACCCCGTTTTCTCTGGGCACGATCGAACTTAATATCCAGGGAAATGCCATGATTCCCCCTGCGATCTTAAACAAGCTTAGGCGCGAATTAGTTGAGCAATTGATTGATGCTAGAAAAAGTAACCAGATCAGGCCAATTGTCAGCACTAATGCGCTGGAACAATTGCGTGAGCAAATTAAAGTTCCTAAACCTTTGCAACATGATTCGCCTTCACTTATACCCTTGGTACGAAATCATGGGCAACTCGATGCGGTAATAGATTGGGCGAAAACCTCTCAATCCACAAAAATATCCATGATTCATTGCGATTTTGAAGACACGAAACTTTACAAAGAAGCAGTAACCAAAGCCAACTTGGCTGGGATTCCAATTTCTTTGGCAACTTTGCGTATTATCAAGCCGGGCGAAGATGGCTTTCTTACCCAGGCAATCAAATACCAACCTGATGCATTGTTGATTCGAAGTATAAGTGCCCTAAGGTATGCAAAGCAACATGCGCCCTCTCTAAGACTTATTGGTGATTGGTCACTAAATTGCGTGAATGAAATCAGCACTCGCATGATGCTGGATGAAGGTTTGGAGCGCGTAGCCCCTGGTAACGATCTCAACTGGGAACAACTCAAGCAACTTGTAACGAGGTCGGAACCTCGGGCGCTAGAGATAGGTGCGCATCTGCATATGCCGATGTTTCATATGGAGCATTGTGTATATGCTGCATTTCTTTCTGAAGGCAAAGATCACCGCGATTGTGGCAGGCCCTGCGAAACCCACAAAGTTTCTCTGCGGGATCGCAGCACTGGTGCGGAATTCCCCGTTGGCGTTGATTCGGGCTGTAGAAATACGGTTTACAATTCCATGCCCCAATCTGCAGCAGAGTATTTGAAGCGGCTTATTGAAATGCATGTGACTTCCTTCAGGATCGAATTCCTCAGGGAATCAAATCTGGAAGTGCAGAAGATTCTCGATGGGTATGGGTCGGTCCTTTCGGGTAAAAATGACGGTAAAAACCTTTGGCAAAACTTGAAGGCCAGCAATCAGGTGGGTTTGACCCGAGGCACTTTTAATCTGCTTTAAGCTGATTCTTTACCCAAGTGTTTCCACTTTCTTGATTCCCGGGTTGCTTTAACCCGTTGATCAAGGATAATCATTGCAGGAATTCTTTGCCGCCCTTTAAAGTTCATAGTTGGCATTGGAATGGAACCCTTGTTCGATGAATAACGAATCTTCGAATCCAGAATTACCAAAGGAAGTGTTGCTGGGAACACCAGGGCCACTGCCCAAACTCCACATTGATTTAGACCCTTCCGACCCCGCTGCTTTATTATTTGCATCGGGTATCGAATCAACAGATGATGTCCCCACCCATGTTTCCAAAACCGCGCCCCAGTTGGTAAAGACTGCAGAAGATGCACCTTTGCCAAATGTTTTTAAAGGCAAACAACTCGGACATTATGAATTGATTGGCGCCATTGGAAAAGGCGGGATGGCTACAGTCTTAAAAGCTAGGGATATCTTGTTGGACAGAACGGTGGCGGTGAAAGTATTGCCTCCGGATATGGCAAAAGAAAACGAGAATGTTTTACGATTTCATCAAGAGGCAAGAAGCGCTGCAAGGCTCGATCACGAAAACATCGCCAGGGTATTTTATTGCGGTGAGGATCAAAATCTAAGTTTCATCGCATTCGAATTCATCGAAGGGAAAAACCTTCGTGAAATCTTAACTGCACGCAAGACCATCCCCTGCGAAGAAGCTTTGCTTTACATGATTCAAGTTGCACGCGGGCTAATTCATGCCGCGAGCCGTAATGTTGTGCACCGCGATATCAAGCCTTCAAACATTATCATAACACCAACAGGTTTGGTAAAATTGGTGGACATGGGGCTAGCAAGATCGCTTGGGCCCAATGAAGGCGGGTTGACACAATCCGGAATGACATTAGGCACCTTTGATTATATTTCGCCCGAGCAGGCCTTAGAGCCACGCGATGCTGATCATCGCAGCGACATTTATTCGCTGGGCTGCACTTTTTATCATTTGATTACAGGCCATGCAGTGGTTCCAGAAGGTACTGCAGCGAGAAAACTTTATCATCACCAGCATGTTAAACCCACCGATCCAAGAGTGTTAATTCCAGATTTGCCTGATGGCATCGCAATGCTTCTAGACAAAATGATGGCAAAGCTACCGATCGACAGGTACCAGACTCCCCAAGAAATGCTTGCAGATATGGAGAATGTTGCAATAAGCCTTGGGATTGCCCCTCGCGATTCCCAGATCCGGGCCTTAGGCAACCACATTATCAGCCCGACTGGAAGACAACAAAACCTGACTTACCCCATGGCATTAGCTGGAATATTTATAATTCTTGCGCTTGTATTCATGGATTCTCTGCCAAGCAAAACCCCAAATACAGAGGGAACTTGGC
>CAXNFS010000338.1:0-3470 GCA_964201235.1 Gemmataceae bacterium | reverse complement strand
TCGAGGCTCATTTACCTTCGGTATACCTGCTTAAGTATTCACCGGTGCGAGTATCAATTGCGATAAATTCGCCTATGCCGATGAAAGGGGGAACGGTGATTTTAAGGCCGGTTTCGAGGATTGCTGGCTTGAATTGAGCAGCAGCCGTTGCGCCTTTTAATGCAGGGTCAGTTTCGACTACTTTAAGGTGCACGGTTGGAGGTAATTCGAGTGAAATGGGCTTTGCTTCGAAGAAAGTCACATGCACGATATCGTTTTCTTTGAGATAATAAATCTGGTCGCCTACCCAGTCTTTATGCAGCGGAGTTTGCTCGAATGATTCTTGATCCATGAAGATAAAATCATCGCCATCGCGGTATAGATACTGTGCTTCTCTTTTATCGAGATATGCTTGTTCTACTTTGTCTTGGGGGCGAACCCGACTCTGCAAAGTATTGCCATTGCTGATGTTCTTAAGCTTCAAGCTAAGAATAGAGCGCAAGTTACCAGGGGTATTAAGATCACGATCAATCACTTGGAAGAGTTGACCACCTTCTCCCACGATAACCATACCTTTTCGAACCTGACTATAATCAATTGATGACACATGAACCTCCAGACAAATAAAACATAAAAAACGCTGGGATAATTATTAGAGTCAACTTACCATCAAATGAGGGTAACGAGAAGGGGTATAAGAAGATAATCCTGTTTAAAATCTATTTTTGTGCCTGCATATCGGACAGGGAAAATTCGATCTTTTGATCCCTTGGGGTGGAATCAGGCATGATGAATGCGGAGAATTTTTTTGTTGTAGGTGGTGCAAACTCCAATCGGGTGATCTCCCAAGTTTCTGCGTCGATCTCTTTTTCGGATACCTGCCAATTTGGAATCCAGACTTTAAAATCATGCTTCCCCTGAGGGAGATTTGCAATTTCAAAGGCTCCATCTTTGTCACATCTGGTTGCATAGGGGTGAGTTAAAACGAAAAGGTGGGATCGCATCCAGAATTGGCCGGTGCCTGTGGTTAAAGTTGCAACACCCGGTTTTGTAAACACTCTATGAACCGGTTTGTTTTTGTTAGACAAAGGAATACTAAAAAAGGCATCACCCCGGGCTCGGATCGAATAGAAAAAATCTTGCTTGTTGACAAAATCAACCCCGTCCCCCAGCATTACGAAACCAACAGGAGAAGAGATACCATCCTGATTGACTTGCATTTTGAAATGGTTGGTTTCTACCTCCACTGGTGCGAAACTGACTTTATTAAGGTCGTTTGTTTCGGGAACATCCAAAAAGACTACAGCGTGTTCAATACCTTTGTTACTAGGGTTTATTTTGGGTGAGTTGGGGTTGGTCCACGCAAGCCTAGGTTTGCTGGCATGTTCGCTTAAAGGGCTGATTGGGCCGTTAAAGCCCTCGATAATCGGGGTTGGGCCAGACCAGAAAACCTGCCCTTTGATGCTTCCTTTGTTTAGTTCTTCTTTGGGCTTCAAGGAAGTGAAAAATATGGTAGTTTGGGTAGTACTTGTTGCCTTGCTATTTTCGCTGCAAGCCATTCCTGAAGTTATGCCTGCAATAAATAGGCACAATAGTGAGGCTTTGATAAGCGATCTAAAGGCACAATTGTTTTGCGCTTTTGCGAGTTCGCTTTTTTCTTTGGAGTATGCCATGCCTGCCACCATTGCCAAGGGGTATCGGGTTCATTTAGTTTCAGAATCGCCTACAGTGCCATGCTCCTGTGGAGAAAGCACCCGGGTTTTAACTCGACCTGATGGTTTAGCTTGTAACTTTCATGTCACTTTTATCCAAGATTCAGTCAAGCATTACCATAAGGAATGTACAGAGGTTTACTATATTTTAGAGGGTAAAGGCAAGATGGAATTGAATGATGACACCATCGCGGTTGAACCCGGAATGGTAATTTACATAGAACCGAACACAAAACATAGGCTTTGGAGCTTAGAGGGTGTGCGCACTATTGTTCTTGGTATACCGGCATGGAACCCTGAGGATGAGTATTACGATTGTTAATTCCCCTCTTTTTGGCCCCAGCGCTTTTGCAGGTTGTGATCAACGCCTAATTGATCGCAAACTCGAGCTACAATAAAATCTACGATATCATCCACCGAAGTGGGCTTATGATAAAAACCTGGCATAGCGGGCAAAATAACAGCTCCTGTCTCTGTGCAGGTGATCATGTTGCGCAGGTGTACTAAATGCAAGGGGGTTTCCCGCGGTACAATCACCAATTTTCTGCGTTCTTTCAAATGAACATTTGCAGCCCGGGTAATTAAATTGTCGGAAATCCCCGATGCTATTGCACCCATTGTTCCCATACTACAAGGGCAAATGACCCTTCCCCCTGGTAAAAAAGATCCGCTAGCGATGCCCGATCCGAAATCACGGTAGTTATGATAAGTAAACCTGCTTGAGAGAAGTGGCGTCCAAAATTGACCGAAAAACTTTGAGGGATTAAACTTGTCTGGGTCAATTTTTCTGCCACATTCTGTTGCTATCACTTCTACCGCGGATGGACTTAGGGTAAAGTGAATGTGCTTTCCGGCTTGAAGGAGTACTTCAAGCAGCCGAATTCCGTAGGGGGCACCGCTGGCGCCAGTCATTGCGATTACGATATCTTCGATTGCCATGATTTTGTACCTTCGAAATTCAGGAATAATTCGAACCAATAGAAACTAGAATCATCATCATTATGATAGATCCCAATAAAGTCCTTATTACCATAGAAAAAGCAATTCTCGCATTTAAAAATACTCCGGGCAGGTCTGGAAGGGTGCTTCGCCTTGCTAGTGCGTCGGAGGTTATTGTGGTGGGGGATTTGCATGGCAGGGTGGATCACCTCAAAAAAGCCTTTACTTTAGCTGATTTGAAAGCCAATCCCAAGCGTACGCTTATTGTTCAGGAATTAATCCACGGCACGACAACCCATGCGGATGGGTCGGATAATTCCCATTTGGTTTTAGATATGGTTGCATCATTAAAGTGTCAGTTTCCCAATCAGGTTCATTATTTATTGGGAAATCATGAGCTATCGCAAGTAACAAACAGGCAGATATCAAAGAATAATATCGATTTGAACCAGTTGTTTGATCAGGGGGTTGCGTTTGCGTACCCTTCAGCGGTTGCTCAAATAATGGCAGCATATAAGAACTTGATAAGCGTGATACCAGCGATGATTTTGCTGCCCAATCAGGTTTGCATCAGTCATAGTTTGCCCGATAAGACGAAGTTAGAAAGTTTCGATCCGAAAAAGCTTGAGTTGGTTCCCGAACAAGAGTCGGATCTTTTTCCCGGGGGTAATGTGCATTCCTTGGTTTGGGGTAGGGATACCAGCCTTGAAAATGCGGAAAACTTCCTTAATAAGGTTCATTGCAAATGGCTGGTGACAGGACATATTCCTTGTAACCATGGATTTGATTACACTAACTCCAAGCAGATTATTTTGGATGCGCATTTTGATAATGCTGCGG
>CAXNFS010000337.1:0-3481 GCA_964201235.1 Gemmataceae bacterium | reverse complement strand
ATGCGGAAACCCCCAGCGCAGGAACAATGTTTTTTTGATTTTTAAGACTCAAAACCAACAAGGTAATTCCCGTAGGGCTGATCCCATTAAAAAATCCAACCAACGAAGCAGCTACAAACAAGTACCATACTTCCATGATCCCCACCTTTAAAATTTAACCATCACGAATGAACATCGATAAAGTGACATCCATCTCATTTCAATCATGTTAATAAGATATTAAAGCTTACCTCGCCTCGCTTGAGCCATTCCCAACCGATGCACCTATAATCTGCGAAAGAATACAACCAAAAAGAATATAAACCAATACAAACAAACAACTTGTGTTCCATCAAAACAAACTTAAATGCTAAAGCTAATCTTCGAGAAATGCAATGAAATCGCATTATCCAATCATTGTCTTATCAACAACACAAGACACGCATCCAAAGAAGCAATATAATTGCATATTATTGGGGCTATAGCTCAACGGCAGAGCAGGGAACTCATAATTCCTTGGTTCCTGGTTCGAATCCAGGTAGCCCCACTCTTTTTAAAGTCAGGCCCTTTCTGCTTAGATAACCATCTCTTTTTTAGTCAAAGCTTTATTTATCTCTTAATAGTTTTACAAAAGGATTTCCTTACCCTAAAAAAGTAGAATATTCATGGCCCCGATCATTTGTCATGTTAACCCTTATTTCAAAACCAGCAAATATGGAGTATGGTCATGCGTTTATTAAGTTTTATCCTCTTAGCATCATCAGGAATATTAACAGCCGCTGCAGAACCGATAACATTACACCCGTTGAGCACAGCACTAACCATGCATGCGTCATTCGACAAAGAAATTCACGCAGACTTTTCCAAAGGAGACCGGTTTGGTTATGTGCGCAAAGGCAAAGAGAATGTGAAGGCGGAATCGAATGAAGAAGCAAAAATAGCGCAGGGTGCGGGCAAGTTTGGGGGTGCTCTTTGGTTTACTAAGAAAGGGAATTTCAGACCCCAATTCAACAATGCCAAGGTCCTTGATTACAATGATAAGAATTGGAGCAGCACGATATCCGTTTGGCTTAAGCTTGACCCCAACAAGGATTTAGAGCCAGGGTATTGCGACCCTGTTCAAATCGTGGGCAACGATACCAAAAAAGGATTCATCTTTCTGGAATGGTCTAAGGATGAATCGCCCCGTTATTTCCGTTATGCAATTCGCCCTTTGTTCAAGATCTGGAACCCCACGAATGTTCAATGGGCTGATATTCCGTTCAATAAAAGGCCCATGGTTCAGGTCGAAAAAGCACCTTTTTCAAGGAATGAATGGACTCATGTGGTTTTCACACTCGAAAACATCAACGACAAATCGAAGAAGCCAAAGGGACAACTATTTATCAATGGGAAACTCCAAGGCAGCATCGAGAATTGGGATCTAACCTTGGACTGGGATCCAACCCAAGTATTGCTTGTTTTAGGGGCATCATATGTCGGGCACATGGATGATTTAGGGGTATTCAATCGCGCCTTGAATGCTACCGAAGTAAAAGACTTATTTGAATTAAAGAAAGGCATTAGCGAGCTTTATCGCTAATGCCTTTCTTCCTAAATCACACCAATCGTAATGAACTACATATTAGATTCTTTGCGAATAAAGATTACTTGGTCAGCTTTTTGGCCTTCGCAAGATCGTCTTCAGCTTCCTTGTCTTTACCCATAGCCTTATAGGTATTAGCCCGGTTATTAAACAGCTTTGCATCTGCTGGCTCAAGTTCGATGGCCTTGGTGTAATCAGTAATGGCGTCGGCATAATTTTTCATAGCAAAGGCAGAGTTGCCACGATGGTTGTAGGCAGCGGTGTAGGTAGGATTTATTTCGATGGCCTTGGTGAAATCAGCAATCGATTCTGCAAATTTTTTCTGGTCTGCATAAGCAAGGCCTCGTTCATTATACGCATCATGATCTTTCGGATTAATACCAATCAAGGTAGTAAAATCCGCAACAGCTTCAGACTGTTTGCGAAGGTTAAAAAAGATAATGCCTCTATTATGCAATGCATGCACATACTTTGGATCAGCCATGATGGCTTTTGAGTATTGGGCAATCGCTTCAGGAAAATTCAATTTGTTAGCTTCTGAAACGCCTTTATTAAACGCCTCGACTGCCGCCTTATTGACACCTGGCGGTTGTGCAAATGCAGACAAAGTAATCATAAAGCTCAACGCGAAACTCAAACCAAATACCTTTTTCATATTGCACCTTGATTAATAATAGAAATTCCTATCCCTTAGTATTATTTTAAACCAAGGAGATAACACCGTACAGACGATTTTACCCGGTTATCACTTCTAACTACAAAAAGAAAAACCCCCCGGACTAATTATCAGGAGGGGTTTCCCAAACCAACTATGTTCGTCTTTTAAGAAAGAACCAATGGACCATCTTTGCAATATTCAGGGTTGCCAAAGGATGGAATAGTATGGCCAAACCCATGAGCCATTGCCATCAGAAGGCGGTTATGGGCAATACGGGGGAACTTTAACGACCGGCCAGCCTTCCACCCTAAATTGCCACCCACCATCACAAATGGGATATTATCAAGTGTATGCGAATTCCCTTTCCCAAGCTCATTAGTCCATACAAGAAGAGTATTATCCAGCATAGAACCTTGGCCATTAGGTTCAGGTGTATCCTGAAGCTTTTTAGCAAAGTAAGCAATCTCTTCACAAAACCATTTGTTAATCTTAATTAACTTCTCAACTGCAACTTTATTGGTATCGGGTTCATGCGATAGCTGGTGATGCCCTTCATCAATACCCAGCCATTTCATGCGAGCACCACCCACCGAGTTAGTAAATTGAAAGGTTGCTATGCGATTGAAATCTGCAACAAGACTGTTATGCAAGAGGTCGAGTTGCATTCTGCTAATCTTGGGAAGGTTATCGTTTTCTTCCCGAATACCTGGATCAAGCTTGGGCATCGCATGAGTTTGCGAAACTTTCAAACCGCGAAGTTCTTTTTCCATCTCTCGAACAAAACCCGTATGCTCTTCAAGTATTTTGCGGTCTTCTTTACCAACCAATGCTGAAATCTTCTTCAAATCTGCAATGACCGGGTCAAGCACGCTGCCCAGAATTTCTTTATCTTTGGCCTGCCCATAAAGCTTCGAAAACAACTGGTATGGGTCATCAATCGGAGTGATTGGCTTGTTAGCACTGCTATAAGACATACGAGTCCAAGTATCAGCACGGTCCGGGACCAAAACTCCGAGTTCTAACGAGCCAAATCGAGTGCGAGTGGCGTCAGCCTTTTGCAGATGATTCTTAATTTCCTGATCAATGGATAATCCATTGGCCCATCCAGCGGGAGTATGCGAACCGCCCTGCACATTACCAGGCAGCAATTCTACGCCTGTAAGCAAGCAGCCGATACCACGCATGTGGTTATCGCCGTCTCCGCGAACTTTGTCGCAAACACCGTTCATAACCACGGTTTGTTTTTTGAATGGCTCTAA
>CAXNFS010000336.1:0-3500 GCA_964201235.1 Gemmataceae bacterium | reverse complement strand
AGCAAAACAGGCAAGGCTATTAAGTTACCTTTGTAAGAAAGAGTTTTTATGAAAAAGATACTAATGTTGATTGTCTTATTATGGCTTGGTTTGTCTGCAAATCTGCAGGCGCAAAAGCCTAATGTGCTTTTTATCCTTTGCGATGATCTTCGCTGGGATAGCCTTGGTTGTACTGGGCACCCCCATATCAAGACCCCATCGATAGATAAGCTTGCAGCTAGTGGGGTGAATTTTAAAAATACTTTCTGCACGACTTCCCTTTGCTCTCCTAGTAGGGCTTCCATCCTTTCAGGTAAATACGCCCACGCTCATACGGTTGTAAATAACTTCACCGAGTATCCTGAAAATCTTAAGAATTTCCCCGGTGTGCTTCATGACGCTGGATACCAGACTGCTTATTTTGGCAAATGGCACATGGGTGAAGAGAACGATAACCCACGACCTGGCTTTGATACTTTCATTACTCACAAAGGCCAAGGGAAGTACTTCGATACCGAATTTAATATCGCAGGTAATCGTAAAGTCGTGCCAGGCTATTACACTAATGTCGTTACCAATATGGCTTCTGAATGGATTGATAAAACAGACAAAAACAAACCTTGGCTTTGCATGATCGGGCACAAGGCGCCCCATAGCTTTTATTTTCCTGAACAGAAGTATGCGCATTCCTTTGATAAGGTTGATGTCCCCTACCCTGATACTGCTTTCAAGCTTGCAGACAAACCTGAATGGATTAAGTCAAGGTTAAATACCTGGCATGGGATTTATGGCCCTTTGTTTGATTACCGTAAAAAATTCCCCGATGCCAGCCCCGAAGCAGTCAAGGATTTTGCAGCAATGATCCGCAGTTACTGGGGCACCATTCTTTCTGTGGATGACAGCGTTGGCTTGTTAGTCAAAGAACTTGAAAAAAGAGGAGAGCTTGATCGCACTATTATTGTTTTCATGGGTGATAACGGTTTGCTAAATGGCGAACATGGTATGGTTGATAAGCGCACCATGCATGAACCTTCCATTCGTATTCCTTTGATTGTTCGCTACCCCAAGCTTACTGATACCAAGGCCCCAAAGAAAATTAATAACTTGGTTCTTACTGTGGATATGGCACCTAGTTTACTCGAGCTTTGTGACGCTCCAAAGTTAGAAAACATTCATGGTAAGTCGTGGGTTAAGATGGTTCAGGGTGATGACCCCAATTGGCGTAAATCATTCCTCTACCATTACAACTACGAAAAACAATTTCCTTACACGCCCAATGTGCGTGGTGTGAGAACGGATGAGTGGAAGTTTATTCATTACCCTCATGGCGATGATAAACCTGATCGCCATCTTGCGGAGCTTTACAACATTAAGAATGATCCTGAAGAGCGTGTGAATCTAATTAAGGACGCAAAATACTCTGGAAAAATAACAGAGTTAAAAAGTGAGTTGGGGAAGTTGAAACTGGAATTGGGCCTTGAAAAAGATTCAATGCCTTTAGATCTGGGAATCGGAACTGCGTTACCTGATGCGAAAATTCGTTAACTAAAAGGTCTTACCATGAAAAAGATGAATCGAAGAAACATGATGCAAGCCACCCTAGCAGCAGGAACAACCACTGCAATTCTATCGCAAGCACAGGGCGCAGATAATAAACGCAAAGGCAATATCAAGCATAGTGCGTGTTCGTGGTGTTTTATGAGCGGCGGCGACAAATGGACCCTGGATGAATTATGCGTGAATGCCAAGGACGTTGGATGTACCTCCATAGAGTTGTTACGACCTGCGCAGTTTGCAACGGTGAAGAAGCATGGCTTGGAAATTGCAATTGCATCTAATGGTGCACCCGGTGGTTTCAAAAAAGGTTTCAACAACCCTGCATATCGTGAAGAGCTTTTAAAATACACCCGTGAAACCATCGATGCTTGTGCAGAGTTTAAGGTTCCCACGGTGATTGGTTTTGTCGGTTTCAAATACACTAATGCAGATGATCCCAAGAGTGCGGTGATTTCTCTTGATGATGCGGAAAAAAACTGCATTGAAGGCTTGAAGCAAATTGCTGGTCATGCTGAGAAAAATGGTGTCACTGTTGCAGTTGAACATCTTAACACCAGGGATGGTTCACACCCCATGAAGGGCCATCCGGGTTATCAGGGCGATGATCTCGATTGGCTTGCCAAGGTCGTGCGCAAAGTGGCTTCTCCCAATATCAAAATTCTTTTCGATATTTATCATGTGCAGATCATGCATGGCGATGTGATTCGTAGAATTGGCGAGTGCAAGGATATCATCGCTCACATTCATACTGCGGGAAATCCTGGCAGGAATGAACTCGATGCAAATCAAGAAATTCAGTATCAACCCATCATGAAGAAGTTGGTGGAAGTAGGCTACAAAGGTTTTGTTGGACATGAATTCATCCCGACCCGCAATGCTAAAGAAGGCCTGAAGCAAGCAGTTGATATTTGTGATGTGTAAGGCCAGATAATTATTGATAATATTATCGTAAATGGATGTCAGTAAAATTATAGTGCTCGGAATTGAAGTTTCTAAAAGTTGGATCACTATAATGAAGAAGCTATCAAAAATTTGACCGATTTGGAATTCCCTTGTCTGATTTTATGATTCATTAATTTAGAGAATATACCATGAACAAGATTAATCGCAGAAACATGATGCAGAAAACCTTGGTAGCCGGAACAGTTACGGGAATTTTATCGCAAGCACAGGGCGCAGATAATATTGGATTAAAAAAGGAACATTCTATGAATCGGAAAGAATGTGTAAGACTTACCCTTGAAGCAAAGAAGGCCAAGAATTTGACTTTCAAGCAGATTGCAGAATCTATCAAACGTCATGTGGTATGGACTACATCAGCATTACTTGGCCAGCAGTCGATGTCTTTGGAGGAGGCAACGACAATTGTAACTTTGCTTGGCCTGTCAAATGAGGCAAAGCAGAGTTTGATGGAATTCCCTATGAAGGGTTCGCTAGAAACTTTCCCTCCGACCGATCCCATGATTTATCGTCTTTATGAAATTATGCAAGTGTATGGAACCACTCTTAAGGCTATTGTCAATGAGGAATTTGGCGATGGGATCATGAGTGCCATCGATTTTACCATGGCAGTGGATAAGATTCCAAATCCTGCTGGGGATCGGGTTCGAGTGACGATGGAAGGTAAGTTCTTGCCATTTAAAAAATGGTAATCTTCCTAGCTAAATTCATTATTGATATAAATCTGATTTTAGGAACTCTGAAATTGTTGCTTCTTAAATGAGACAATATTAGGGACTTAAAGCCTGTCTACTTACGCCTGAATAGTTAAGATGGGTGAAATGTTTTGATTAATCCAAGCAATTGGGTCATGAGGTTCATGCCGACTTATCCGTTTTAGTAATTTTTGCCCCTCATTTAGTTCGATAAACATAGTTAGTGTGTAATTAATACCAGAAGTAAAATTCTGGGATAAAGTGACAATAACCATGCGAATTAAAATGTTTAATAAAATAACTGCTCGA
>CAXNFS010000335.1:0-3518 GCA_964201235.1 Gemmataceae bacterium | reverse complement strand
ACTGCGAATAATCCTGAGCACGCGAGCTAATTTTCTCTCCAGCCATGTCAATCCCCTGCTGTTGTTTTTGCCAATATTGAACTTCGGGGCATTATACGCATTTGCAAGGAAGTTGAAATCGAATCCTTTTGTTTGCGCTAAATTCATGCACCTTCATCGGGGATTACCATTGAATTGCTTAACCATCACAGGCGGAACCAGCGTTAATCCGAATCATTTTTTTTATAATTATAAATTGCAAATGTGTCACCACCATCAAATTTATTTTCTTTATCCCATAAAACTATATGCACTGGGGCAACCTTATCAATCGTTATTTCTGCAACATAATTGCCATCCTTATCTTTCTTCATCGGCTGCCTTATACTTTTCCCCATTTGAATATCGATCCTAAAGTTCGCTGGAACCTTAAAAGCAAAGTTATATTTTTTGTTAATGTCCAACTTTCCATTCAATGGCATTGCCAAGACTTGGATTGGGCAAAAAACAGACCAAGTAAATACCACATCATCGATGCTGTTTTTTTGGACAAAATCTGCAAACACACCCAAGGGGATTCCAGTCATGAGGAAATAATTTCTTTGGCAATTATTTTGCGCTAAATAATTAGGTTCTTTCACAAACTGTTCTATTGTTTTCGGGGTTTTTAGTAATTGCCAATCGGGGTCTTTGGTAAAGTGATTAAGAATTAATAATTCTGGAGGAGTCAAAAAATAGAACTCATTTTCCGTATATAGGCGAGGATTCACCTCATTTTTCTTGTCATCCATCATGCAACCCCAGGTGCAATCCAACAAATGCCATTTGCCATGAATTTCCACCGCATTCCATGCATGTTCTACTAGTTCACTTTCCTTTTCAGAAAACCTTTGTTTTATGGGCCCATTCACCACATGGCATTTGATTTTCAGTTCATCACAAAAGGCCTTGAATAAATTCGCCTGACCATGGCACACTGCTTTTCTATTTTTAAAAACCTGCATCGCATCATTATCACGGGTTACACCATCCAACAATGCAGCGTGGTCATACTTGATATTATGGGTGATCCAAGAGTAAATAGCACGCACTTGAAGATACTCGTTGGCAGGGGTATATCTCTTCCCAAACACACCTAGATAAGAGGCTAAAGTTTCAATATCTTTTTCATGTTCCTCAGTTGCAGAAAATGCATAATTATCCACCAACTCAACGATAGGATCAAACCGGTCGTAACCATAGTTTTTAGGGTTTTTAACAATGGCATTTTTTGCATCATTTATTTCTTTTTCCCTCGCCTTCTCCATGCGTTTTATTTCGTCATTCTTTGATTTTTCCTCTTTAGCAGCAATTCGTTCACTTTCATTTCGTTGTTCTGCCTCCAACATTGCTATGCGTTTTGATTCCTCATCCTTTGTTTTTTCCTCTTTAGCTAAAGCATTCCGCTCACTTTCTGCTCGTATTTTATCAATGACATCTTTTTCATCTTCCCTTATTTTTTCTTCAGCTTGATTGCCCCTAGGCCCTTCTGCAACTTGATTGCCCTGCTGCTTTTTGTCCTTTAAAAAAAGACCCCCCACGAAAACCATTATCCCGACCATGCAAACACCAAATCCCATCAAAATAAAACCTGCAACAATCGCAAAATTATTCTTCTCCAAAACCTTTTGAAACATCATCGCACTGGGCAATAAGGGTAGACCCCCATTTTTCGCGGGAAGGGGTGGCGGACTTTTGCTCGGGCCTGATTGAGAATTACCCCCAACTAATTGCTTTTCAGCTTGGGTCTCGGGGTTCATTACCCCGCCACACTCATCGCATTTGATTTGGCTTGGAAACAAGCGGAAGGGATAGGATTTTTTACATCCACACTTGGAACAAGTGAAAACAAGCCTTGACTGGGGAGCGGGCATAGCTTCATTCCTGCTTACTTAATTGCTCTTAAGAATCTAAATTCATATTAGCTTGTCTTTTTTTCATTGCCATCAAAATATCTTACTCGTTCACCTTCTCTAGAATGCTTTTGATGGTGTTTTCAACCTCCGCAATTGTGCCAAAGGGCACTAGCATCCGAAAAGAATAATCCCCCGGATTCAACCCATCCTTATTCTGCAACCGATAGACACAATTCCACTTCACCACTTTATCATTGGGGAAATAAAATCTGCCATACCCAGGGCCAGTCATACCCTTCCTCTTCTCCAATGAAACCACCCCCATTGCATGATTACCATCTTCGGTTGCAAGCACCACGGGGAAAGGCTGCTCCCCCGATTGTTTATCCAAGGGAACCAACTTCTTTTGTTCGGGATTCCACCTTAAGAATTGCTGGAACTCCCAAGGCATGTAACCCGTTAGAGTTTCAAACTGTGCATAGGTATGCCCTTCTTTTTCAGGAACACTAAAAGTCACCCGGTAATCCAACACCTGCTCCATCCCCATGAAGCCAAACCGAACTTGCTTGTGCAAAAGATGATTGGAAAGCTCTGCGGTGTTGTAAGCCAGATTACCCTGCGACTTCATCCCGGGCTTGATCCAGAATGCCATCTGATTTTTACTTACAAGCTCTTCGTTTTTCACTTCCAGAAACAACAGCTTACTTGAAGACTTTTGCCCCTTACCATCAAATTCAGACCCCGCTTCCGTAGGGTTGAACACTTCCGGGATAAACTTTTTCCCCATGTTTAAATTCGAAGCAGATTGCAACTGCCTTCCATGATCAAAACTATCGATGTATTCCTTACCCCGAAATTTGAAAGAGTCGATCGCCCCTGCAACTCTGGAAGTGGTGGTAAGGCTTGCTTCATCTTTACCGATCTGCTTTTTTAAAACCGCATCGCCTGAAATATCTGCAACAGCAAAAGTTATAGTGCCAATAAAAACTACCAGTGAAACGGCTTTCATATTCATCCCCAAAAAAGTTGCTGGCAATACAATAGGCTCAAGAGTATCTTACATAATCTGAAGATATTTAGTTGACCTTGTATACAAAGGAAACACTGATGAAGTTTGTACGCTTTGCTCTCGCACTATTGCCTTTATTTGCACTCACATTTTCCACTCAGGCGTTTGAAGATGATAAAGGTTGGGTCTCGCTGTTCGATGGCAAAACCCTCAACGGCTGGGAAGCCAACGAAAAACCCGAATGTTTCCAAGTCAAGGAAGGCAATCTTTTCCTTCAGGGCGGCATGGCCCACCTCTTCTACATTGGCGAAGTGGAAAAACACGACTTCAAGAACTTCGAGTTCAAAGCCGAAGTTAAAACTGCACCCAGTGCCAACTCTGGTATTTTCTTTCACACCGAAAATCGTGGTAAAGGTGGCGTCAAAAAAGGTTACGAAGCACAGATCAACAATACCTTTGTCAAAGACCCACGCAAAACTGCAAGTTTGGTTGATGTCGAAGACCGGCTCGAATCCCCCGTCAAGGATGATGAATGGTACCAATACTACATCATGGTCAAGGGAAAACAGATCGTGATCAAGATCAATGGCAAAACCATTGTTGACTACACGGAGATTGAAAAACCCGTGAGAAAA
>CAXNFS010000334.1:0-3520 GCA_964201235.1 Gemmataceae bacterium | reverse complement strand
CAACTGCTCTACAGAGCTAGCGGAGGGACTTGAACCCTCAACCGCTGGTTTACAAAACCAGTGCTCTGCCATTGAGCTACGCTAGCACGGCTAGCCTTGGAGAAAAGTAAATATAGGCCAGTTATTGCCTTAAGGCAAGGTTAAAACTGTCTTCGGGGTCAATTACCTAAATATTTTTTAAAAAGATAAATGTATTTGAGCGAATTTAAGGTTTGGGTAATTTTTTGTATTGGAGTAAAACCCCATCGAAAGCAGGGTAAATTTTTATAGATCTGCCAGAAAAGCCTGGAGAAGCGGGAACGGGTACGATTTCAAACGATTTTCCGGAATCTGTACTACGAAGGGGTACGAGCCAGGATTTATTTTGAGTTTCGGGTAGTTCCAGATTGTTAATTGTTACGATATCACCGACTTTTGGCGTTTTATCATTTAATTCGGAATAAAGTACTTCGGTTACTTGGGCAACAACAGTGTTTTCTTGCATATGGGGTTCGATAATCAAGTCGAGTTGAGAAGTCAAAAATTGTGGTCGGGATAAGCGGACAGGTTTGCCATCGATTCCACGGGTGGTATGGATGACCAAAAAGGCCAGATAGCAAATCCAAGACAAAAACAAAGCCAGGGCAAGAAGAAGCTTATAACGGTTTGGCTTCATCGTGCTCGCTCATTTTCGGGCTTAAAAGCAATCACATAATCATGCATAAGGCCAGTTTCAATATCGAAAATATCTTCAAAATCATCCATGGAGTCGTTTTCTGTTTTGCTCATGAGTCCAATCTCGACAAGATTGAAAACCATGTTTCCGAAATCACCGGTTTTTTTAATTCCCCATTGATTAAAAACACAGCGGGCCATGAGGCCGAATTCATCAAGGGCAAATTTCCGCACCCCTTCGATCAATTGTTTGCCTGAAACATGGTGCTCTTTGGCAGGTTCTTCGCCTTCGGGGGGCTTTATTTTTCCCAGAGTTTTTTGGGTGTATGCGAGTGCTTGAAAAAGAAATTCATAAGCTTCGTAGGGAAACCTAGGGTCTTTTTTTATGATTTCGTGGATTTTCGGATGATAAGAACCCATGTCTTTTATTTGTTCCATAAGTGTTTAATTTGCAGAAGTTTTAATAACTTCTGAATGCATGATGGATATTCTACGGCCATCTTCAAACTCTACCAGAAGCCTGCGCGAGAGAATTTCCTGAGCTAAAACCCTGCCTTTACCTTTTTCAGTTGTTATCAAAGTTCCAAGTTCAGGCAGTTCTTTCTGATGAAGATCATATACATCTTGTTCAAACCGAAGGCAACATTTTAATCTGCCACACCTTCCTGAAATTTTTGCTGGATCGAGGGATGCTTTTTGCATGCGAGCCATTTTCATGGAAACCGGAGGCATTTCGATCATGTGAGAGTTGCAGCAGACTGGTTTGCCGCAATCCCCAAAATCTGCAAGAAGTTTGGCTTCATCACGGATACCGATTTGTCGCATTTCAATGCGCGTTTGAAATTCTCGGGCAAGGTCTTTTACCAAATCTCGGAAGTCAATTCTGCTTTCGGAAAGGTAATAAAAGATAAGCCTTTCAGCGCCAAAAAGAATCTCGACATCAACCATTGCAAGTGGAATGCCCCGTTTTTCAGAGAGAGAGGCGCAGGTTTCGAGTGCCTTGGCTTCCAGTTTTTTGTTTTGTGCTATTCGTTGGATATCTTGGGGGGTTGCTTCCCTAACAATGGTACCAACGGTCGAATCTATAAGCCATTTAAGAGTATTTTCATTTGATTCGCAAAGAATTTCGCCAGACTCCTGGCCTCTTGGTGTTTGAAGGATAACGGTAGCGCCTTTAACATAAGTTGTATGGGCCGCATCATATTCCCCCATCAAGCGCATAGCGCCATGCCTGACGATCCATTTTATTGCCATGACAACAATGCTCCAAAAGTGAGTTATCAAGGCTAAATAACAGTGTATTAAATACGAATAATTGGTTTCAAGATAATGAAGCATAGCAGGAATGTTTTAAAGTAACTGTTATGCTTCAAATGCAATTTAATTAGTGGTTAAATTGAAAAGCCTTTGAGTTTAGTAATGCCCAGACGAGATCTTGGGCCCCGATCTGCCTTTTGTCGATAGGTTTTCCAAAGGAAGAGAGAATGTTTTGCAGACGGATTAATTCCGCATCCTGAGCCCGGAAAGCAGCTAAAATTGTGTTTGTTTGCATGGGATTTCGTTTAGCTGGTTCTAATTGGAATATTTTAACGAGTTCGGATTCTGCGCCGAAGGGTTGAACCTGACCAGGGGATTTTGTGAGAGAAATCCTGAATCTTCCGAGTGTATGTTGGGTGCCAAAATTTTGGATAAGAGTAATTGTTAGCTCACCTTTATCTTTAAATAGTGCAGGGTTTTGAATTTGAAAATAAGCGGAATTTGGTTTGGCAAACTCGGGTGATATAGCCCACCCAGTGGTTAAATTATTATCAATAGCGTTTGCGATGGGGAAAGTCGGTTGGTTAAAAGTGGACTTTGGATTTGTAAGAGGCAGGGGTGCGGGCTTCTGCCCTTCAAGGTTAAAAGTTGCTTTAAATTCGTTTAGAACAAAGTTGCCATTGGGCGCGCGCCCCGGCCCCTTAGTCGGGAGGGTATCGTGAGGCAAGACTTCAAGTAAAATACCTGTCCAAGCTTGTTTATCGACTGGGATTTTTACAGTGATAGTTTCTTGTAGAGGATTTTCGCCGCTGGCAAGAAAGCTTCCATCATCGAGTTTGGTTAACTTAGCTTTAGATTTCGCAGAGGCAGTCGCGACTTTGATGTTTTCCCACTCTGCAACTTTGGTGTAGGATTTTTCCCACTGATCCAAGCGTTGGGTTTCACTTTTCTTATAAATTTCGAGCGCTTCTGTTCTGCGATTAAATTCTTCCACCATGGGCTGGAAATCAGGTTCACCATCTTTGAGGGCTTTTAAGCCTGCATTGATTTCGGGCTGAGTAGGGGGCCTGTTTAAAACGCTGAGAAACAATTCTTCAATTAGTTTTGAGTCATCTTTTTGGGTGCCTAGAAGTTTACTGATAAGGTTATTTGGGTCGCGAACTGCATCGCCAATAACTGGGCCATTCACCAAGCTTAAAACGGGCCCAAGCATCATGGAGGAAGATCTTTCGCATTCGCAAGCACTTTGGCGTGGGGGCTTGCCAAACAATTGAAAGAACCCGCCACCAACATCAACTGAAGCATCAACTAACTGTGCAGCTCTGGTGCCAGCAGGAACTCCAGGGAGTTTGGTGATAGATCCAGTAGCGCGGTGGATGGAATCAAAGAGAACCTCAGCGGGCAACCTACGAGCCAAAGCGTGAGAGAAATTTGACTCATCATCTTTGTTCCAATCATTGGTTTGAACAGAAAGCTGATAAACCCGTGATTTGCAAATAAGCTTGACGATATGCTGGATGTTAAAATCGCTTTGAATGAATTCTGAGGCGAGTTTTTCAAGGAGTTTGGGGTTTGAAGAAGGATTTCCGGCTCGGATATCGTCAATCGG
>CAXNFS010000333.1:0-3526 GCA_964201235.1 Gemmataceae bacterium | reverse complement strand
AGCTCAAGAATATCACCGATTCTATCAGCATATTTTCTTGCAGCGGTAGGTAAATCTGAAAGCTTTGAGGCAGTAGTCAATGATTCATTCCAACCTTGCAGGGTCTCATAAATAGGTTTGCAACGCTCAAGCTCTTTAGCATCCGTGGGAAAATAGGTGATGCGTTCGCCATCAAGTTCGTATGCAGTTGCTATTTTTAATTCTGAAATCCCAGCAAGTACATCTAAAAGCATGACGCAAATTTCATCCACGCCATTAATCATGGAGGAATGCCTTGCAGCAACTGCATCGAACCAGCCACAGCGTCTGGGCCTGCCTGTCACGGTTCCAAATTCCTTGCCGATTTTTCGGATTCGTTCGCCTAAACCATCAGGGCCGTCATCAAGTTCGGTGGGGAAGGGGCCTTTGCCAACACGAGTAGTGTAGGCTTTAAGAATGCCAATAACCTTGGTTACATATCTGGAAGGCAAGCCTGAACCAGAACCAATACCAGCGGTGATGCTATTTGAACTGGTGACAAACGGGAAGCTGCCATGATCAACATCGAGTAGGCTGCCTTGGGCGCCTTCAAACAAAATGTTTTTGCCAGCTTTGAATTCTTGATGAAGCAAAGTGACGGTGTTGGTGAGGTGTGGTTTCAAAAACTGACCATGTTCGTGAAATTCATCAGCAAGCTTTGCAGCATCAAACTGAACCGCATCATGATTGAAGGCACGCAGCAGCTTGTTTTTGAAATCGACAACAGAATCAAGACGGTCTTTTAAATGGGTATGCTGGGTGAGTTCGCCTGTTCGAATTGCGTGCACTCTTCCAACTTTATCTTGGTAACAAGGCCCAATGCCTCTGCCAGTGGTTCCAATGCCTTGGCCCTGCTTTGATTCAGTGATCTTTTCCTGTTCAACATGGTAGGGGAAAATCACATGAGCTCGGTCACTTATTACCAACCTCTTGCCAATATCAATGTCGTTTTTAAGAAGTTGTGAAATTTCTTCACGAAGCCTCGTGGGGTTGATGACCACGCCATTGCCTATGATCGATATCACCTCGGGGCGGATGACTCCGGTGGGTAGAATCGAAAGCTTGAAAGTTTTATTCCCGGTCATGACGGTATGGCCAGCGTTGGGACCGCCATTATAACGGACCACGATATCGTGATGATCGGTAAGGACATCAACGACTTTACCCTTGGCCTCATCACCCCATTGAAGACCAACAACACAGGTGCAAGGCATACTAATTCACCATATCTTAAAAAGTAAGGGGATAGACCCCATGAACAAACACACAAGAAAAAAGCCCAAGACGCCTGTCTCGGGCAATGATACCCTAAAAAGAGTATCCGACATCAATTCTTATTTAGAAACGATGGTTAAGTCAAGCATATAGTTATGATAGAGTGCAGGAAGTGAAAGAGATCCGCCAAGAAGGTTTCCAAAGGCCTTTATATCGGGAGACGAAAAATGGTTGTTCCCAAGCATTTTAAAGCGGTAGTGGCTTTGTTAATTCTAGGAATGTTGACCCATGCCTTGAGGGCTTTCGAAGCGGAACCAGTATTTCAGGGCAAAAAACTTTCCGAATGGGAAGCCCTGCTAAAGGTTGATCCCGGCTACGATAAGCTATCTGAGGCCGAAAAAGAAAAATCAGTACGATCAAGAAGGGCAGGCCTGATTGCCTTGGAATTGATGGCAAACTCTTTGGATAATAGAATTCTTCCTGCGATGATGTTGGTTTTAAAAAATGATCCAGAAGAGAAGTTGCGTGAAACTGCAGCGTTATCGATGACGCGGGTGGCATTAAAGATGGCGGAAAAAGCGAAATCGTCATCAACAAGGCAGTATGCGGCAGAAACCCTCAAAGAAGCACTTGAAAAAGATAAATCGATAAGAGTAAAGGAAATTGCAGCGTCATCACTTGGTAAAATAGTTCCAGAATCAGCGCCTGCAATTCCAGCTTTGATTTTGGCTATTAAACAAAAAGACACTGGTTTAAGGGTTGCTGCGGCGGATGCACTGCGAAGATTAGGGCCCGAAGCCAAGGGCGCAGCACCTGATTTGCGAATTCTGGCTTCAGATGCAACTGCAGACATCATATCAAAATCGTTTGCGTTTCTCGCTTTGGGGAATTTCAAAGATGTAGAATCGATTCCCGTGCTTTTGCAAACGGTTCAAGATGCAAAAATGCCATTGGAGTTGAGGCTTCCCGCGGCTAATGCAATTTCTATGATGGGGGGCGAGGCGGGTGGCCGCATTGCAGAAAAATTGGGAATGTTGTTGATCGATGAAGGCACTCCGAAAGACTTAAAAATTGCAGTGTCAATCGCGCTTGATAGTCAGGAAAGTTTTGCCTATCCTGCCTGGAAATCGATGGTGACCGCACTTAAAGACCGTGACGCTGCAGTTAGGTCTATAATCTTGCATTGCCTAGGAAACATTGGGACGAAGTTGCAAAAAGATTTTAAAGTGGTGCAGGCTGCGGTGCTTGCCTGTGTGAATGATTCAGCACTGGAAGTAAGGCTTGCTGCTGTAGAAACCTTGGGCCGTTGGGGGCCTGAACTTTCAGATGATGAAGTAGTTAAAAAGGTGGAAAGCCTGACCAAGGACACAGCAAAAGAAATGAGAGAAACAGCAGCAACAGTGCTGAAAAGGCTTAAGGGCACACCTTCAAATTAAGGCTTAAAAACAAGGTGGTGCGATCCTCTAGCCTGAACTTCACCTACTTCAACCGCACAAATCGACCCGTTGGCCAAAGCTGCTTTTATAAACAATGCGACTTCTTCTTTAGGCAGGCTAACCAGCAACCCCCCGGAGGTTTGCGCATCCAAAGCCAGTTCCATCGAAACCTTATCAGGATTTCCTTCAACTCGAAGGTGGGGCAGAATATATTCTCGATTAGTTTTGCTTGCACGCGTGAAGAATCGTTTTGAAATCAGGATTTCAATCCCACTGAAGCGAGGGAGTTTTTGTAATTCAAAAACAAGAGTCGTGTTGCTTCCCAGTGCCATTTCCAGCGCATGGCCTGCAAAACCATAGCCAGTGATATCGGTCATGCCGTGCGGGTTTAGATTCTGCAGTGCATCTGCACCCACTTTATTTAATTGAACCATGCTTAAGCATGCAGCCTTAAAAAGATTTTCCGGGCAGGCGTTTGCCTTGTGTGCAGTGGTTACAAACCCAGTACCTAAAGGCTTGGTAAGAACTAGTCTATCCCCAGGTTTGGCCCCAGCATTGGTAAGCACTTTATCTGGATGAACAATGCCTGTGACGGAAAGCCCGAATTTTATTTCTTTGTCTCGGATGGTGTGGCCACCTACTATTACAGCCCCAGCGGTCATGCATCTTTCGGCTCCACCTTCTAAGATTTTCCCCAACCAAGTTAATTGTGGATCTTCATCATCGGGGTAGGCAACTAGGTTTAAAGCGGTTTTAGGAATGCCTCCCATGGCATAAACATCAGAAAGTGCATTGGCAGCTGCAATTTGGCCATATAGATACGGATCATCGACCACAGGGGGGAAGAAATCCACGGT
>CAXNFS010000332.1:0-3577 GCA_964201235.1 Gemmataceae bacterium | reverse complement strand
AGTACAGAAACAGTATCTGGGGCCTTTTCAATTACTGATGTTAATGGAGTTGCTGGCTTTACTGCATCTGAAAAAGAAGTTCCAGCATCCCTTGGAAACACCATCGTTGGCGCAATAACCGGTGCAGGATTCGGAAACACCATCGTTGGCGCAATAACCGGTGCAGAATTCGGTTTGATCTCTGGAGCAGGCGTTTTAGCAGCAGGTGCATTGCCAACAGATACTGGCGTCTTGATGCAATCATTAAGTACTTTGATAATGGCTTCTGAATCCGAACTACCTTCGTTCTGATTCGATTCAAGGCTCGAAAGAATGGCTCTGGTGCCATCGATTGCAGCTAATAGGGCAGAAGTAATTGCTGTGGTAGGCTGAAGTGAGCCATCGCGTATTTTACTCAGCAGATTTTCTGCTGCATGGGTCAGCTTTTCGAGTTTCGATAAACCAAGGAACCCTGCACTACCCTTGATGGTGTGCATTACTCGAAAAATGCTCTTTACCAATTCGGGATCCGTGGACTTCTCTAGTTGGAGAAGTTCAAGATCCATGCGAGACAGGTTTTCCTGACACTCGATGAGAAATTCTACTAATGCCTCGTCCATTTCGCTCATAAGGTTCTTAATTAGTAAGAAGTAAAAGTTAATCTTAACAGTGAGGATAGCATGGGAAGTATGCGTAAACTTTAAGGGAAAGCGTGATTTTTAGTACAAAATAGACCACGGAAGGGCTTTTATTCGCATAACCGTTAAAACTGAACTAAATAAGGGCACTCTTTTAAACTTAAAGGGCAATAAACTTAGATATTTCCATCTTAAGAGCAGAAGCCTCTGCGGATTTCGAAAGAATTCTGCAAGACTTCAAGTTTCGAATAGGATCGAGCAGGAAAGAATCGGGTTCACTGGTGATCAGCAAAACGGGGATATTTTTCAGTTTAGGATCTTGGCTAAGGCTTTCGACAAAGCCCTTACCATCTAAGATAGGCATATGAAAATCAGAGACGATAAAAAGAAAAGGTCGGCTCTGAGCCATGGCCAAACCTTTCGCACCATCTACTGCTTCTACAACATCATCGAACCCCAAGGTTTTTAAAATCCCCAGCATTCTTTTCCTAGCAAAGGAACTATCATCAACCAAAAGAATGGTTTTGGTGGTGGGTTGAAAAACAGAAGGCTGAGTAACCGTAGGCGCGTTTACAGGTAAAGTTGATTTAAGTTGTTCTGGAGTGAAGGGTTTTCTAAGAATTTTGAAATCGACTTTTGCAGCTAGGGATTCCATTTCATTATCAATGTTCGAGGTAATCAAGATAAAAGAAATACCTTTGCCCGAGGGCGTTGCTTTTATATTTTGAGCAAGTTCAATACCACTGCAATCGGGCAGATTTTGCGAGCAAACAATGGCCTTATAGCCCCCTTTGCTAAACTGTTCGAATGCATCTTCTCCTGAAAGCGCAAGTTTTACATCAGCAATCCCAAGCGATTTAAGCTGGTTGCTAATCATCATTCCTTGAAGTTTAGAAGGTTCAACAAGCAAAACCTTGGCGCTATCTATTTGGGATAGTTCTGCACCGGATTGGCTAGGTCGTTCGATAAATGCAGTTGCAGCGTTATTTGAATCATTCTGAATAGAAGTTTTTTGGCCTGGGTTGAAAATCAAAGTGCCTTCTAATTCAGATGGGGCACGCTTTGCCATCGGGGATTCAAAAAAAGCCGTGCCAGTATCTGTTTCGGTTTGGGCAGTCTGCGGAGTTATTACGATATTAGTTGGGGCGACATTAGAAACTTTCTCCACCATCTTGATATTTTCAAGATCGGCAATTACTTCATTCATTGTCTGATATCGCTGATCAACTGTCTTTGCAACCATCTTCATAAAAATGTTATCGAGTTTTTCAGAAACATCGGTCCTTAATTCTCTGATGCTTGGAATTGGATGGGTCATATGAGCCATCAACTTATCCATCACGGATTTACCCGTGTAAACATTTTTACCAGCCAGGATGTAATATAAGGAACAACCAAGGCTGTAAATGTCTGCGCGGTTATCAACACCACTGGTGTTTTCGGCTTGTTCAGGAGCCATGAATTCCAATGTGCCTGCGATGGTGAATTGCTGGGTAAGGCCCTGCTTGTTATGATCATCCGAAGATTCGGCTTCAGTTAAACGAACAAGACCAAGGTCTGCAACCTTAATATTACCCTGCCTGTTTCTCATCAAATTTTGCGGTTTGATATCGCGGTGCACCATCCCCTGGTCGTGCACATACTGCAAAGCTTTAGCAGATTGAATCATGGCATCGATAGCTTCGCTTACGGGAAGAGGGCCATGCTTGCGAACAATCCCGTCAAGATCGCTACCTTCTACAAATTCGAGAACCAAAAAGAATCCAGATGGCCCGAAATCTGCATCATAAGCTTGTATAACACCGGGGTGATTAAGGCGCGCCAGGGTTTCTATCTCGCGTTGAAAGCGTTGCAAGTGATCTGGGTTTTCTTGAATTTCAGGGTTAAGCACCTTAAGCGCAACAATCCTGCGCATGCGTTTGTGCCTGGCACGAAAAACCGTGCCCATCCCACCTTCACCAAGGCGATCAAGAATGAGATAATTGGCCATGGCCAAATCAGCAATGCGCTTATTACGCAGTTCACCAGCCTGAAATGCAGTGATCAACCCTATTTGTTCTAAAAAATCACCCAAGGCATCGCGATCATCTATGCTTGCAGCTTCGGGATATTTTTCAAACGCAGAATCAATTTCATCCTTGTGGAGTACGCCATGCTTTACTAGTTCACCAATTGCTAGGTCTACTTCTGGTTTCATTTATGGATCCACACTTAAATTTGGACTTAATTAATTAATATTAGTTATAAGGTATAAATCTGTATGGAACAATGAATTGATTTGGTAATTTTATAGCACCTGCCTATTTGTTTTATTGAGATAAGCAATGAACCGCAGAACCTGCACAAAAATTATTGGCTCTTCACTTGCAGATGTTTTAACACAGCTACCTATAGATAAACCAAACCCTTACACCTGCAAATGGTCAAATACACCACCCAAAATCGATAATATGGTTGATAGACATAAGGTTGAATTAATTTCCGAATGGATCAGGTCACTGCCCATATGATACCCCTTCTCCAACGATGGCTTAGCACTTGGCCTGGTGTCTTTCTCTTTACATTCGCCAGCCTGGCGCTGGTTATTCCTTCACGGTTTCTAAACGATCCCGGTACCTTCTGGCATATTCGCACAGGCGAATGGATGATCGATCACCTCCAGATTCTTCGCACCGATCCCTTCTCTCAATCTGAATCAAACTGGGTTCCCACCCAATGGCTTGCTGAAATCTTAATGGCTTACTCCTACCGAATCGGAGGCTTTGCAACCCTGACTACACTTTCCTCATTTATCATTGCGTTGTGGATCTCTATTCTGGCACGCAGATGGTTTTTAGCAGGCATGCACCCAATTCTCGTTTGGTTTCTGGCAATATTAGTATTAAAGATTGGGGCAGTCCATTTTCTCGTAAGGCCTTTGCTAATCAATTATCTCTGCATCACCCTGCTCTCTTATTTTA
>CAXNFS010000331.1:0-3628 GCA_964201235.1 Gemmataceae bacterium | reverse complement strand
ATATTGCAGGTGATGAAGTTATCTGATCAGGAAGCTTATTGGTCGCTATAATTTCAAACTTTGGGCCCGCCTTAACTACGGTTACCGTGCCATCTCTCGCTGCTAGATAGATTTTACCATCAGCTAAAACAGGGGAAGCTCTATGGCGGGCGTTATGAGTTCGCTCGTTGTAAAGTTCTTTTCCAGTCTTGGCATCCATGCAGATAAGGAATCCGTTTTCCCTGCAGAGGTAAACCAATCCTTCATGAACCAATGGCGAAGGTACATCGGGAGTACTGGTGGGCCTACGCCATACTTCGCTGCTATTGCCCATGGTGACCAAACCAGAAGCGCCTGGTTTCAAGCCAACCACTGGGCCATTCTTCGCACTAGGTATTACAATAAGGTCGCTGACTGCGACAGGTGAAGCAACAAACCTTAGGGTTTTATTGTACTTATCTTTAGGGTTTAAGCCGCCTACACGCCAGAGTTCCTTGCCATCCGTAAGCGAATGGCCGGTTGCGTAATCGTTGCCATGCACGATCAATTGGGTTTCCTTACCATTGGTCCAGATGGTGGGTGATGCGTAAGAATGCTTGCATTCTTCAACGCCATCGCTGGGTCGATCAATTTTCCAGACTTCTTTACCAGTGTTTTTATCAATGCAAATCACCTTGGCTCCGCCATCGTGAATCAAGGTTTGGTAAAGTTTGCCTTCATGCAAAACGGGGGTGGAGTGGATTCCGAATTGGATTTTGAATGCGCCATACTCCTTCTGCATATCCATCTTCCAGACTTCTTTGCCTGAAAAATCATAGCAACCAAGGATACCAGCACCGACAAAAGCCCAGACATTTTTGCCATCGGTGGAGCAGGATGCGGAAGCGCCATTGCCTTCATCCACTCTTACCTTGGAGCTACCTTTTGCCAATACATTTTTCCAAAGCTGTTTGCCATCGGTGCTAATGCAAATCAACACTTGGTCTTCGCCATCTACACTGGTAAGAAACATCTTGTCGTTCCAGATCACGGGGGTGGAACTACCCATTCCAGGCATGGGTAATTTCCAAGCAATATTCTGCTTGTCGCTCCACGTTGAAGGGAGTTTGGTTTCTTTAGAGATTCCATCAAAGGATTGGCCGCGCCAGTTGGGCCAGTTCTCTGCGTTAGCAATCGAGGCGGAAATAATTAGGGAAACGCCTAATGCCCCAATTCGAATAGACTGTGATAACTTTTTGGAAATCCCTAACATTTGCAATACTCCTAGATTTTGAAAGACAAGGCAGGTTTCAATACGCAGATATCCCAACATGATAGCATTCTTTAGGCATCAAAGAAGACAAATTTTGCAGGAGAATAAATAGAAGTGGGGGCCCTAAGATCACGAACGAAATACAATCCTGAAACTGCAAAGAGTTCAGGCAAAACTTCCCAATTCTTACGAGAAAAATCTGTAAAGCCAACCGGGGATGATATAATTTGAAATAGTTGAAATAGAATAGTGGTGTATGGTAATTTGCCTGCCTTTGGTTTGAAAGCAACCATATTTTTTCTCTTGGTTCGTTTTAGGGTCTGAAACATGATTGCAGTTATTGCAAGTTTTTTTCTCTTGGCAATTCCCGGGCAGCCTACGAATCCAGTTAAAGTGGCAAGTCCCCTCGACACTTTCTTTCAAAAGGAAGTTTGGACCAAGGTAGGGGAACGGACTTGCCTGCAGTGCCACAAACCCGGGGGCGAAGCCGAGGATAGCAAGTTTTTGCTTCGAGATCTGAAACGCAGCCAAGACCAGGCCGGGGATCTAAAGTACAATCGCGAGGCTTTTACCCGCATGGCCAAGATGGAGGTGGAAGTGCACCAATCCAGGCTGTTGCTGAAAGTGGTTGGAAAACTAAAGCACGGAGGCAAAGAGCAACTCAAACCAGATTCCGTTGAATACCGTGTCCTCGCCGATTTTGTGGCCCGGATAAATACCCCCGCCAACACAAAACCTGATTTTGTTCTAGACAAGAACCTACCACCTTTTTTTCATTCAGTCAAAATGCTGGACGACCGGCAATTGACACGGCGTATCACGCTTTCACTTGCAGGCCGCCTTCCTAGTGATTCCGAGTTAGACATCATCGCCCGCCAGGGGCTTAAGGCATTGCCAACAATCCTAGACACTGTTTTGAAAGAGGAGGCTTTTTACAACCGCCTGCGCGAGGGCTTCAATGATATCTTTCTCACCGTCGGTTATGATGATGTACCGGAAAACGCCCTTTCCTATGAGCACTTCAGTACCACCCGGGGTTGGACACAGAAATTTGACCTAAGCCATATCAAGGATGAAAAAGACCGGCGTCAGGCCGGATATAAACTTGCCAATGATTACCGCAAGGCAATGCTTGGTGAGCCGAAGAAACTCATTGAACACATTGTTCGCAATGATAAGCCCTTTACTGAAATCGTGACCGCAGATTATATCATGGTCACTCCTTTTACTTCCCGCGGTTACGGGATTTACGAGGAACTGAAGCCGAAATTCAAGGACCCAGAAGACCCATTTGAATACATCCCAGTGAAACTCAAGGCTCTTGTCGGCCGCAACCGAGTTGAGGATCAAGAATCGACAACGGGTTTTTATCCTCATGCCGGCCTGCTTGGGAATTTTCAATATCTGAAGCGTTATCCAACTACCGAGACCAATCGGAATCGCCAGCGCGCGCGGGTTTATTATCTGCATTTTCTGGGTATAGATGTGCTGGAACTTGCCGCCCGGGTTTCGGATGCCGCCGCCGCCTCTGCAAAATATCAGATCCCCACCATGCAGGCCTCCGAGTGTGTCGTATGCCACAAAACTTTGGATCCGGTGGCAGGTCTGTTTCAGGACTACTGGAATTTCGAAGGGGTTTACGGGCGGCGAAAGGAAGGCTGGTTTAAGGACATGTTTGGTGCAGGTTTCGAGGGGGAAGAATTACCCGCCGGGGAACGATGGCGCTCTCTGCAATGGCTTGGAGAACGGACTGCGAAAGACCCACGCTTTGCAGTCGCCATGGTCGAGCATGCCTGGTATATCCTGACGGGTCGCAAGGTTCTGCTGCCACCTAAAGAACTTGCCGACCCACTTTATGCCGCCAAGTATCGGGCCTATCATGAGCAGCGCAAGCAGACAGAGGCCATTGCCGAGCGCTTTGCCAAATCAGATTTTAATTTCAAAAGCGTGTTAAAAGAATGGGTTGTGTCCGACTTTTATCGTGCGGATGGTTTGGCCACGGTGGCAGCCGACCCGAAAAGACTTGCAGAACTTGACGACCTAGGGTTAGTGCGCATGCTTGCCCCCGAACAAGTGGAGCGCAAGGTTGCGGCTGTATTTGGCAAACCCTGGGGCCGTTTGACAGAACAGATGGCCATGCTCTACGGTGGCAGTGACTCAAAGGAAGTTACGGAGAGGGCCACCGATCCGAGTGGCGCCATGGGTGCGATTCAACGGATTCTTGCCAATGATGTTGCCTGCAGGGAAACTGCCCTGGATTTTAGTCGCAAGCCTGCCGACCGAGTGCTTTTCCCCGGCATCGATACGGATGTGGTGCCAAGCAGTTCACCCGAGGCGGATGCGAAAATCAGGCGTGCGATTGTGCATCTGCACCAGCGGGTACTGGGGCGCTTTGAT
>CAXNFS010000330.1:0-3639 GCA_964201235.1 Gemmataceae bacterium | reverse complement strand
AATAGCTCTGGTACCGCTACTGATAATGAAGACAAAGGGATGTTGAGGGAGAAGATTGCAGGTGTATTTCTTTTGTTGTTCCTTCTCTTTTCGATAGGGGAGTTTTTGTTTTCTTGGTTGATGGGGCTGGGCAGATCGCTTACGCCAAGCCTTAAGAAACCATGGTTGATCATGGGGCTGAGCTGGCTTGTTTTAATTCCTGTTGGATTTTGTGTGGTTGGAATACTTGCCAATTCTTCGGGTGCGAATACGCTCTCATTTCTTCCTGCTAGTGTTGTTGAGAGCTTTGAATCGGTGCGTGGTCGAATCGAAGTCGGGGAAGGTGAAACACTACAAACCAGATTGATAACTCAGAATGAATTTACTCCTGCAATCAACACTAAAGCAGTCAGGCTTTCAATATTTGGGATTCTAACTTTTTGCACCGGCATGGCTTTTGTGAGGTTGATATTTAATCGGAGTGCTTTGGGGGCGATTACTCTTACAGGGTTAAGGTTGGGCTTTTGGTGGGTTCTGCTGTGGATTCTCCTGCCTCAGATTGGCCTTGGGTTTGAAAGGTTTACCTGGCCCGATATTGCAATTATGATTGATGATTCTCAAAGCATGTCGATTGCAGATAAATACCAAGACGAGGCGCGGGATTTGTTTTCGCGCAAAATTGCAGATGCTCCGAGCCAGCAAGTTACTCGAATTGGAATTGCCCGTGCCATTCTTACAGAAAATCAAGGCAAGTTTCTTGCAAGCATACTTGAAAGAAAGTTCCGCATTCACCTTTATCATCTTTCTGCCCGGGCAGAGAAAATAGCCCTTATCACCAAGCCTGAAGAAATTCCTGAAGCCCTTCTTTTAATTCGTGCCTTGAAACCGGAGGCCTCTCATGACAGTAGCAAAATCGGTAATGCCTGCAGACAGGTGCTCAATGATTTTCGGGGCACCCCCCTTGGAGGCGTGGTTCTTTTTTCTGATGGAGTTGTTACCGATGGCGAAGAATTATCGAAGGTCACAAAATTTGCAGTCCAGAGTGCGGTTCCTTTTTTCGCAATTGGGTTGGGTGAAGAAATGGAACCCAAAGACCTTGCTGTATTGGATGTTCAAGGCCCTGATGAAATTGCTTTTGGAGACCGGGTGGTGCTGGATGTAAGGGTTTCTTCTGCGGGGTATAAAAACTTTCGAACCTCGGTGCTTCTTAAGGAAAAGGGGAAGCCTGATATTATCGATAAGCAAGAAATAACCCTTGATGAAACAGGTATACCCTCCGTAATACGCTTGGTCGATAAACCAAAAACGGAAGGCCTGAAACTTTATGAAATTGAGATCCCAACACAGAAGGAAGAATCGCAAGCGACGAATAATCGAATCGAAAAAAATGTTCTTGTTCAGCAAGCTAGCACGGTAAGAATTCTCTTTGTCGAAGGTTGTAGGCGTTATGAATATCAATACTTGAAAACATTGCTCGAAAGGCAGGCAGAAGTTCCAGGCGGGAGAAAACTTTTCTCGTTGAATGTGCTTTTGCTAGAAGCAGATCCAGATTTCCCATCACAGGATCGCACTGCGATTGCAGACCTTCCCACTCGAGGTGAGTTGTTCCTTTACGATGTTGTTATTTTTGGTGATGTTGATCCCAAATCGCGGGAAGCTGCAAAATTCAAACGATTCCTTACAGACCTCACCGAATTCGCACGCGAAAAAGGAGGAGGCGTACTTTTCTTGGCAGGGCAACGATTCTTTCCTGCAGAGTATGCTGCTTCTTTGCGCGATTTGTTGCCTGTGGAAATTAATGCTAATCCATTGATTGAATCGCCCGAAGGAATCATTCAGGGGTATAGGATGATTCCCGCTGCCTCTGCGAGTTCGCACCCTATTTTTAGATTTCATTCAGAGGAAAAAGAAAATAGTAATCTTTGGAATCATATGAAGGAAATGTATTGGTGCTTTGCAGGTGTGGTGCCTAAGAAAGGTGCTGAAGTGCTTGCGAGTGCCGAGGGAGGCAATCTCGGGGTAGCAGGCAGAAATGCGCCGCTCATGGTGCTGCAGTACTATGGTGCGGGCCGTGTTTTGTTTTTTGCATTTGACGAATCTTGGCGCTGGGCGTACCGAGAGGATCAGGGCTATTACAATTATTTCTGGTTGCAGACTCTGCGTTTTCTTTCCCGAAATTCTGTCTCTAAGATTTCGCTTAAACTCGATAAAACCGGAAACTATAGGCGGGGCGATTCCATCCGTATACTTGTGAGGCTTCCTCTGGATGCTTCAGGTGCAGAAGCTAATTCCACAGTTCGCGTATCGATGGAAAGAAAAAATATACAAGATGGCAAAGGGAAAGAAATCATCACCCTTGATCTTGCCAAAGTTGTGGGCAGCAGGGGAGCTTTCGAAACTGTTATCGATAATGCCCGCGAAGGTAAATATCTTTTTCAGGTGTTGCAACCTCTTAAGCAAGATGCAGCGCCCTTTGTTGAGTGCATTGTTCTGCCGCCACCGGGTGAAATGGAAAAGCTGACCATGGCGCAAAATGATTTAACGAAGATGGCACTTACGACTAAGGGCAAATTCTATTTTCCTGATCAGACCGCATCATTGCCTGCTGATCTCCCTAGCGGTTTTCAAATTTCATCTGGTTCCCCTTCGCCTCCTTGGGATTTATGGAACCATCCATTTGTTTTTATCCTCGTTTTATTACTGTTAACCTTGAATTGGTTTTTGGGAAGGTGCTTGCAACTGTTATAGTTAAATAAGCCGTTTAAAAGGATTGGATACACCATGACTTTGCTTACCAAAGAAATTGAAGCTTCCCCAGATGCAGAGCGTTTGCAACGCCTTATGTCTTCCATTTTATTACAGAACAAAGTCTATGGTTTTTTTCGGGCGATCTTTATTTGGGCATTATTCACCAGCTTGGTTTTATCCTGTCTTGTTGTCTTGGAGTATCATTTTCATTTAGACTCTTGGTTGCGTGCAGTATCCTTGGTTTTATGGCTTGCTAGTTCCACTTTTGCATTCCTGTTCTTGTTTAAACCCATTAACCGTTGTTCCCTGACTGCAACACAGTTGGCTTTGCAAATGGAGGGGATTGATCCGCAATTAAAAGATTCCCTGGCGAGTGCCATTTATTTTCTTGATCAGAACAAAACCATGGAAGGGGCCTCTGCAGAATTGGTGGTAAAGGCGATTGCAGATGCTTTTGACAAAGTGATGCTTGCAGATGTTTTTTTCAAGGTTCATGTGCGCTGGGTAGGTATTAGTTTTCTAGTATCAGGTGCGTTTTTATTTACAATGCTGTTGGTTTTTCTAGGTTACATGCCTTTTTCGGGGGTTGCTTTGGCTAGGGTGATCTTGCCTTATGAAAATATAGCGTGGCCTACTCTTACGCAAATTGAAGTGGTTGCCCCAAAGCCCAAAGTTGGGAAAAATGAAACTCTGCGAATCGTTGCAAGGATCAAAGGAAATATCCCCCAGCAAGCTACGGTTCTGGTTCATTGCGAGGGCGCTTTGCATTCTAAATTAATCGCAGATATACAGACTAACGATGGAAATGTTTCGGAATTAATCGGGAAAATTGATGTCTCTGCGATAGGCCGTGATTTTGCGTTGCAAATATTCGCAGGTGATGCAGTTTCTGATGTTTATCAGATAATGGTT
>CAXNFS010000329.1:0-3644 GCA_964201235.1 Gemmataceae bacterium | reverse complement strand
AAAGCTTGGGACCATCGATGCGGATTTCCGATTTCGGAGTTCCTTCAAATTTCTGTTCCATGGCGTGATCTCCATTTATAGGCGGGGGAGGCGTGATCTTTAATAAGGCGGGACATCCTAAACCTATATGCTAAAATTCTACCTTTTGGGGTTGATTCAAGCAATAACTAATATCGTCAAATAAAGCCCAAAACTTAATAACTAGGCTTTTTCTGTAATATTAACGACTTTAACGATTAATCATTAAAGCCTTTTATGCCTTCTTTTATCGCTTTATAGCAATCAAAGATTCTAAATCAGATTCTTGCAGCTGTTTAGCAATAAGACCAATTTGATCGGTTGCAAAATCCAGATGGCGGACATTAGGGTTCAACTTGTTAGCAATTCCCTTGTCGTAAAGCTTATCGTAATAACCTAAAACTAGCCGGGCTACTCCAGCAAAGTCTTTTTGTTCAAGCGCACAAAACGCTTTCTCAGAACAATCTGGCCCTAATCTTTTCTTGATATTGTTGATCGAGTTTCGCAATCCTTCTATTTCGTTTTCACCATAATCCACTTTTAATCTTTCAACCCGCACATCAAAAGGCAGATTAATGATCATCGAAGGGGCCAGTGATAACCTTTTCCAAAACAATTCGGGTAACAAAACTTTACCTACTGAACGACTTTCATCCTCGACCCAAACCCTGCGTTCCAAATCAAACTCTTTCAATTGCATAGCAAGAAGATTTTCGAAATGCTCATTAGAGGGCTGTGGATGCAACTGCCCGAGGGCGCCAAACGCTGAACCCTTATGATGCGCCAAACCTTCCAGATCAATAACTTGCTCTCCAAGGGATTTTAAACTCAGAAGGATTGCAGTTTTACCTGAGCCAGTCCTCCCACCAAGCACCATATAATTAAGAGGTTTGTCCAGAACTTCCAGCACATGATTCCGAAACGATTTATACCCGCCCTGAAGAATAAACACTTCATGTTCGAAAAGATTAAACAACCATGCCATGCTTTCGCTACGCATACCGCCACGCCAACAATGCACAAATACCTTGTTGTCTTTCAACTTAGGTTGAATGAAACGCACAAAGTCGGACATCTTCTTGCTAGCAAAATCCAGCCCTATAAAAGTTGCCTCACGTTTGCTTTTTTGCTTATACGCGGTCCCCACAATTTCGCGCTCAAGGTTATTGAACAAAGGGAGGTTAACCGTGCCGGGTATGCGCCCATGGTCGTACTCACCCTCGCTTCTTACATCGAGTGCAAGATGGCCCTGCGATTGCTCTAAAAACTCAGTTATTCCCAATTGATGTATCATAGTGTTAATATAGTGGTAATTAATCAAACGAAGTCCAGTCTGCAATTTTTAAGCTTATTTTTTCCCTCACTTATTCTTGTGAATCGGGCAAAATCAGTTACCATAGAACTTTGAATCGGGCCCGAATATCCTCTGGAGCGACCATGCGAAAATATCTGCTTACCATCCCCTGCATTCTTCTTTGCTTCTCGCTTTGCCTGGCTCAAACTCCTAAAACCACCATCATTCAAGATAACTGGGATGCTGCCTACCTCGAAGGCACACGCTGTGGCAACTTTCATTCGACCGTCAAAGAAATCGTCCAGCCCGATGGCACAAAACATTTTGAGACCCGACTCGAAATGCAACTCATGCTCAAACGCTACAAATCTGTTGTCGCAATGAAAATGGATACGGAAATGGTTGAAGACCAAGAGGGTAAAATTAAATCCTTCCGCATGATTCAACACCTCGATAAGGGCCAGGCAATTCAGGAAGGCGAAGTGAAAGATGGCAAACTTTGGCTGAAAGTGCCAGGAGTTGCTGAACCTCGTGCCCTAAATTGGAACGACAAAGCCATAGGCGTCTACAAACAAGAAAAACTACCGTTGTTGATGAAAGCAAAGGTGGGCACCAAGTTCGACTATCTGAACTTTGAACCAAGCCTGATGCAAACGGTTCGCATGCAAGCCGAGCTTTTTCCCAAGGAAGAAGTCGACTTCCTCGAAACGGATAAAAAGAATCCTGCAAAAGCCACCCGTGAAAAAGTGGGCCTGATGCGCTACGAAGTCGCACCGGATAAAGTAACCATCTTTGGTAGCGCCCTGCAACTTCCCAAAATGGTTTCCTGGGTGGGCGATGATTTCATCCCCAGGCGCTCGGTGATGGAGCTTCCCGGCATAGGCAACATCTTTCTCTATCGCACCACTAAAGAATTCGCCCAAAAAGACGATGGCGACTTAGCAGTTCTCCCTGATATCGGCCTTAACACCATGATCACGCTGGATAAAAAAATCCGCGATGTACACCACCGTGAAGAAGTCACCTACCAGTTTAAACTTGAAAGCATGGAAGGGGCTTCCGCATTTACCGTGGATGGTAGACAGAAACTTAAAAAGCTGGAGGATGGTTGGTTCGAACTTAAAGTGCTGGGAAATGTAGGGCTTGAAGAAAAACAACCTGCTAAAGATTTTCTCGATTCGAGCTACTTTCTCGAAAGCGCAGATGCCAAGGTGAAGGAGCTCGCTGCCAAGGCGGTGGGTAATGAAACCGATGAATTAAAGAAGGCGCGTAAAATCGAACGGTTTGTATTCGACAACATGAAGGGCTCTAGCTCCGTCGGTTTTGCCACCGCTGCACAAATCGCAAAAGATCTCCAAGGCGATTGCAGACAACATGCGATGCTGATGGCAGCCATGTGCAGGGCCGCGGGTATTCCCTCGCGCACCGCATTAGGGTTGGTGTATGTAGAAGATTCCAAAACCCGCACACCTCAACTTGGGTTTCATATGTGGGCCGAAGTCTATGTGCAAAATGCATGGGTTGGTATGGATGCTACCTTGGGCGAAGGACTCGTAGGACCAGGGCATCTGAAAATTGCAGATCATAACTGGCACGATCAACAAACCCTTGCACCACTCCTTCCTGTAATCCGTGTCATGGGCAAGGTTAAAATCAAAGTCATCGACGCCAAGTAATTACCTTCCTTAAATTCATCGGATAGCATCATGAACTTCATCAAAAAACTTTTCCTCACTATTCTTGGCTTCATGCTTTTAAACACTTGCGTCAAGGCAGAAGAAGCCGCACCCCGCTGGAACATCCTTTTTATCTTTGCGGATGATTACGGCCGTTATGCCAGTTGCTATAAAGGAATCGATGGCAGGCCCACCATCAATGATGTAGTCAAAACCCCACACCTCGATCGTGTTGCAAAGGAAGGCGTATTGTTTAAAAACGCCTTCGTGAACTCACCCTCTTGCACCCCTTGCAGAAGCTCAATGCTTTCGGGAAGATACTTTTTTAACACAGGCCGTGGGGCGATTCTTAACGGTGCAATCTGGGATTCATCCATTCCAACCTATCCCTTAATGGTTCGCGATAGTGGTTACCACGTAGGCAAATCGTACAAAGTATGGAGCCCTGGGACGCCCGCAGACGCACCCTTTGGCGGTCAGCAATACGCTTATGAAAAAGCAGGCAGAGCACCCAATAACTTCTCCGAAGAAGTTACCTCGCGCATTGAAAAAGGTGCTTCTCTTGAACAAGCTCGCCAAGAAATCTTATCTCAGGTCAACAAAAACTTTGAAGACTTCTATGCTGCAAATCAACAGGGCAAACCTTGGCATTACTT
>CAXNFS010000328.1:0-3651 GCA_964201235.1 Gemmataceae bacterium | reverse complement strand
GCGATAAAAGATTTGAGCACCAAAACCAGAACGACAACAAAAACAATTGTTTCAAGAAGTTCGCGAAAGCCATCGTTTTTAACGACGATTGGCTTTGCAGAGTTATTTGAAGTCCGCTCAAATTGCGCATCAAGGCTTGGGGCTTCCTTAATGGCGTTTGCATCTGTTTCGGAGATCACAGGAACAGGAGTCACTTCCTCGTTTAAAATCTTAAAGCCCTCGATAGGCACAGGCGAACCCGGATCGGAAGGGGGAGTGGAGTTATCTGATTGCGCCATTGGGTACCTTGGGGTTAATCATCGGATTCAAGGACAGCAAGGAATGCCTCCTGCGGTAATTCCACTTGCCCCACTTGCTTCATGCGTTTCTTACCTTCGGCTTGTTTGGCCCAAAGTTTACGTTTGCGGGATATATCGCCACCATAACACTTCGCAGTAACATCCTTCTTAAGGGCAGCAATACTTTCTCGGGCGATAATCCTACTACCAACCGCAGCCTGAAGCACAACCTCGAACATATGCCTGTCGATTTCTTCACGCAGCTTCTTAAGCAACTTCCTACCACGCCTGTCTGCAGTAGAACGATGCACAATCGTTGAAAGCGCATCCACCCTGTTATGATGAACCAACACATCCAACCGAACCAAGTCTGCAGCACGATAAGCAAGGAATTCATAATCCATGGTGCCATATCCATGGGTCACCGATTTAAGCCTATCGTAAAGATCATAAATGACCTCTGCGAGAGGCATTTCGTAAACCAAAATTGCACGCGCAGTACTAAGGTATTCGGTACGCAGGTAAATTCCTCTGCGCTCTGCACACATCTGCATCAGATCGCCGATATTCTTGGCGGGAACCAAGAAACTGATTTTCACAAAAGGCTCGCGGAACTCTTCGATCTGGCCATCGACTGGAACCTTCGAGGGATTGTCAATGACGATAATTTCGCCACTACGGTTTAGTATTTCGTAGGTAACATTGGGCGCGGTCTGAACGACATCGAGCTGGCTTTCGCGCTCCAACCTTTGTTGGATGATTTCGCGGTGCAACATCCCAAGGAAGCCACATCGAAAACCAAACCCCAAGCCTTCACTCACTTCAGGTGAATAACTAAAGCTGGCATCATTAAGCCTTAGCTTCATGAGTGCTTCACGAAGTTCTTCAAAATCATCGTTATTGGTGGGGTACAAACCGCTGAAGACCATCGGCTGGGGTTCTTTATAACCAGGAAGAGCTGTTTCAGTCTGCCGATTGGCTTCGGTTACAGTATCCCCAATATGAACATCATCCAACTTGCGCACCTGCGCCATAAAAAATCCTACCTGCCCAGGCCCAAGCACATCACAAGGAGTTGGATTTGGCCTAAACTGGCCCATCTCAGCAACTTCGTGATCGGTATTGCCACGCATGAACTTGATGCGCTGGCCTTTGCGCATGGTGCCTTCCATAACGCGGATATAAATCACAACACCTTTATAAGAGTCGAAATGACTGTTGTAGATAAGTGCCTTAAGAGGGGAATCGGGCTTCCCAGTAGGGGCAGGAATGCGATCAACGATGGCACGCATGACTTCGTCCATACCCAATCCAGTCTTGGCGCTAACCCGAAGAACTTCCTCGGGCTGAATACCAAGCACGGATTCCATTTCAGCAATAACATCATCAGGGCGGGCTATAGGCATGTCGATTTTATTCAGGACTGGAACAATGGTCAGATTGTTATCAATTGCAAGATAAGCGTTAGCGACCGTTTGCGCTTGAACACCTTGAAAAGCATCGACCAGAAGGATGGCACCTTCACAAGCTGCCAAGCTTCGTGATACTTCGTAGGTGAAGTCAACATGCCCGGGGGTATCGATGAGGTTGAGTTCGTAGGTTTCGCCATCCATTTTATAATAGAGGGTTACAGGGTGCATCTGAATGGTGATGCCCCGTTCGCGTTCGAGATCCATATCATCGAGGACCTGGTTACGAAAGTCCCGTTGGGTAATAGCGCCTGTTTTTAAAAGGAACTGATCCGCAAGGGTGCTTTTGCCATGATCGATATGGGCCACAATGGAAAAATTGCGAATTTTGCTCGCGTCCGTCATTTTGGAAAACTTTCGCTTTAACTGCCAAGGGTAGTAAGGCTATACTATAATACCAGTAAACTTGATAATGGAACAACCCATTGTCTAGAGTTTATTATTTTAGAAAACTTGGGTCGTAACACCAAACAGGAGTCTATCAATGAAGTGTGTATTTGGCTTGATAACAGCGTTAACCATCGTAATTTCCCCAATATTTGCAGAAAAAGGAGCCGTCGTGACAACACCTTTGAACTATAAAACTAAAACTTTAGATGGAAAAGAAGTCGATTTAACCAGTTATAAAGGAAAAGTAGTACTGGTAGTTAATGTTGCCAGCGCTTGTGGCTACACCAGCCAATACAAGGGAATGCAGAATATTTACGAAAAGTTTAACAAAGATGGCTTTGTGGTATTGGGCGTTCCAAGTAATGAATTTGGTGGTCAAGAACCAGGTACCAACGATGAAATCGCCAATTTCTGTAAAACCAACTATGGCGTTACCTTCCCAGTTTTAGAAAAGCAAATGGTCAAAGGTGCGAATGCTTCCCCCCTTTACAAGCACCTTACTTCAAAAGAAACGAACCCAAAATCTTCAGGCGATGTGAAATGGAACTTCACCAAATTCCTGCTTGGAAAGAATGGCGAAATCTTGGGAAGATTTGAATCAAGCGTTGATCTTGATGATGCCAACTTAGTTGGCGCAGTCGAAGCTGCTCTTAAAAAGTAATCAGCCTTCGCAAACTATTTAAAGAATAAGAGGATGATCCTTAATTGGGTCATCCTTTTTTTCGTGCCAGTTGGCTTTGATAATAAGAATCGAAAGAGAATACTGCCAAAGCCACCCAGATGAGATAAAAGCTGGCCTGTTTTTCCTGAGAAAACGATTCGTTGAACAGGTAGATTCCAAGAACCATCTGGATGCAGGGGGAAAAGTACTGCATAAATCCCATCACCGATAAAGGTACCAATCTTGCAGCCATCCCAAAACAATAAAGCGGAATCACGGTAACAATGCCACTGAGCGCCAATGAAGAGTCCATATGCCAGGTATGCCCAAAATCGTTGGTCCCCTCAATCCACCAATAAACAAGGGCTACACCTGCCAACGGAAGCAGAAACATGGTTTCAAAAAACAAGCCAACACTGGCATCAACCGGGATGATTTTGCGAAAAACCCCATAAAAGCAGAAGGAAAAAGCAACCCCGAGAGAGATCCAAGGCAAGCTGCCTTCAAGGTGAATTCTTAATCCAATCGCAAGCGTTGCTATGCCCAGGGCGACCCATTGCATCATCCTGAGCTTTTCTTTGAATAAAATCATACCAAAAAGAATGCTCAACAAAGGCAGAAAGAAATAACCCAAACTCGTTTGCAATACCTGCGAGTTGGCTGCTGCGTAAATGTATATACCCCAGTTAATTCCTACAAGTATGGAGCTTCCCATCAGGCCAAACAAAACGCCAGGCGTGCTGAACACCTGTTTCACCAAGTTCCACTTTTTTTGAAAATGCACGATGCAGAGCATTAATACCGCAGACCATACCACCCGATGGCTAAGAATTTCCAAGGGCTCTACGCTGCG
>CAXNFS010000327.1:0-3653 GCA_964201235.1 Gemmataceae bacterium | reverse complement strand
TTCTTAAGCTTCATGAAGAAGAAAAAAATATTCTAATTGTGGTTACTCATAGTCTCGAACTTGCAAAATTATTTCCCCGAGTCATGACCATGGATGATGGTATCCTAGCGCAAGCAGTATCTTCCAACTGATTTAAAGGCGAACTAATTTTATGTCTTTTAGCTTGGGCCAATTTGTTGTCAATACTGCCAGATTTCATCTCAAAGGCAACCTCGCGGTTCTTATGGGTATTGTTATTGCCACTGGTTCGTTGACCGGCGCACTCCTTGTTGGGGATTCTCTTCGCGGAAGTTTGGCAGATACAGTTAAAAATAAGCTTGTTTGGGTTAATGAAGCAGTTCTTGCGCAACGATTCTTCAATGAACAAATCGTCGTTAAACTTGGAGAGAAAACGGCCATCCCCGCCATTATTCTTAAAGCTTCAATTCAAGTTCGAGATGATCAAGACTGCTTGGTAACACAAATTAGCAGTGCCCAAGTTGTCGCAGTCCCTGAAGAGTTCTGGCAAGATGAAGGAAAAAGTGCGCAGTGGAAAAACCTAAAGGGTGCATGGCTTAATCATCAAGCTGCTATTGGGTTAAAGATTTCCGAGAAGCAAAATGTGGTGTTGAGAATCGAAAAGCCGAGCGCTATTCCCAGAGAGTCTTTTCTGGGCAATCGTGAGGATGTAGTTGACTCCATCACACTTGAAGTAGAAAAAGTGTTGGATCGTTCTGATAAGTATGCGGGTTTCAATTTGTTTCCTGGGATGGATGCGCCTGCAACTATTTTTGTACCATTGCAACTGGTGCAGGAAAAATTGGGAATCACTTCTAAAATCAATTCGATTCTTACAAGTAAATCGGGGCTGCAGGATAAATTTCGTTCGTTGTTGGCACTTTCAGATTATGAATTGACATTCAAAGGCCCTGAAGACCGAGCATTGGATTTGTTTGCGAAATTTGATCGCGATAAGAATCAAGTTTTGGAGAAGCGAGAATACCAGGGAAAAATGCCTGCAAAGCTCATCCCATTACTTCAATCACAAGCAGGCGTAATTGACATCGAAAGTGTGCAAAAGTTTTTTCGTGCCAACCGAAATTATTATTCCCTCGAGAGTAGTCAAATGTTGGTTTCGCCCAATCTTGTCCAAAAAGCAGGTGATTTAATTCAAGAGATGGGATTGCAGTCTTCGCAAATCATGGTTTATCTGGCCAATAATATTCAAGAAAAGAGCAACGCTGTTCCTTACTCCGTCATTGCGGGAATCGATGCAACCTTGCAAAAAAAGTTGGGAGTTAAGCTTGCAGCAAATGAGAAGTCGGGTGAGAAAATTTGGTTGCTCGACTGGAATGAATCACCTTTAAAACCTGCCATTGGAGATCCTGTCGGCCTTGAGTATTTTCTTCCCGAAGTGGTTGGAAAACCCATCGAGAAAAAAGAATCTTTCCAATTTGCAGGATACATTCCAGCAGTTATTGAACTTGTTGATCCTGAGATCACACCAGATTTTCCGGGAATTACTGATAAGCTTTCGCTGGATTCTTGGAACCCGCCTTTCCCTTATGACAACAAGCGGATCAAGCCACGAGATGAAAAATACTGGCAGGATTTTAGATCGGTACCCAAGGCTTTTATTGACCTTGAAGCTGCAAAGAATCTTTGGGGTAGTAGGTTTGGAAATATTACCTCCATCAGGGTTTATCCTAAAAACTTAAGTTTCCCAGATGGTTTTGCTGCTGATTTTCAGGCCCGGTTGCTTAAATCGATTGACCCCACCTCGGTTGGATTTGTTTTTCAAGATCTTCGCTCCAGGTTTCAACAATCGAGCCAGTCGGGCACCGATTTCTCTGGGCTTTTCGTAGGCTTCAGCTTTTTTCTCATCCTCTCTGCTTTAATTCTTGTCGCACTACTCTTTCGCTTGCACCTTGAACGCAGGGCTTCGCAGGTCGGCACAGTTCTTGCCCTTGGAGCTACCCAAAAGCAAGTTGCGCATTTATTGCTTCTGGAAGGCTTGCTTGTTGCTGGGTTAGGTGTGCTATTGGGTTTAGGGGTTGCTTGTGTTTATGCAATAGGGTTACTGCAATATCTGAAATCTAATTGGCCTGATAACTCGCTTCAACAAATCCTTAAATTACACATTCCATTTAAAACCCTTTGCTTGGGATTCGTTTTGGCTTTCATTATGAGTGCGGTAGCTATTTTTCGAACTTCACGAAACTTGGTGAAAACATCGGTAATGACTTTGATCAAAGGTGGTTATCTTGATTCGACTGTTTTGAATTCCAAACAACCCCTTTCGCTTTTGATTTATGGCTCGCTATTTATGATGCTGGGCTTCGGTATGCTTTTTCTTCCCTCTAGTCAGGATCATGAATTAAAAGCCTTGAAGTTTTTTGGTGCTGGAGGGTTAGTGCTTACCTCTGGGTTATTTTTCCTTGGCGCATTCTTGCGGTATGTCCATAAAATCATGGTTTTTGGACATGGACTTGATGGCTTGGCTAGGCTTGCTTTACGAAACATGGCGCGTAATAAAACCCGATCACTTCTTACCGCAGGCCTTCTTTCCAGCGCTGCCTTCCTTATTATTGCGGTTGAACCATTCAGAAAAGAAGCTGATAGCAACACTGGCAAAAATTCCGGTACTGGCGGCTTTAGTATTGTCGTAGAAACTAATATTCCAGTGCTTTCAGGTCTTGATGGACCTTCGGGGATCGAAACCATTCTCGATGGTGTGCAAAAAAGTAATCGCGGAAATCCACAACGCGCCAGGCAGCAAGTTGATCGATTCAAAAATGTGCTTAAGGATGTTAAGGTTTTCAGCTTAAGATTCAATCCTGGGGATGATGCAAGTTGTTTGAACCTTTTTGCACCCTCTAAACCCAGAATTTTAGGTGTGCCCAATTCCCTGCAACAACGAGGCGGGTTTTTGTTTTCTGCCACATCTGAGGCTAAGGAAAATCCTTGGAATCTTTTAGATTCCAGCAATACTCTTGTAAATGCTTTTGTTGAAAAAAATACCGTTGAATGGATGATTCATTCTGGGTTGGGCAAAGATTATAAAATACAGGATGCCTCTGGGAAAGATGAGCTTCTTAAGTTTGCGGGGCTGTTTCAAGGCTCTGTTTTTCAAAGCGAAATCCTTATAGGTGAATCGCAATTTTTGAAATTCTATCCCCAGCAGCAAGGCTATCAGTATTTTTTAATTGATGCAGATTCTAAAGACCTTTCTGAAATAGAAGAGGCTTTTAAAATCGGGTTGTCTGACTACGGGGCCAAAGTTTCAAAAACTAAAGATCTTGTTGAGCGATTTGCATCTGTCGAAAATGCTTACTTATCAATGTTTCAAGGACTTGGTACTATCGGCCTGCTTATTGGTACTATGGGAGTTGCTGCGGTGTTAGCGCGCTCGGTTTGGGAACGAAGAGCAGAGCTCGGCTTACTTTCCGCACTTGGGTTTACCCAAGTCGATGTCGTACTTGTTATGCTTTTGGAACATGCGTTGCTTTTGTTCTTAGGTTTGGGGATTGGTACCCTTGCTGCGCTTGTCTCTGTGCTTCCGCTTGAACATTCCACAGCAACCCGCTGGGGCGTTCTTGCTTTATTGCAAGGCGGTATGTTTTTCTTTGGGTTGATGGTTTGCGTTGCAAGCCTTTGGTCGATTCGTACAAATA
>CAXNFS010000326.1:0-3656 GCA_964201235.1 Gemmataceae bacterium | reverse complement strand
ATAATTTTGGTGTAGATGGATCTACGGGCATCAGCACTTGAAGCGCCTGGGCCCCCTGATTGCAACTTGATTTCACCCGTAGTTGCATAAATTGCATCGCGTATTTGCTCTGCATCCAGCCTTTTAATAGTACCGTGCCAAAGATACTTATTTTCTGGGTCGATCACCCTGTTGGCTTCTAACTCGGGATGATTTGAGCTTTGACGATAGGTTGCAGAAGTAACAATCAGGCGGTGAAGTTTCTTGATGCTAAAATTGTTTTCTGTGAAGTAGGAAGCAAGCCAATCGAGTAATTCTGGGTGCGAAGGTGGGTCACCCAATTTACCAAAATCGCTGGCATTGGAAGCAAGGCCTTTGCCAAAATGTTGCTGCCAAATCCTGTTCACCATTACTCTAGAGGTGAGCGGGTTGTTTTTGTCTGCGATCCAATTAGCAAGGGAAGATCTTCTGCCCGAGCTTTTCAAACCATTAGCGGGGGGATTGATCAGGGCCGGTTTATCATCAAGGATGGTCAAGAACCCCGGTTCGATATTGGTGTTTCCCTTTTTTGGAATCGTTATTTCTGCTGCAATAGGGCCGACATCCTTCACTATCAATGGTCTTGGAAGGGGCGTGGGCTTGAGGTTGTCGAATGCAGATAGCTGTTTCTTTAGTGCGAGGTATTTTTCTTTTTCGTCTTTTTTAATGTGAGTTTCGATGCGTTGGAATTCGTAGAGCGCCTGCCTGTAAGAGAGTTCAGCAAGTTGATGCTCGAAAGTAGTTCGCTCAGAAGGTTTCTTGCGCATCATGGCTTGGATATCTAACGGGAATCTGGTGATCGCACCTTCTTCCGCCTTAAGGATGGAAGGCTTTTCAATAGCTTCGATTTCTTTTCGCAGGGCTTCGGTCTTGTTTTCCCAGGCCTTTAACTTTGTTTGATAAGCAGCTTTTTCTTCTAATGTTCCCGCATCTATGTTTTCTAAGGGTAATACGCCGCTAAAGAACGCACGCAATCTAAAATAATCCTTCTGTAAAATAGGATCAAATTTGTGATCATGGCATCTTGCGCATTGTAAGCCCATACCCATGAACACATCGCTTGTGGTGTCTGTAAGATCATCAAGAATGATGTTCCACTGGGTGCGCACATCCCGCTGATTGTATTCGTAAATCCAATGGCGGAGGTAGCCGGTTGCAATAAGGGCATCGGGCTTATCCGGAAACAGTTCATCGCCCGCAATTTGTTCTTTGATGAAAAGATCGTAGGGTTTATCCGCGTTGAAACTATTCACAACATAGTCGCGGTATAGCCAGGCTTGAGGTCGGTACTCATCAAGTCGATAACCATCGCTTTCAGCATAGCGGACAAGATCAAGCCAGAACCTTGCGGATCTTTCACCGTACTGTTGGGAATTCAAAAGATGGTCAACCATGGAATCGTAGGCGTTTGGAGATTGGTCGTTAACGAACCGATCGACCTCGGCAGGCGTTGGGGGCAAACCGATGAGATCGAAATAAAGCCTTCGGACAAGAATGCGTTTTTCTGCTTCGGGTGCAGGTCCGATTTTGTTTTGGGAAAGTTTTTCGGAGATGAAATTATCGATGCCGTTTTTAGCCCAATTGCCACCCGTAGATGGAACGGGTTTTTTAATCACGGGTTGGAAGGCCCACCACTTGCGGTCTTCTTCTGTTATTTTACCTGGGGTTCGTTTAGCAGAATTATTTGGGCTGGCAGGCCAGATTGCGCCTTTCTTGACCCATGTCGATATATCGCTGATTTCCTGATCCGATAACTTGCCCTTGGGGGGCATTTTGAATTCTTGATTGGTGTAAGATATAGCTTCAACTAGTTTGCTTTTTTCGGGCTTCCCCACAACGATTGCAGAACCGGAATCACCACCTTCCAGCATCCCCGCAAGGGAATCAAGAATCAAGCCGCCTTTGTTCTTTTTGGATTCATGGCTATGGCAGGCGAAACATTTTTGCTGAAGAATGGGTTTGATCTTAGTGTTGAACAGTTCAGTATCGTCGGCAAAAACGCTGGGGTTATAATTGGCCAAAATATACCAAAGCAAGGAGAACTTGGCCAAGATCGATAACAAATTGTTTGATGTATTTAGCATACTTAGGTAAACCTAAAAAGTTAATTATTCCATCATTCATGATAGTCTAACCAAACGATTAAATTAATAGGAAAGGCGTAAGTATTTAAGGAAAATTAGCAGGTGGGCTTCCTATAAGTAGTATTTGATACAAAAGCAAACATTAGGATACCGAAACTTCTATTCTGGAACGAATTCGAATGATTTTGAAGATGGTGTTTTTTCTTGTCTGCTTTTATTTTTTGGTTAATGAATTTTTGATTATGAAGTCGACGATGGGGGCGGGGTCGTCCAAGCCATGGGGATGATGGCCAATACCTTTCTTGCGTATGAGAGTGATGTCGCCATTCAATTTTTTATATCGTGCTTCAATCAGGCCTGTGTTTTCTTCCCATGGAACGACATCGTCTGCATCACCAAACACATGAAGAAGCGGGACCTTGGCATCTGCAAGGGGTTTGAGATTATCGATGGGGTTGAGTTTGTAATCGAGAGCTTCCATTTCGTTTTTAAAGCCATAAACATCAAGAACAAGTTTCCAATCGCGCGGGCTACCCTTACCTTTGCCTATGCCGCCCGGCCAGCTTTTAAAATCGCAAACAGGGGCATCCGCATAAATACATGAAACTTTATTGGGGTTTGCAGCAGCCCAGTTGTAGCAATAAAGCCCACCTCTGCTTAATCCAACCAGCGCAGCTTTGGGGGCAAAACCATATTTGGTGGTAAGTTCGTTGTAAAAAGAATCCCAGTGCTTAACAGCGCGTGGTGCACCCAGCATATCTTGCACACGCATATAAACGATGTGAAAGCCTTTGTCCAAAAGGGCGATATCAGGTGTGGGTTTGTGGCCGAAAAATTCGCCATGCCAGACCCAGGGTCTTCCAGTTGCTTCTTTTTTGGGAGTCACCACCAAAACTTGTTTTCCATCAACTTCAAAGTCGAACTTTTTGAATCCATTCCAAGTGGACTCTTTACCTGGGAACTTGAGTTCTTCAGCATGCACAAATGAAGCTGTAAGAAGCAATAAAGCTGAAAAAAGTGGAGAGATAATGCGCATCATGGCCGGAAGTTCCTTGGAAAACGAAAGTAGTAAAAAGAAAAGGTCGCATCTTGGGTATTCCTAAAGATGCGACCTGTAAATTGAAAGCAACAAGAGATGTTACTTGTTTTCAGAAGCATCCAGATCTTTAAGCTTGATGTTTTTCCATCGCACTTCCATGGTTTCAGTTTTTTTTACCTACGCCATGAACTTGCAAAGCTATAAGGCCTTTAGGAGTAACATCGTCTTTAATGTCTGCAGCAGCGACACCATTGATGAAAGTCTTGATCGAATCACCCTTGCATTCGACCCGGAATTTATTCCACTCATTTGATTTGAATGCTTTGCGTGCAGCTTCATTATCTTTAAGATCCATTAGCCAGCCCCTACGGCCTTCATCATAAATGCCCGCAGAGTAAGCCCGCGCTGAAGGATCAATTTCAACTTGATAGCCATGCACTCTTCCTGCTGCGAATTTGAAGGTTTTTCCTTTAATTTCAGCAGTCTTTGCTTCTTCGAATACTTGGCTACGAATC
>CAXNFS010000325.1:0-3666 GCA_964201235.1 Gemmataceae bacterium | reverse complement strand
CTATAATTTTTCTGAAGTTGACGCTAAAAAATTCCTTGATGAGCTTGCTGGAAGATTGTGCGTCAGCGTTAATTTTGTTCAACCTGCGTATGAAGATTTATGGTATTTCATGTGGAGAGAACAACGCTTACCAACGAATGTTTCCCCATTAAAAAACAATCATGATAATCCAGAAGAACGCAATCGAATATCGAAAATTTTTAACCAAGGGCTAGGCAAAGTTGTTGGGTATGTGCTTCCTTTAAAGTATGAATCGCTAAATAACAAAACGCCTTGGGTAAGTTGCAAGTGGTTGTTACGAAGGGAAAATATTTTTTTAATCCCCGGCGATTCTCCCATGGGTTATCGATTGCCATTAGATTCTATCACTTGGATTGATCCTAAAGAAAGAGACCAAATATTTAACCACTGCCCTTTAATACCTGTTGATTTACTCCCAAAATTTCAATCGAAAATTAGTTCAAGCCAAAATACAAACAATATAGAACCAACATTACAAGCAGATTCACCTATACGAACAAGTTTATGTGTTGAAACCCGTGAGGGAAGAATCAAAGTATTTATTCCACCTTTAGATTCTGTGGTTGAATATCTTGAACTGCTAAAAAACATTGAGGCAACTGCTCGCTATCTTGGTTACCCTGTTCAAATTGAAGGTTACCCGCCACCCTTTGACAGTAGACTCTTAAATTTCAAAATCACTCCAGATCCAGGCGTAATTGAGGTGAATATTCATCCTTCGTCAAGCTGGGTTGATCTGTACGAAAAATCTTTTATCCTTCACGAAGAAGCAAAAAAAACCAAGCTCTGTTCTGAAAAATTCATGCTAGATGGCCGCCATACAGGAACTGGCGGGGGAAGCCATATTGTGCTTGGGGGGCCTTCGCCTTCGGAAAGTCCTTTTTTACGAAGGCCAGATTTACTGCGTAGTATGCTATCTTATTGGAACAATCATCCTTCGTTATCTTATCTTTTTTCAGGTTTATTTGTTGGTCCTACATGCCAAGCTCCGCGACTTGATGAGTCTCGTTTAGACATCATCACTGAATTAGAAATTGCATTTGAACAAATCTCCGACACCGGAAACCCTCTACCTTGGCTTGTTGATAGGGTTTACAGGCATCTTTTAGTTGATTCCAGTGGAAATACCCATCGATCAGAATTTTGTATTGATAAGCTTTATTCCCCTGATAGCAGCACTGGAAGGCTAGGACTTTTAGAATTAAGAGGTTTTGAAATGGCACCAGATCCAAAAATGGGCCTAGTTCAAAACCTTTTGGTTAATGCAATGATCGCGATGTTTTGGAACAAACCTTATAAACAAAAAATGATTAGATGGGGGACTCAGCTTCACGACAAATTTATGCTTCCTCATTTTCTAGAAGACGATTTGCGAGATGTCGTCTTAGAACTTCAATCTTTTGGTTTTGGTTTGAAAGAAGAATGGTTTAAACCTCACCTAGAATTCCGTTTCCCTAAAATTGGTTCCATCTGTAAAGATAATATTATTTTGGAACTTCGAGGCGCTCTTGAACCATGGAGAGTACTCGGAGAAGAGAATAACCCTTCTGGAACTGTTCGATTTGTAGATTCATCACTTGAACGAATTCAACTTAAAGTTGAAGGTTTAATAGACACTAGGCATGTTATTCTTTGTAACGGAACCAGGATTCCGTTTCATCCTACAGGGGTAAATGGCGAATATGTCGCTGGAATCCGTTACCGAGCTTGGCAACCTTCTTCTTGCTTGCACCCTACCATTCCTGTTCATTGCCCATTGGTATTTGATCTTTATGATACTTGGATGAGTCGTTCTGTAGGTGGATGCACCTATCATGTTGCACATCCGGGTGGAAGATCTTATGATAGATTCCCAGTTAATGCTATTGAAGCAGAAGGGCGAAGATTATCACGGTTTATTAAGGAAGGGCATACCGCGGATCAGTTTGGTATTATCGATGAAGAAGTCCGGCCTGATTCTCCATTCACACTTGATCTCCGATATGAAGGAAAACATCAATGGCTCAAGAAGCATTCCAATGATAAAATTTTAGAATCAGATTCTTATGATATCCGGCCTAAAGTTTCAAAATTAAACGGGATTGTTTCCCCTGTAATTAGTGGACTTAGTTAAAAGCATCAATGACCAACACTACTATTCACAAAAATCACATACAGCAAAACCAATATTTTTTGGAAAACTATATTCCATCAAAGTTGTCATTCGATGAATTAAAATCAGGAACGGATATTCGTGATCATTGGAAGATATTTGCTCGTTCACTCGAGAGGTTATCACCTGGTGAATTTAATCGAAGATGGAATGAAGCAAAAGAACAACTACGCATAAATGGTGTTACTTATAATCTTCATTCGGATACTAGGGGTATGGACCGCCCCTGGCAGTTAGACCCTATCCCCTTATTGATTTCTGAAAATGAAGAAAACCATTTAACAAAAGGCCTTGCCCAACGTGCCCATTTGCTCGAATTGATTCTTCAGGATATTTATGGGCCACAAAGAATTCTTAAAGAAAAACTTTTACATCCTGAACTTGTTTTTGCAAACCCAAACTTTCATAGGCCTTGCCATGGGTTTAAACCTGCAGGAAACAAATATCTTTATTTGCTTGCAGTAGATCTTGCTCGTAATTCCAATGGAACTATGCACGCCATCAGTGATCGACTGCAGGCCCCATCAGGAACAGGTTACGCTCTAGAAAATCGCATTGTAATGACGCAAATGCTGCCTGATATTTTCAATAATTGCAATGTTCAGAGACTTGCAATGTTTTTTAGGTCTTTTAAAGAAACCCTCAAATCAATCGCTCCTAACAATAAAGACAACCCCAGAACAGTACTCCTTACGCCCGGGCCTAGAAGTGAAACTTATTTCGAACACTCCTACCTAGCACGATATCTCGGTCTAACTCTTGTTGAAGGAGGAGATCTTACGGTTCGGGATAACAAGGTTTATCTTAAATTTCTTGATGGTTTACACCCTGTCGATGTAATCATGCGAAGGCTTGATGATCGATTTTGCGACCCCCTCGAACTTCAAGCCAACTCCTTGCTTGGGGTCCCAGGCCTCCTGCAATGCGCGAGAACAGGTGGGGTAGCAATCGCCAATTCCCTTGGTTGCTCGTTTATGGAAGCCCCATCTTTAACAACTTATCTGCCGGCCCTTTGTAAAATTTTCCTGGGACAGGAACTTATAATTCCAGGCGTTCCATCTTATTGGTGCGGGGATCACGAATCTCTTAAATATGTAATAAACAATCTTGATAACATGGTTTTAAAAAACTCGTTCACATCAAGGCGATCAGAACCAATTTTTATAGAAACATTATCCAATAAAAAACGTGAAGAATTCATAGCCCAACTAAAATACTCCCCACAAAATTTTGTAGCACAAGAAAAACTTCAACTTTCTACTGTTCCGGTAATGGGTGAAAACGGGATAGAACCTCGACCTTTGGTCTTAAGAAAATTTCTATGTTCTCATAATTCAGATTATTCTGTAATGCCGGGGGGGTTATGCAGGTATTCATCAAGCCCTTCCGCTCAACTTATCTCGGTGCAGCAAGGGGGCGGTAGCAAAGACACTTGGGTTTTATCTTCAGGGCAAGTTAGCACTTTTAGCCTACTTAACCAAGGTACCGACCCA
>CAXNFS010000324.1:0-3678 GCA_964201235.1 Gemmataceae bacterium | reverse complement strand
GCAAAAGAAGGTTGCCAATATGAATTACAGTATCTTGGAAGAGCTAAATACCAGACCGCGCACCACCTATTTGGCGGAAGTGCGTAATCCCAACCCTAAGTTGGAAACCACTGGAAAGGGACACGGATAAGCCATGGCAACTGAAGTTTCTACAAAAGGGCCAGACCTTCGACCAGATCCACAACCTCCAATGGTTGGTGGCCATCATTCATTTGACTCCATGACCGAAAAGATCACTGGGGTCATCTTTGCAGCCACACCCAAAGGGTGGATTGTTGGTTTTGCAATCGCTTTCATGATTCTTCAAGTCCTTCTTGTTTCAGTCACTTATCTTATTTACGAAGGTATCGGCATCTGGGGTGTTAACATCCCCGTGGGCTGGGGCTTTGATATTGTTAACTTCGTATGGTGGATTGGTATCGGTCATGCTGGAACCCTGATTTCTGCGATCTTGCTACTCTTTAATCAAACTTGGCGAACCTCAATCAATCGTTTTGCAGAAGCCATGACTCTTTTTGCTGTGGCTTGCGCAGGCCTTTACCCCTTGGCACACATGGGTAGGCCTTGGTTTGCGTATTGGTTGCTGCCTTATCCGAATACGATGCAACTTTGGCCACAGTTTCGCAGCCCTCTTGAGTGGGATGTGTTTGCTGTTTCCACTTATTTTTCAGTCTCTCTTATGTATTGGTACATTGGCTTGGTGCCTGACTTTGCATCGGTTAGAGATCGTGCGCCTAATCAACTTCTTCGCATGATTTATGGTGTTTTATCTTTGGGATGGCGTGGTGGTTCGATGCACTGGCATCGTTATGAAACCGCTTACCTTATGCTTGCAGGCTTAAGTACCCCGCTGGTGCTTTCCGTTCATACCATCATTAGCTTTGACTTCGCGGTGGCCAACTTGCCAGGCTGGCATGCCACCATTTTCCCTCCTTACTTCGTTGCGGGTGCGGTTTATTCCGGCTTTGCAATGGTTATTAACCTTGCTGTGCCCATCAGACACTTCTATGGCATGAAAGATTTCATCACCGATAAGCACTTAGATAACATGGCAAAAGTCATGCTTGCAACCGGCTTAATGGTGTTTTACGGGTATGGGGTTGAAGCCTTCATGGCATATTACAGTGCCAATGAATTCGAACGCGACCTTATGATGAAGAATCGTGTATTCGGGCCATATGGTTACTTTTACTTTGCTCTGATTTTCTGTAATGGTCTGATGCCCCAGGTACTTTGGTTCCAAAGGGTGAGATCTAATGAAGCAGCTCTCTTTGTGATTTCTTTGGTTGTAAATGTTGGTATGTGGCTTGAACGATTTGTGATCCTTATGAGTTTGCAGCGAGACTTCCTGCCTTCTTCATGGGGTCAATACAGTCCGACCTTCTGGGATATCAGTACTTACATTGGAACCTTTGGGTTATTCCTAAGTTTGTTGTTCCTTTTCTGCAGGGTTCTACCAATGATTTCTATCGCAGAAATGAAGCATTTGCTCCCAGAATCGCATGTGCATTCGCACAAGGATTCTCATGATCATTCAGATTCCGCACATGGAGGAAGCCATTAATGGACGCTCCTAAGGTTAAGATTTATGGTCTGGTTGCGGAGTTTGAAACTCCGACCCAAATTGTTGATGCAGCCAATCAAGCTCGAGAAGCAGGCTACACCGCAATGGAAGCCTATAGCCCTTTTCCAGTGATGGATTTGCATGAGGCTGTTGGTTTCAAGCGTACCATGTTGCCTACCCTGGCATTTTTTGGTGGGTTAACAGGGTTTCTTACAGCGTTCTCTTTGACAACCTTTACCTCTGGGGGCGCGCCCTCATTCATCACGCCTTTCCTGCCCGACTGGTTTTACTACCCGTTGAATATTGGTGGGAGGCCATTGAATTCATGGCCCGCATTCATTCCTCCTGAGTTTGAACTCACGGTTTTGTTTGCGTCCATCACCTCGGTTTTTGGCATGTTGTTATTGAATGGGTACCCAAGACTTTACCACCCTCTTTTCAATGTTCCAAGATTTTCAAGAGTAACCACAGACAGGTTCTTTTTGTGCATCGAAGCAAAAGACTCAAAATTTGATCTGCAGGGAACCAAGCAATTCCTTGAAGGATTGCAACCGTATGAAGTTTCGGAGGTCCCAGAATAATGTTTAAATCAATCGCACAATACCTTATTGGCTCTTCTCGCATTCTAAATCTTTCCCTTGCAGCTTTTATTGCTGCTGGAAGTTTGGGTTGCCAGAAGCAAGACATCGGTTGGGGTTTCTACCAGCAGATGTCTGAACAACCTAAAATCAAAATGCATAATGCGTTCTCCTTCTTCACAGATGGTAGGGGTAACCGGCCTTACGAAGAAGGAACTGTAGCGCGCGGCATGCTTCAGGAAAACGAACATTTATATTCTGGTCTTCAAGAGGGCGGCACCGCTGCTGCTTGGAAAGATCTTAATCCTTCCAAAGAACCGATGACCATCGCTCAAGCCAAATCCCCTTATTACGAAACTTTCCCCATGGAAGTTACCGAAGAATTGATTCTTCGTGGCAAAGAAAGATTCAATATTTATTGTTCGGTTTGCCATGGTGTTACGGGTGCGGGTAATGGCATGATCGTTCAGCGTGGTTATCTTCCACCGCCTAGTTTCTTTGTAGATCATTCTCGAGGATTGAAATATCTTACCGGTGCTTCTGTGCCTTTGCCTGAAGCCCCAGCAGGTTATTATTTCCAAGTAATTACTCATGGATACGGCGGTATGGGAAGTTATTCGGCGCAGATTAATCCAAAGGATCGATGGGCAATTATTGCTTATATCCGGGCATTGCAGGAAACATTTGGAAAGTCGGCTGGCCAGGCTGTGGCCCAAAAGGAGGCCAAGTAATGGCTACTATTTCTGATCATGTAAGAACCAACATGGCACTTGTGCAAAAGCTATCTTTTATTGTTGGTGTTTTGGGTCTTGGGGTTTCTGCCGTTATGCTTGGGTTTGAAAGGAGAGAATTCTTTTCATCTTATCTGATTGCTTACATTTACTTTTTTGCAATTGGTGCTGGTAGCTTAGCTCTTTTAATGATTCAGCATGTTGCAGGCGGGGCGTGGGGATTTTCAATCCGCAGATTACTTGAAGCTGGTAGTAGAACGCTTTTATTACTTGCGGTACTTTTTATTCCATTGCTTTTCGGCTTGCCTGAACTTTATCAATGGGCACGACCAGATGCTTTAAAGGATCGAATCATTGAGCTAAAATCAGGTTACTTGAATGTACCTTTCTTTCTGATTCGACAGGCTATATTTTTCTCCATTTGGGTAGGTTTGGCTTATTCGCTCTCTTATTTTTCTAAGAAAGAAGATGAGACTGGTGATGAATCTATTGGTTGGTGGTTTAAAGCCCTTAGTGGACCAGGCCTTGTTGTTTTTGCAGTTACTGTTGGTTTAACTTCCGTCGATTGGGCAATGTCTGTTGATGTGCATTGGTATTCTTCAATGTACCCCGTATTATTTGCTTTTGGTTGTATTCTAAGTGCATTGATTTTTCACATCGTTGCAATGATTTTGCTTTATCAGGGCGGCGATCTTGAAAAGTATTTGACCAAAAATTATCTGCGAGACTTTGGTAGCTTCCTTCTCGGTTTTATTATTTTCTGGACTTACCTTACTTTCTCCCAGTTTTTGCTTATCTGGTGTGC
>CAXNFS010000323.1:0-3704 GCA_964201235.1 Gemmataceae bacterium | reverse complement strand
GGGGGCCGCTAAAGGGTTCACTTTTGAATTTCTCCTACGGTTATGGGAAAGTTTATGTTGTCCCCCACGAAAAAGTTAATGGCGAATGGCAGGGCGGGATGTGCGCATTGCCTTTACCTCAATTCCCCACTGGTGTTTCGCGGGGTAGATTCAATCCTGAAGATGGTCAGCTTTATTGTTGTGGTATGTTTGCCTGGGCGGGTAATCAAACTGCTCCGGGCGGGTTCTACCGCATTCGTTATACAGGTAAACCTGTTCAACTCCCTGTTGAGTTGCATGCAATGAAGAAGGGTGTTTCGATTAAGTTAAGCGGAGAAGTTGATTCTAAGTCTGCTTCTAACCCAGAGAATTATGCAGTTAAGATCTGGGGGCTTAAACGCAGCGAGAAATATGGTTCAAAACATATTGATGAGAGAATGCTTAAGGTTACTTCAGCAAAGTTGTCTGCAGATAATAAGACCATTGAATTACAAATTGAAGGCATCGAGCCTACTTGGGGAATGGAAGTCAAGTATTCTTTGCTTGGTGCAGATGGGCAGAAGTTTAACGGAGTGATACACAATTCAATTTTCCGCCTTGCTGATTAAAGCATTAACAGCAAGACGGAGTTTGAATGAAGCTAAGCTTAAACCAGTTCGGGCATCGGTTGCGCATTATCTTCGACTAGGAATTGAGGCCTGCCGTTGATATCGTTCAAAGTTACTTCGTTCGTATTGATGCCCAAGTTGTGGTAAAGGGTGGAATAAAGTTCGCCAAACTTGACGGGGCGCTGTGATGCTTCTCCGCCGATGCGATCGGTTGCTCCGATTACTTGACCCATTTTCATGCCGCCCCCTGCAACTAATGCGCAGTTGACTTGAGGCCAGTGATCGCGGCCTACGATATTGCTAATTTTGGGGGTACGGCCAAATTCGCCCATGATGACCACACTGCAATCTTTATCCATGCCGCGTTGGTGAAGATCTTCAATCAGTGCACTGACGCATTTGTCAAAGATTGGGAAGTCTTCTTTTTCTCGAACGAAGATCGAGTTGTTGTCTCGGCCTTCTGCTTTCATTCCGCCATGCCAATCCCATTTGCTGTAGTTAAGGGTAACAACGCGAGCGCCCGCTTCGATAAGCCTGCGTGCGATTAGCATGCTTTGTGGAACTCGTGGTGCGCCATTACCATCGATGAACTTAGTCGGGTCGCCTGTGCCATAGCGTTCAACGGTGTGTGGGTGTTCCTTCGATAAATCTAGAGCATCTGCAAGACGCGAAGAAGTCAGCAAACCAAAAGCCTGTTCGTTGAAAGTATCCATGCCTTTGAGCATACCCTTGGCATCGACATCCCTGCGCATGTGATCAAAGCTGCGCAATAGGTTTTTTCTTTCCGCAAGGCCATTAAGGTTAATCCCTTGAAGGATCATATCTTTTCGGGAAGGGCCCATAGGGCGAAAAGGTGTATAGGAAGATCCGAGGAAGCCTGGGCCGGGTTCGTTGTAAGGGCCGTGGGTGCAGGTGTAGCACATGCTGATGAAGGGAGGAGTTGCCTGATCTACTGGGCCCTGAATTTTTGCTACGGTGGATCCAAATTGGGGCCATCCACCTGCAGGGGTCATCTTTTTTGGATGGTGCCCGTTGAAAACTTGAATCGCATCATGCCCATCTTGATTGCCAACGATGGATCTGATGATGGTAAGTTTATCCATCATCCCAGCAAGCAGAGGAAATGCTTCGCAGATTTTGATGCCATTGACATTGGTTGCGATTGGTTTCCAAGGCCCAGCGATTTCTTTTGGGGCATCAGGTTTAAGATCGAACATATCTTGGTGGGGCGGGCCACCTACAAGGTAAATCAGGATGACTGATTTTTGCGAAGACTTGATTCCTGCCTTGGCTTCGGCTTGCAACAGTTGGGGCAATGTAAACCCTGCAGCCCCAAAGGCACCTATTTTGAGAAAACTTCTTCTTGCGAGCTTATGGTTGGATTGGGTTGGCATTATAAGTCTGCTCCAGAAAACGAAAAGAATCAATAGGCGGGATTAACAACTTATCTCATAAATATATCGTATGTTGAAGGCCGAAAGAATTAAAAATCGTCAAAGATACCGTCTTTTTTTTGTTATTGACCCTTATCTTAGTCAAACATTGTCTGTTTATCTTGAAATAACCACCCTTTTTGCTTTTGTTCTATCTGTATTGCCATTAATCTAAATGCTCCTTCCCTTGTATTAAGAGATCCTCATCATGCTAAGTTTTTACCCCGTTCGCTTTACAGCTTTCCTTGTTTTGGCCCTTTCCTTTGGAACGCTCATTGCTCAGGAAGTTAAACCTGTTCGGGTAGGTATCCTTGGAATTGATAACTATCAGTCTGTTGCTTACACCCAGTTGTTTAATGATGCCAAGGCGATAGGCGATCTCGGTGGCCTGAAAGTGGTTGCGGCATTTCCCTCGACCCCAAGCATTGATATACCCGAAAGCGTTGATAGTTTGCCCAAATGGAAAGATGCACTGAGTAAATACGGTGTAAAAATGGTTGCTTCTGTAGATGAGTTGCTTGCAAATTGTGATGTGGTGATGATCATGAGTCTGGATGGGCGCAGGCACCTTGCTGAAGCATCTTTGGTTTTAAAAGCTGGGAAACGACTTTACATTGGTCGGCCTATTGCTGCCAATTTTAGTGATGCAGTTTCAATAATCCGCCTTTCTGAACAAACTAAAACCCCTTGCTGGACGAGTTCCCAACATCGTTTCAGCCCAGGTTTCATAGGGATGAAAAATCATCCAGAGGTTGGGAATGTTCTGGGTTGCGAAATGTATGGTGGTTGCCCTACGGTACCGCACCATGCAGAACTTTACTGGCATGCATTGCATAGCATCGAAACAATTTACAGCATCATGGGGGCGGGATGTGTTTCGGTATCTTGTACATCAACCCCGATTGCGGAATCGATTACCGGCATCTGGGCGGATGGCAGAGTTGCAACTTATCGAGGGATTAAAAAAGGGGCTATCAAATACAGTGGCACCGTGTTTGGGGAAAAAGGTGTTTCGGTTGCTGGAATTTATGGCCATGGCGTTCCCGTTAAAGGTGTTGTTCCCACCAATGATAAATACATGGGTTATGAAGGGATAGCGATAGAGATAGCCAAGTTTTTTAAGGGTGGCCCGGTTCCCGTAAGCGCCAATGAGACCATGGAAATCCTTGCGTTCATGGAAGCTGCGCATGAAAGCAAAAATAAGAACGGCGTTAATGTTCAAATTGCAGATATTATGGAAAAAGCGCAAAAGTAAGTTGTTAGGAAAGTGTTAGACTCCGATATCTTCGTTCCAAAGGGTTGGTTTTTTTAGAATGAATTGCTCCATCATTTCGATGCAGCGGTGATCTTGTAGAACCAGGGTTTTTATATTTCGGCTCTCGAGAAGTTTCTCGTCACCCATGAAGGTTTTGTTTTCTCCGATGATGACCCTTGGGATTTGATAAAGCAGTATCGCCCCGGTGCACATGGGGCAGGGGGAAAGCGTGGTGTACAAGGTGCATTCGCGATAAACACTCGCAGTCAATCGGCCTGCATTTTCCAAGGCATCCATTTCTCCATGCAGGATAGCACTGCCATTTTGTACCCTGCGATTGTGCCCACGTCCGATGATTTTTCCATTGTGTTCGATTACTGAACCTATCGGGATGCCACCTTCAGCTAGGCCTTTTTTTGCTTCATCAAT
>CAXNFS010000322.1:0-3763 GCA_964201235.1 Gemmataceae bacterium | reverse complement strand
CTTTCGGTGATACAAGCGGGATTGGCCTTGATGACTAATTTTTCGTTCCTCCTTCTTGTAGTTTATTTCACCCTGCCCGCAATTGCTGGTTGGGTCGTTCGAGATTGGATGCCTGCAATCTTGCAAAAAACCTTTAACATTAGTCAGGGAGTTGCAGGTGTATCTGCAACGCTTTACTGGCAGGTGGCAGCAATATTCGCAGCTTTGCTTGGGGGATGGCTCGCAGATCGCTGGATGCTTAAAACTTCCCGAGGGCGTATTTATGTTAGCGCCCTTGGGATGGTCTTTATCATCCCAGCGCTCTTTGGCGTGGGCAACGCAGCTAGTTTAAATTCCCTTCCCTTAGCCCTTATCTCGTTAGTGCTTTTCGGCATTGGTTGGGGCTTCTTTGATTGCAATAACATGCCTATCCTTTCGCAGATTGTTGGCCCCAATCTTCGCGCAACAGGCTATGGTATTATGAACTTAGTTAGCATAAGTTGTGGTGGTTTTGCAGACTGGGGCTTCGGGCTATTGCAAGATCGACAAGTTTCTTTAAATGTGATATTTAGTTTGTTTGCAAGCTTGGCATTGTTTTCAATGATGTTGGTATTATTGATTCAACCGCGTGAAGATAAAGACCTAGTAATCGTGAAGGAAAAATCATGAGTCATTTGTTAAACGGTTTGGTTGCTGCAACTCACACCCCTTTTAAAAAAGATGGTTCGCTTAACCTTGATGGGATTGAAAAAATAGCTGCGCACCTATCTTCAAACAAGGTTGATATCGCATTCATCGGGGGCAGCACTGGTGAAAGTCATTCCTTGAATGTTGAAGAAAGAATGAGCCTTGCAAAGCGATGGTTTGAAGTTGTAAAGGGGACCAAGCTAAATGTAGTGGTGCATGTGGGATCTAATTGCTTGGAAGATGCCCGCACGCTTGCAAAGCAGGCGCAGGAATTAAAAGCATTGGCGATATCAGCTCTTACGCCATCGTATTTTAAGCCTAAAAATGTCGAAGCTTTGGTGGAGTGCTGCTCGTTTATTGCGAGTGCTGCCCCGAGTTTGCCATTTTATTATTATGATATTCCTACGATGACAGGCGTTAATTTGTCCATGCCTGAGTTTTTGGAACGTGCGGGGAAATCCATTCCTAATCTGAAGGGATTAAAGTTTACCAATGTGGATTTCATGTCTTTTCAACTATGCAGTCAGATGGAAGGTGGTAGGTTTGAAATCTTGTGGGGCGTGGATGAGATGCTGTTGCCCGCGCTCTCAGTGGGCGCGCATGGTGCGGTGGGTAGTACCTATAATTTTGCAGCACCTATTTATCATCGCATTATCGAAGCATTCAAAAAATTCGATTTCGAGACTGCTCGAAAAGAGCAGCTTCGTTCCATCAAATTGGTGAATATACTTGTAAAGCGAGGATACATGGCTAGTGCCAAGGCCATGATGGGAATGCTGGGCGTTGATGTTGGTTCACCTAGGCTTCCAAATGTCGCATTAAAGCAGGATGAACTTGCAAGCTTAAGGTCGGATCTTGAAAAAGAAAGTTATATCTAAAGCCTAGGGCATCTCTGGGGTATAACCTAGAACTAGGTTGAAATTCGCACTTAGTTCTTTGAGTTTAGAGCCTGGAATTGGAGCGAAATCAACCGTGATGCTCTGCCTTTGCTTATCATCTTTGACACTTCGATAAATTCCATCCTTTTCGTTTTGGGGCTCGCCCTTTACGTAACACTGGGTGCCGAAAATAGGCTTGCCTGCCACTTTGATTTTGAAATGAATGTGGGGGGTTCTGCCTGGGTATGCTACAGGCTTGATGGTGCGGAAATAATACTCGCCCGAAGATGACGTAGCAAATCTTCCGAAGCCCTGAAAGTTCGAATCTTGCTTTGCTTTGTTGCTGGTTTTGGAATGCAAGTATGCGCCATTGTTATCGCATTGCCAGATTTCCACCACAGCGTTTTTAATCGGTGAGCCATTGGCGTCAAGAATCTTGCCTGCAATATGAGTGATCTGACCCACTGCTGGAGTGATTTTGTCATTGATGATAATGAGATCGTTGTCGGTGTCGAGGGGCAATTTATCAGGGTAGAAGGGGCCATCGGTTTGTTTTGGTGTCAAAGTAAGTTGCTCTGCAAACAAGCCTGGTACGGTGTAATAAGAGCCAGCGAGAATGGAGGAGCTTAAAAACATTCTGCGATTGAACATGGTAGTGGCCTTTCAAAAGAAATCGGAACAACTTTTACTTTACCTGATTAGGGCAACAAGGCATGAGTTATTCGTGAGAATCTTTGGGTAACGGTTTTTGGGAAAACTTAATGTTGGTTTGAAGTATGAGCCAAAGGGCGAAGCAGACTGTTCCAAGAGGAAGCGCAGAAAGAAGAATTGGCAAATGGTTTCTTAGTGGGAAAGTGAAGTTCTGCCAACCCAAGACGAGAATCAAAACGATTGAGATTAACAACAAAGGCTCTCCCTTGTTCCAAGTCTTTCTTTCAAGCCATGCCCAACCTAAAAAGGGGGCGATGAAAGCGAAGGTTGGAAACTCTGAGGCTGGTCCAAATAATAAAATCCAGATCATTCCCAAGGCGATTGATCGGAAGGTGAGTTCGACTTTATCTGTTAATTTGGTTTTCCAATAAAGAACAACAACTGCGGTTCCAAAGCCCGTTAACAATTGAAGTACTTTGTAAAAGGAATTGGTTGGGATGCTCCATAATTGTTCATTGAAATTTCCGGGGTTTAATTGCTCTTGAAAGACAAGCCAGCCATACCAGGCATCACGGAACCCAGGCCAGCGCAAGCCTTTTGTTTCCTGAAGATGGTCATACCAAGATTGATATTCTGCTAATACGAACGAAGTGGGTGAGGCTAGGAAAGGGAAAAGTAATAACAAAGCTATTGCGAGGAGAAGTTTGGGTAATAAGGGAAACGGCCTGATTAAAACAAGCAGAGCAAGTATGGGAAGAATGGTGCTTTTTATCATGAAAGCGAAGGCGAGAAAAAATACAGCACGATTGTTTTTTCTTTCAATAAGATCGGTTGCTCCAAGAAGGATTAGGCCGACAATAAAAGCGTTGCATTGGGAGTTCCATATGCCACTAAGTGCAGCAAAAAGACTGATGATAAAAAAGCCGCCCCAGTCCTTGTTGATTGTGGAACCATGAAAGAGCAAGGTTTGTCTGAATCGATTACAGCCCAGAATAAAAACAACGATCGAGCAAAAACTCCAGAGGATTGCGCCTAGAGTAATTCCCATAAAGGTGAACGCTGAAAAAAAGATCGCTGCGGTTGGGGAATACCGATAATGATCAAGGCCTTGATTCACCTGATAAACATCAACCTGCTGCCACCAGTTTATCCCCGCTTGAAAGTAAACCGGAAATACAGAATGGCTCGTTGGTTTAAGAATGGTTTTTACAGTCAATGCAATAAAAAGAGTAATCCAAAGTGTGATAGCAATGCGTTGTGCTAGGGGAAGCGAAAAGAAAAAGCGCCAACTTGATGTTTTGGAATCAGTCATTCTGTTTCAACGATGCTTTCTGTTTAAAGCGATAAAGAAAAAGCCAAGTAAACAAGCGGATGTACCCTTGAGTATGGAAGGTATTATGAATGAATCAGAAGATGGGGGGAAGAGCGAAGTTGATGAATCAGGGTTTGCAAGAACAGTTTTCGAGAGCGAAGAACATACCCATTTTCGGGCAGGGGCAGTCGCGGAAATACATGATTCCCAGATAAAGCCCGGGTGCGATTTCTCGTACTTCATCACGGGCCTTCTG
>CAXNFS010000321.1:0-3778 GCA_964201235.1 Gemmataceae bacterium | reverse complement strand
CAATCTTCATGTATGGCATTGGAAAAAAGAAAAAGAAATAAAACCTGTTGCTGGGGGAATCAAAACCCTTGCGATTGATGCTAAAAACAGTTCGATTGCATACGCCCAAGGGAACAAATTATTAATTGATCGCAAAAGCTTAGAAAATGACAAACTTCAAGCAAACTCTGAAACCGAGACTGGTATTGGATCAATTGAACAAATTATTTTCACCCATGATGGATCAGAAATTATTGCAAGATCTGAAACTGAAATTGTTCACATCATTCCCGGCGGGAAAATTCAGAAATTAATTGGCATTGAAGGCGATCTCAACTGCATGGCATTAAGCCCTGATTCCCTTACCGTCGCCGCTGGTGATGCCAATGGAAAAATAAAACTCTGGCATCGGGAAAACCAGCAGTTCATTCTCAAGCATTCCATTGCACAACTGGATTCCATCCTTTGCCTAGCTTTTAGTCAAGATTCAAAATTACTTGCATCAGGTGGCGTAGATAATCGCGCAGTGGTTTGGAATGTGAACAATGGCAGCTTTAAATACCAGATCCAACATGATGGCGATGTCACTTGTCTAGCATTTTCAAATGATCCCGAGTGGTTGATCACAGGTGCAGACGACAATACTGTTCGCATTTCTTACAAAGAAACAGGCAGACCTGCAAGCAGCAATCTTGTTTACAACGCCACCATGCGATTTATTACTCCTCACCCACGCGCACCTTTGTTGGTAGCAGGTGGCGATGATAATACTTGTGTACTTTGGGACATGCAGCCAAAGAATCAAATATCGATTCCACTCGATAAAAAGTTAGATCAGTTTATCATTGGAAAAAAAGAAGGTATTTATCACCGAAATGGATCAGTGGTAACCTATGCGCCATCCGAATCAATTGCCAAAGCTTTTAATGATACCGCCGGAAGATTTGTGAAATTTAAACAATCCAATCTCAATAATTCATCACAAATCATTCATGAAAATGCCGTTTCCATATCTGAGCTTGGACCTAAAGATTTGGTTATTCTTAGCAAAGATGGAGCACTGGACATCTGGCACAAGGAAACCAAAAAGAAAGAAAAAATCGTTCAGCGGCCCATGCTTGAAAATCAAAAAATCGTAATCAAAGGTTCGTCTATTGGCAAATTTTTCATGCTGGAAATTCCAATGGGAGATGGTCGCAAAGTTCGCGAACTCTACTCTCACGATGGGAAAAAGATAGAACACAATAACTTAGAAAATAGCAATGTAATCGTCTTCAACGATGATGATTCCAAAGTCGCATTTGGTAACTTCGATGGTTCGATTTCAATATTTGAAACCACCAATGATTCTTTGATTGAAAAAGCTATTTTGAAGGAATCACACAAGGGCGCTGTTGCAAGCATGGCGTTTTCCCAAGATGGGAAACTCATCGCATCGGGTGGCGAAGATATGTTCATACGGGTGTGGAATATCGATTCCAAAAAACCATTGTGGGTAGAACCCAAAGACCCTCATCATGCGGCCAAAGTTGGTGTCTTAGTTATTGATAATTCTAATGGCCAAATCTTATCAGGAGGAGAAGACAACACCCTCCGGGTTTGGAACCTTAAGGATGGTAAACCCATCAATGAAGCCATGCTTCATAATAGTTCTGTTATAGGAATCAAGCTTTTGGATGGTGGCAGCAAATCGAAGGTAAAAAATATTGCTTTTACTTTATCATCTGAGGGTGCTGTTTATTTTTGGGACTTAACTTCCGGGCAGTTACTTGCACCGCCAGCCCTTACTCCTAGTTATTTGATACTGGATTTTGGCATATTAAATGATTGCGTGAATGATCCTGTTGTTTTATTGGCAGGTTCATTTGGCACAATGCTTGCTAAACGGCTTCAAACAGCCCCAGATAAATCCGCAGAACAACTTCGTGAATTTGCAGAATATCACCCCGCATTTAAATTGCAGGATAAAGATGGGTCATCCAAGGGAACAGTTCTAGTACCTCTTGCGGGCTCTGTTATCATTCCACCAAAAGGATCGGACCCCAAGAAAGAATACGATTTCCTTATGCACAAGGTACTAAATGATTTCAAGGACGAGTTCCCACTCATTCCCAAACTTACTGCAGATTAGCCGCCCTCAAGCAAGTGATTAGTTTACCGCTGATTCGTCTGATCTTTTGATTAATATGCTGTTAATTACCTATATAAGGTTATGATATCTAATAGATTTCCTTTCATCTACTGGATCATTAGCAATGCAAGACAGCAAAGAGCTACAGGAAATTTTAAAGAAGTATGAAGAGCAGACAAAGTCTGGTAATACCCTAACGCCCGAAGAAGCTTGCGCTGCCAACCCCAGCTTGCTTGATGCATTCAAAAGCGCAATTAATAATTCCAAGACCATCCTTCACATCGAACCAAATTCCCAAGATAAAACCATCGGCTTCGAACCAACTGTTGATCAAGCACAGGTAAAAACTTTTAGCTTCGGCTTTAATGAAGCACTTGCAGATAGAATGCAAGCTGGCGATGTTCAACCCACTATTCCGGGTTACACCATTTCAGGCGAGATAGGCCGTGGCGGCATGGGCGTTGTTTACAAAGCCAGCCAAACCACCCTTAACAGGCCCGTTGCAATCAAAACTTTATTGAGTGCAGGCAAGTTATCTGCTGATTTAAAAGCTAGGCTCCGAAAAGAAGCTGAAGCCTTGGGCATGATGCATCATCCCAACATCATTCAAGTTTATGACATCAATGAATTTGATGGCATACCTTACTTTGTCATGGAGCTAGTCAACGGCGCAAGTTTGGAAGACATGATTTCAGGCCGATTAGTGCAGCCCAAAGATGCAGCTAAATTGGTGGCTACGCTTGCAGATGCTATTGATGTTGCACATAAAAGCGGCATCATACACCGCGATATCAAGCCTGCAAATATCCTCATGCAGGGTGGTAAGAAACCCCAGAAGGATGAGCTTACGCTTACTTCCTATCATCTGGGCGATACGGTTGCAAAGATCACTGATTTCGGACTTGCAAAGAAGTTTGAAGAAGAGCAGGGCGGGCAAGGAAAAACTCAGGGCGTCGTGGGTACTCCAAGCTACATGGCTCCAGAACAGGCCAACCCTGCTCTGGGCCGTATCGGACCGATGTCGGATGTTTATGCCCTTGGTGTTGTTCTTTATGAAATGCTTGTGGGTAGGCCACCTTTCATGGGTGCTACAGCCATGGAAACCCTTAGGCAAGTTAGCTTCAAAGATCCGGTTGCTCCTTCTACACTTCGCTCCGGCATTCCCAAAGATCTCGAAACCATATGTCTAAAATGCCTTAGCAAGCAACCTAATAAAAGGTATGAAACCGCACTCGGATTATCCCAAGACTTAAATGCATTCCTTGAAAACAAATCCATCAAGGCACGAAGAGCGCCTTGGAATGAAGTCGCAGTGAAATGGTGCTACCGTAATCCTGCACTCGCTGCAAGCTTGGCGTTTCTTGTATTTATCATTGGTGCAGTAAGTTTTGGTCTCAATGATAAACTCACCAATGATCGCATGAAACTTGCAGGCTTACAGGAAAACCTTGGGTTTGAGCGAATTCGTGCCAACGATATTACCAAGGCCGCTGTTTGGTTTGCTGCTTCATTAATGAGCGAAAGCGACAAAGAAAAAATTCTGATGAAAAAGCTGCGCATGGGCGCCTTGATAGATGATTTCATTTGGATTCGTTCTTATGTGGTTCACGATCAAGGGGTGCAGGGAAGCCAATGGTCTCCTTCGGGAAAATATTATCTAAGCTACGG
>CAXNFS010000320.1:0-3781 GCA_964201235.1 Gemmataceae bacterium | reverse complement strand
TCGTTGGTTTCATCAATTCAATGTCTAATATATTCTACCCGAATAACTGATCACAGGCATGATTTTACAACACTATTCTAAAAATCCTCTTATAGGGAGGCTTTAAATACCGAAGCAATAGCCAGTAAATACAGAGATCTCGCCAAGCCGGGCCCAAAGGGATTGTTTCGATCGGTCGGCGTGAAGTAGAGCCGGTCGGAAGAGCGAGCATCCAAATCATAATTGAGGAAAGACCCGCCCCGCAACAAGTGACTTGTTCCCGTCACTAGTCCTTTCGGGGATCTGTTACCGCAGCATTTGGTTCGGAGATATATCAAACTTACTTGCTATTGCCCAATTCACCAGACTCTTCCCACCGACGCATCTGATTGGCCAATTCCTTGTTATCCTTCTCCACTTCGTAAGCCCCAACACCCGTTCTAATCCAGAATCCAGTGTCCGCATCCTTCTCAAAGCTTAAAATGTCATACTTGTTAACCCCTTTTTCTTTAAACGCCACGAACAACATTTTCTTACCACGGAACTCCACTTCCTTGCGAACATCAAGGGTGCTAAGTTCCTCTTTAAGATCCTTCCCCCTGACTAGGCTGCTCAATTCGATTTCTGCTCTCATATCATGATTTATCTGCATCTTTAGGTAAGACTCCAAGGCATTCCGCGGGGTCGAAAAGTTATACTTACTGATCCCTGACCCAAGCGGATCTCTAAACAGCGCAATCCAGAGGGCAGCGAGAGCAACTAGCAAGGACAAGCAGGGAAGCACCAAAGTGAAAACGATTCTTCCTTGTTTGGCAAGAGCGCCAGATAGCGGTGAATGACCGTCGTTGATCAGAAAATGTTGCTGCTTTGGCGAGTTATTAACAAGAGGCGGTGGATTTGGCGAGGACTCAATTTCAGGTATTTCTTCTATTTCGTCTCCTAGGTTTTCTTGCGGTGAACCAAATTCTAGCTCTTTTATCCGACTGGCTAAAACCCATTTTTCAGATCCGTCTTGACGAACCATATCAGTAGGCGAAAGCCTACCCAATTGAGCAAGTAACATTAATTCCTTACTATTCATAGGGCCGTTTTCTATTCCATTGATCTGAATGTAAAAATGTGTAGCCATGACACTCCTGGGCGTTCGTGCTATTGGTGCAATATTGATGTATTACCAATACTTATAAACATTGAATACATTATAAATTAAGTTCTCTATAAATAAATATCAAGTAGCAAACAGCCGTTTCTTATCAGAGTTTAAATACCGTAACCCACTAACACCCATTAAACATAATGGCAAATAACCCAAAGGCCCGAAGATTAGCCAAAGCAATGTGTTGCGCCCAATCTCAATCAACGGTAATATATAGTGGTATCAAAGTTATTCTAAGTGCCTGAAAAAGGCCTGTTTTGAATGTAATCCCACCATGCAAAAAATAATGAAAACAATGGCTATCCTTTCCTGCCTCCTTTTTGCCAGCGTTTCAGTTGCAGGCGAAGCGGAAGACTTTGCTTTTTTTGAAGCCAAGGTTCGGCCCATTCTCATCGATCATTGCTATTCATGCCATGCCAAGGATGCAAAGAAAATCCGGGGAGAATTGCTGCTCGATACCAAGGAAGGCTGGATGAAAGGTGGCGAAAGTGGTCAGGTAATCATCCCTGGCAATATTGAAAAAAGCCTATTTGTAAAAGTACTTAGCTACAACGATACGATTCAAATGCCACCCAAAGGAAAGTTGGCAGACAAAGATATTGCAATCTTGGCCGAATGGGTCAAGCGGGGAGCAGCCGACCCACGCAAAGGAACTGCGCCCGCTATTGCTGTCAAGAAAATCGATTACGAAAGTGCGAAGAAGTATTGGGCTTGGCAACCCCTGAAGAATGTTGCGCCACCCAAAGTTAAAGATGCGAGTTGGTGCAAAACCCCCATCGATCACTTCCTTAAATTCAACATGGAAGCCAAGGGCATCACCCCTAACCCTGTTGCAGAGAAAACAAAATTAGTTCGCAGGGCTTATCTTGATCTTTTGGGTATCCCTCCAACCCCTGATGAAGTTGAATCTTTCCTCAAAGATAAAGCAGATGATGCGTATGCTCGCCTGCTGGATCGTTTATTGCAAAACCCGCATTATGGCGAACGCTGGGGCCGTCATTGGCTTGATGTTGCGCGCTTTGCGGAAAGCCATGGCTACGAACAAGATTATGATAGGCCCAATGCCTACCATTATCGAGATTTCGTCATCAAGGCTTTAAATCAAGATCTGCCTTACACCACCTTCATCAAATGGCAACTTGCTGGGGATGAATACGAACCTACGAACCCGCTGGCAATGATGGCGACGGGATTTTTAGCAGCAGGAACTCACGCAACGCAGATTACTGCAAGTCAGGCTGAAAAAGAACGCTACGATGAACTTGACGATATCGTTCGCACCGTGGGCACAACCATGCTGGGCCTTACCATTGCTTGCGCTCGATGCCATGATCATAAGTTTGATCCGATTAGTGCAACCGATTATTACCGCATGGCTTCGACTTTTTCGACCACGGTAAGGTCGGACTTCGATATCAACCTAGGCACGGGGAATCATGCCAAGGAAAAAGCGGATTTCGATTCTGCTAAAAAGAAACTCGAAGAAGCACGAAGTAATTGGGAGCGCGATAATCTTACTTCAAAACTAGAAGCATGGGTTAAGTCGGGGGCGAAGGATGCGCCACAAAGCGATTTCCTCTTCGCAGAAGTCAAAGCAGCAAGTGCTAAAAATGGCACTTCGCTTGGCATACTTTCCAATGGTATTGTTACTGCGACTGGAAAAAACCCCGACTTCGAAACCTACACCATCACTTTAAATTCCACTACCAAGCATGTAACTGCGTTAAGGCTTGAAGCGTTCAAGGATGCTGCGCTGGTGAAGGGTGGGCCGGGTCGTGCGCCCAATGGCAACTTCGCCCTCAGCGATTTTAAAGTCACTGTCAATCCATTTGATTCCAAGAACAAACCAACTTCTGCGCAACCTGTGAAATTCAAATCGGTTCGCTCATCGTTTGATCAAAAGGGCCTGCCCGCATCGGCCACCATCGATAGCGACAAGAAATCTTCATGGGCGATTGACCCGCAGTTTGGTAAAGATCATCAGGCTGTTTACGAATTGGAAAAGCCGCTTGATCTTCCCCATGGTGCAGAATGGATCATCACTTTAGATTTCAACGGGAACAATCAGCACAACCTAGGAAAATTAAGAGTCACTTTTTCCTCGATGGATAAACCCGCACTTGCGGTGCTTCCCGTGCCCGAGAAAACTCAGGTCGCACTAGAAAAACTAAAAGCTAATCAAAAGCTTACTGCGGCAGAAATAACTGATTTAGGCATGTGGTATCGCACCAAGGATGCGGATTGGCAAAAGCTGAACAAGGCAGTTGATGATTTCGCTGCGAAAGAGCCCAAGCCAAAACTAGTGAAAGCTCTGATTGCTAGCGAGGGCGTTCCCGCGGTCAGGCTGCATACTCAGGGCGCGGATTTTTACGACCCTGTTCATGTTTTAAATCGAGGCGATCTCAATCAGAAAGTTTCGGTTGCCTCCCTTGGCTTCCCGCAAGTTCTGATGAAATCTAATGATGCTGAAAAACATTGGCTCACCAAAGCCCCCGAAGGTAGCAAAACTTCGTATAGAAGAAAAAGCCTTGCTGAATGGATCACCGATACAGAACAAGGTGCGGGGATGTTGCTTGCGAGAGTTATAGTAAACCGGGTTTGGCATTATCATTTTGGCAGGGGCATTGTTGCGACCCCCAGCGATTT
>CAXNFS010000319.1:0-3783 GCA_964201235.1 Gemmataceae bacterium | reverse complement strand
ATATCGGCAGAAGGGTGCTTGAAGAATTTTGCCAATTCAGGAAGCGCAGCTTTAGCATCAGGCCCGATTTCTCCCAATGCATAAATGCATTCGCGAACGACTTCTTGATCAGGATCACTCAATGCATCAGTAAGAGCAGAAACTGCAGCGCGGGCATCACGGCCGATTTCAGCCAGCGCATAAGCCGCTGCATATCGCATCTCAGGATTCTCTTCCTTCAACGCCTTTGCAATCGCAGGAACAGCACTGCGTGAAGATGAACCAAGTTTGCCCAACGATGCGATCGCTGCCTGCCTGACCATTTCTTCTTTATCATCCAAAGCCTTGGTCAAGCCCCCAATTGCAGAACGCGAAGCCAACCCAAGCATGCCCAATGCAGTTGCAGTTTGCGCACGAAGGGTAGAATCTGTATCTGATAATAAAGCCGACATATCAATAATAGCTGGGCCTGCATTTGCCCCAAGCTTGCCCAACCCCTGCACCGCAGTCTGCCTGACGATAAGATCTTCATCCTTAAGCATGGCTTGCAAAGTGGGGACGGTTTCTTTTGCGGAAGCCCCAATTGCTGCAAGTGCTGCAGCTACGGAAACGCGCAACCCTGTATCTTTATCAGCAACAGCTTCAGCAAGTGCGGAAGCCGACTGCCTAGCCAATGGCCCCATCGTACTTAAAGCAAAAGCAGCAGCACGCTTTACGCGTACATCGCTGGTTTTGAAAGCTTCGGTAAGCGCTGGAATAGCAGCCCTTGCTGCAGGGCCCATATTTCCCAAGGCGATGGCAACTGATCTGCGAACCGTCTGGTCAGTATCCTTCAAAGCGGTAATAAGTTCAGGAACTGCAGCCCGGGCAGTGGGCCCCATGCGCCCTAGAGAATAAGCTGCGCCTTTACGGGTTGCAGCATCGGGGCTTTTCAACTTCGAGGTAAAATCTTCAACCTGAGCAAAGCCCATGCTGGAAAAAATAAGCGTTGCAAATAACGCCATCAATGCAGACTTCGAGTACGCAAACATGAGTAATTCCTTTAGATGTCACAAAGTTCCCAATACTAATTTCCATTATATCCATTGCACGATACTAGACGGTAAAAAATTATTCACTTAGTTGAAAACTTCACAAAAACGCAAGGATGTGACTCATTGCCGTATCTTTTCAAGAGCCTGCATTGATTTGCACATTTATTTTCAAGTTCATCCTTGCATCCATCCCCTTCCTCTTCTACTTTGTTTCCAACAACATGACTTGGAGTTTTTATGAACAAAATTGATCTGGTTGGAAGAACAGCAGTAGTAACCGGTGGCGTTCGAGGAATCGGGCTGGCCATTGCAGAAAGATTACTTGCAAGCGGTGCAAATGTCTGCGTCTGGGATCGCGACCTCGCAGCCCTGGATCAGGTAGTGCCAGAGTTGCTGAAACTAGGCAAGGCCCATGGTGCCCAAGTGGATATCACCCGAGCAGAATCAGTTGAACATGGCGTAAAATCTGCGATCAACAGCTTCGGGAAAATCGATATTCTCGTTAACAACGCTGGCATTGCAGGCTCGACCAGAAAACTGTGGGAACTCCCGCCCGATGAATGGCGTCAAGTTATCGAAATCGACCTTATTGGTGTTTACCTCTGCTGCAGAGCTGTAGTTCCGCACATGATCGAAAACAAGTATGGCAGAATAGTGAACATTGCAAGCATCGCAGGTAAGGAAGGAAACCCCAACGCAAGCCATTACAGTGCAGCCAAAGCGGGTGTAATCGCCCTGACAAAATCCTTGGGCAAAGAACTGGCACAACTTGGGATACTTGTGAATTGCATCACCCCCGCAGTGATCGAGACCGATATTTTGAAGCAAGTAACTCAACAGCATATCGATTACATGCTTTCAAAAATCCCGATGGGAAGATTCGGTAAAAAAGAAGAAGCAGCAGCGATGGCAGCCTGGCTATGCTCGGAAGATTGCTCGTTTACCACTGGATCAACATTCGATCTTTCAGGCGGCCGTGCAACCTATTAACCCCACTCGCCCAAGTACCAGCGCTTCTTGTACACTTTCCCATAGCTAACGCCAAAGCGTTTGATTGCAGTATCACGAATAATTTGTGCGGCCTCTTCAGGGGAATCCGTGACAATGAGTTTATCTAGGTCATTCTGATCGATTGTTTGTTCTTTCAACAATGTGTTTCTGATGAAATCTAATAGCGGATTCCAATACTCCTTGCCCATGAAAATCATTGGGAAATCTTTAATCTTGCCTGTTTGAATAAGTGTCAAACATTCAAACACTTCATCCATAGTTCCAAACCCGCCAGGCATCGCAACAAAAGCATACGAGTATTTAACCAGCATCAACTTACGAATAAAAAAGTATTTGAAGGTAACAAACTTATCAAGGTAGGGGTTATGTTTTTGCTCCATGGGCAAGGCGATATTGCAGCCTATGGAGGGGCCCCCGAATTCCTTGGCGCCCCGATTGGCAGCCTCCATAATGCCAGGCCCACCCCCGGTCATTACAGTAAAGCCAACCTTGGAAAGCTCCTTACCTGTTTCGCGTGCAAGCTTGTAATAAGGATGATCTTCAGGAAAACGCGCAGAACCAAAAACCGTTACACAGGGCCCCACAAAGTGCAGGGTTCTAAAACCACTCATCAACTCCATAAACATTTTGATGGCACGCCAAAGCTCATACCCACGCCTCTGAGGCCCTTGAAGAAATTTCGAGGTTTCAGGTGCAGCAGATTCAGCATCTTTACCCCAGCGAAAAGGATTTAGCTGCATGATGCTAGAACGCGATTTTTTAGAGCTATCGATTGTCATGATTAAAAAATCCCTGAATAACAAGAGTGCCTACTGTAATAATAGGCTGTAGGAAAAAGAGTGGGATGCTAATTAGAACAGAAATACGGCTTTAAAGAAGAAAAGCAGAAGGATTCTAAAGCACAACCGGCATTTAAAGAGGAAGAAGAGTTAACTCTTGCCCGACTTGGGTAAATTCTGCCTGCCTTTTTTCTTCACGGGAGTTGGAGCACTGATTTGTGTTAAAGAGAATCGTTTGGGCGAAAAATCACATAAGGGGATACTACCCCCGGTTTCTGAAAGTATTTCTGCCAAGGTTGTAGAACCAAAGGCTTGCTCAATCGATGCTAGCGCACTATCAACGCGCTTGTGAAGTGGGCATAACTTCGCCCCATGAGAAGCAAGATCAAGAGGGCATGTGGTGATGCGCTTTATAGGATCAACCGCATTGACAACCTGAAGAAGCGTCAAGTTTGCGGGCTCGATATTAAGGGTAATGCCGCCCCCCAAGCCTCGCTGAGAATTTAAAACCTTAGCTTTGACCAAACCTTGAAGCACCTTTGCCATGTAAGGCCTGGGCACTTTAGTTCCTAAAGCAATGTCTTCGCATATACCCGGATTTGGTGCCCTATGAGCAAGAAATACAACTGCTCTAAGAGCGTATTCAACCGTTTGCGAAAACATTAAACTATGACCTCAATAATCATTAATATCTATTATTGGATAAGGTAGTCTTATTCGAATCTGATTACAACCTTAAGATTCCCTTTTATCTAGAAAAGTTAGCTTTGCCGAGGATGACTAAGTTTAGATTAAGTTAAAATATCTTTAAGCACATTACCATGCACATCGGTGAGTCTGAAATCACGGCCCTGAAACTTAAACGCCAATTTTTTATGATCGATGCCCATCAAATGCAACATCGTCGCATGAATGTCATGAACAGCCACAGGCTTTTCAACAGCACTGTAACCAAACTCATCGGTGTTGCCATAAGTCAT
>CAXNFS010000318.1:0-3794 GCA_964201235.1 Gemmataceae bacterium | reverse complement strand
TCGATAGCTTGGGTTATGATTTTAATGCTCTGAACCATCTCTTCCATTCGGACGAGAAAGCGCGCATAGCAATCACCCTCAGTAGAACAAACGACTTTAAAATCAAAATCATTATAAGCAAGATAAGGCTGATCTTTTCGTAGATCGCGTGTAACACCACTAGCTCTGGCAACTGGGCCTGTAGCACTGCGATTAATAGCTTCTTCTTTGGTGAGAACTCCAACGCCCCTAGTTCGGTCAACAAAGATTCGATTTCTTTGAAGTAGCTTCGTTAAGTCAGCATAAGCTGCATAGAACAATTTAATAAAAGCCCTAACTTTTGTAATCCAAACATCATTTACATCACAAAGTAAGCCACCAACTCTGGTGTAACTAGGGTGAAACCTCTGCCCACTAGCAACTTCAGAAATATCATTGATTTTTTCTCGCAAATTAAATGCGTACAAAAAAGCAGTGAAGGCACCAAGATCTAGAGCTGCTGCCCCACAGCAAACAAGATGATCATGAATGCGCATTAATTCAGCAAAAATCGTACGAATGTATTTGCAGCGAGGAGTAAGGTCTATGTCCAATAATTTTTCTACCGCATGGTGCCAAGATATCTCATTAGATACCGGGGAAATATAGTTCATTCGATCAACTATGGTTACATATTGGTTAAAATCAAGATGCTCACCAAGCTTTTCAAAACCGCTGTGTAAAAAACCAATATCCGGAATTGCATGAACAACTACTTCGCCATCAAGAGTCAGAATTAAACGCAAAGTAGTGTGGGTAGCAGGATGCTGCGGACCAAAATTGAGTGTCCAGAGAAACTCTCTTTCAGGCGAACTTGTATCAGGTATGGCATCAGCCAAATTTAAAGGCATTTAATCCTACTCCAATATCACGATTCAGAACGAATAACGGATTGAAAGTTGTGCCTTTCACCCATCCCACGCAAAGGGTAATCTTTACGCAGAGGAAAAGCTACAAATTCATCAGGCAACAAAATCCTTCGAAGATCGGGATGTCCATCAAATTCAATCCCATACATATCGTAAACTTCACGCTCCATCCAATCTGCACCCTTCCACAAATCATACGTCGACGGAAGCCTAGGATCAGGGTCATCAAGATGGGTTTTAACAATCAATCTTTCACCATTTTCAACATTTAAAAGAGCGTACCAAACCCCATACCGATGAGTTGCACCTTGCAAATGAAGATAATCAGCAGCAGACAAATCAATGAGCATATCAAAACAAAAAGTTGTTTTAAGGTAGCTTAAAATTTCAATAAGGTCGGTAGGTGGAACAATAACTCTGTCATTATCCCTGAAGGAAGAAAATTCTAGGTTTAGTTTATCAAACTTAGCACTCAATTTTTCTTTGATATCAGCAAAACTCAAAGTAAACCCCTTAAAATCAAACTAAATTGTTCTAGTGGAACTTCGGAAATTCGCGGGTGCTTGAACACTTTGATCCGGTGATAAAAATTTACTAAGCGGCCTTGGCCCTTCGTAAACATTCCTCTTACCGAACTCTGTCCCAAAAATAGTTCCAGTATTGGCAATCTTTTCCTGCAGATCGATAATCCCTTGCAACAACTGTTCAGGCCTTGGTGGGCAACCAGGCACATAAATATCAACAGGAATAAATCGGTCAATCCCTTGAACCACTGCGTAAGTATCAAAAACCCCTCCACTTGATGCACACGCGCCCATCGAGATGCACCATTTTGGTTCTGGCATTTGTTGCCAAATTCGCTGCATAACAGGGACCATTTTCATTACAACTCTGCCAGCCACGATCATTAAATCGCATTGCCGTGGAGAAAAACGAAAAGCTTCTGCACCAAATCGAGAGATATCATGTTTGCTGGCACCGGTTGCCATTAACTCAATCCCGCAACATGCAGTAGCAAAAGGCATAGGAAACAAGCTGTATTTTCTGCACCAGCTAGCAAGATAATCTAATTTAGTAACAACAAAATTATCTTTCAAAAATTCTAGCGCCATTGAAAGACTCCTGCTTTCCAAGCATAAATGTAACCAATAAAAAGAACAAAAACGAATGAAAGTACTTCTACAAAAGCAGGCCCAAGAAAAGCCGAAGGCAAAGTGGCCATCCCTGGGGCATAAGATGAAACAGCCCAAGGGTATAAAAATAAAAGTTCTACATCAAATACCAAAAAAAGAATGGCGATGAGGTAAAATTTAACATCAAACTGTTTTTTTGCATCGCCAAAAGGATCCATGCCTGATTCATAAGGCATGTTTTTGACAGAAGTCTTTTTATTCGGGCTCAATATGTGAGAAACGGTAAGTGCAGAAATTGCAAAACCGAATACAAATACAGCGTAAATAAAAATCGGATAGTATGTTGAAAGATCAAAATCCATGACCTTGAAACCTTTTCTTTAGTCTAAAAACACCATGCTCCATCATTAAAAATCATTATAGTTATCCAAATGATTTAAACAAAGAAACATCGATAAAAATTGAACTAACTATTTAATAACAAATTATAAAGTAAAAATCATTCTATTTTTTATTTCCGCGGGGATGAAATTTGGAATGAATTAATTTAAGCCTATTTCTGTCAACATGTGTATAAAGTTGCGTTGTTCGAATATTCGAATGCCCCAACATATCTTGAACAGCTCGGAGGTCCGCCCCGCCAGACAAAAGATGGGTTGCAAAGCTATGCCTGAGCGTATGAGGGCTAATTTTCCCGTTTAACCCTGATTTTAAAGCATATTTTTTAACTTGCTTCCAAATAATGATCCGATTTAGCGGCTTACCAGCTTTGCTTACAAAAACCATACTTGTGCTTGCTTGAATCTTCACAAGCAATGGCCTTAAATTTTGAAGATAATCCCTGATTGCCAAAATCGCTTTTTTACCCAAGGGAACAATTCGTTGTTTTCTACCTTTTCCCGTGCATGTAATAAAACTGGAATCAAGGTGAAGATCTTTAAGTTCCATATTTACGACTTCAGAAACCCTGCAACCGGTGGCATAAAGACATTCCAAAATAGCACGATCTCTCAAAAAATAACGGTCTTCCAGACTCGGAGCTTCTAATAGTGTTGTTACAGACTCGGGGCTTAAAACGAAGGGTATTCTTGTCCAAAGCGCAGGCGCTTCTAGCAATTCAACAGATTGATTTGTGCTTTTCTCTTCCATTCGAAGAAAACGAAAGAAGTTTTTCAATGAAATTAAATGCCTGGCTATACTTGAATGGGCTAACGCCTTTTCTTTAAGATACTCAACAAAATTCAAAAGATCATCCAGAGATGGATTCATGCACTTGGTTATTTTGCGCTCCAACGACCATTCAAAGTATTTTTTTAGATCTCGCAAATAACTGACATAAGTGTTTTTTGATACAGAACGCTCAGTTTTTAAAAATGAACCAAATAAAGTTATTTGTGCGTTAAGATCAGCAATTGTTTCTTTAAAACTAGCCATATGTATCCTATTGCCAATATTAGACTTAAGATGAATAGATGCAAAAACTTCCTCTACCTCTTAAGCAATAATGTAACCTTAAATCAAAATAAGGTCTCAAGAACCTTAGAATCCAAATTGGTTTGGTTTTATCGCAGTAAACACCGTTAAAACTCGTACAACCCTAATCCCTTTGAAATTATTTGTCTTAATGACAAGTATTTTAAAAAAGAAAACTATTGATTTTTGGTTTAATGGTAGTTCAAAGACAAACGGAGCTATTTATGAAATATTATGCGATCACGATAACTGGATGCTTACTTCTAACGGTTGGTTGTAATCAACAATCTCAACGCCCAAG
>CAXNFS010000317.1:0-3820 GCA_964201235.1 Gemmataceae bacterium | reverse complement strand
AAAATATAAAACCAATTCCTGGTACAACCGGTATTTTGTTTTTGAATCCTCCTTATGGAATTCGTTTGGATCAAGAAGAAGGCGTTGCTGATGTGTATCGTCTAATTGCTTCGGTTGCCAAAGCTCGTTTTTCTGGATGGAAATTGGCTGTCATGACCGGGTATGTTCATGCATTAAATGAAATGAAAATGACGCCACAAAAAACAATACGGCTTTTTAATGGCGCAATCCCTTGCAAGCTTTACCTTTTTGATCTTTAAGATTTATTCTTCTGCTCTTCGGTAAGCATATTTTTTTGCTAGTTTTTCAACTGCATCTTCGAATAAACGATCTTCTGTATCATCAGAAAATAATGATGGTAGTTGCGGGGTTTTTAAGATTTTTGCCTGCATTGATGTTCGCAGAATAAACATCCGATGCGTTTCGATTATACCTTCTTTGCGGATATGGTTTGGAAAAACTTTTAATTTAGCCAGAGCCGGCGTAATCATTAATGCCCGGTGGCAGGTTATTGGGTCTTCTTCACCGCACATTAATGCTGCATTTTGCTCTTTTGCCCAAATCATGAATTTTGCAAGTGCGTCAGAAAAAGATTTACTCTCTCGTACTGCGAGATAGTTGGCGATACCGTTTTCATGATAATGCGATTCGTCAAATGGGCGGCCGCCCAAAGTGTCTCCCATGAAGTGATAATTAAATCCCGCCTTTGTAAGTGAATGATCAAGTTCTGTGCGATTGAATTGTGGGTTTCGTGGACTGAACGGAACGCTGCGTACATCCACAAGGGTTTTAATATTGTGCATGCGAAGTAAATGGAAGAAATCTTCAAGGCTTAATACAGAATGTCCAACAGTAAATGCTGCCATGGTTTTCTATCGAAGAAAATTACTTGTAATTAAATTAATGATATTTGAAATTAGGCTGCTTGTAAAATAGGAATTGCCTGCGAGAGTGGTTTAAAGCCTTTGAATATCAGATGTTTGCCTACGAGTCGTTCGATCAGGGGGATAGGAATCCATCGGAATAAGGGAGGCAGATCATTTCGTTGCAGGTGCCTTTTGTGAACTCTGGATTCTTGGCAAAAAGCAAAAATATTCTTAAGTTCAGTAGCAGTGTAAAAGTTAGCTTCCTGTTGTTTTTGGCTTCCAATTGTCGGGAATACTTTCTTTAGAAAATAACTGATGTTGAAAAGAGATTGAGAAAGGGAGAGCAGTTTACCACCTGGCTTTAATACGCGTTGTATTTCTGAGCTAAGATGTTCGTGGGTGATTTCTTCTTTGCAAAAGTCATTCAATAAAACTACATCAAAGCTGCAATTCGCAAATAGAATACCTTGCTTAGATAACTTTCTAAGATTAAAGGTAAGATTCCTTGATTGAAAATTCTGTCTTATTAATTCGTCGTGGGTATCTTTGGTTGTGGTTGCCCAAACTTCTGCGCCATTTTTTGCGTATTGAATCCAGTCTGTTCCTAGTCCTGAGCCTATGCAAAGAATTCTTTCGCCTGCGTGTTTGTTGAATTCAAGTAGTTTGGGAACCCATTTCCCATAATGAGAGTAGCGTAGTTTTTCCGCTTGCATAAACCATTCTGGTGAACCCGCCTTGGGCAAGTCATTCTCTTTATTTGGCTTTCTTAACGATTCTTTCCAAAAAATGCTCTTAATCAGTTCTTGGTTTCCCAAAGTCCTGTTTATTCCCGGAAATGGAATAGATGCAGAGTAATCTGCTGATTCTAATTCCGTAAAGCTTTCCTGCATGATTGATCTTCTATCTTAAGCATTTATCTTGCTTTTATTCAAACACACTTCTTTCGTTATTCTAATTGAGTTTTTATGTCAAGACCAACCGTAAGATGTTATGTTAAAACCTTAAAGATATGTTAGTTTAGGGTGATTAATTGCTAAATAAATGTTGCTAGAGCTTTTAATCCGTTGTATTGATGATTTTACTGCTTAATTACAACTTGTTTTCTTAAAGGAAGATAAAATGGCTGCTCCCAAAAAGTCAGTGGCGCCCCGAAGGGATTTTTTAAAGGCGGGTGCTGTTGCAATATCAGCCTTGCCAATTATTTCTGGCGGTGTTTATGCACAAGGCAGTGATGTTTTAAAAATCGGCTTGGTAGGTTGTGGGGGGCGTGGGTCTGGCGCCGCTGCTCAGGCATTGCGTGCGGATAAAGCTGTTTCTCTTCATGCCATGGGGGATATGTTTGGAGATAGGCTTGAGGGAAGCTTAAATAGTTTTAATAAAGACAAAGAACTTGCAGGAAAGATAAATGTAGGGGATAAAAAATTCCTTGGGTTCGATGCTTACAAAAAAGTTATCGATAGTGGGGTTGATGTTGTTTTACTTACCACCCCTCCTCATTTTCGTGCACAGCAAATTAAATATGCGATTGAAAAAGGCAAACATGTTTTTGCTGAAAAACCGGTTGCTGTTGATGCCACTGGTGTGCGCTCTGTTTTGGAATCATGCAAACAGGCTAAAGCTAAAAATCTTGCTGTCGTTTCTGGCCTTTGCTGGAGATATCATTACGGTAAACGCGAGACAATGACTCGTATTCATGAGGGGCAGATTGGTGATATTGTTGCAATGCACACCAATTATGTTGTTGGTGGCTTATGGCATCGAAAACGAGAACCTGAGTGGTCAGATATGGAATGGCAGCTTCGTAATTGGCTTTATTTTACTTGGTTGAGTGGTGATCATATTGTCGAGCAGCATATTCATAGCCTTGATAAATGTATGTGGGCTATGAAGGATGAGCCACCGATTTCTGCGATGGGCCTTGGGGGTAGGCAGGTTCGGGTTTCTACTGATTTTGGTCATATCTTCGATCACCACGCTGTTGTTTATGAGTGGAAAAATGGCGCTAAAGCATTTAGTTATACTCGTCAGCAGGATGGCTGCTTTAATGAAGTGAATGATTATCTCATGGGTACCCAGGGGACTTGCGATGTTATGAAGCATCAGATCAAAGGGAAGACTCCTTGGACCATGAAAAAGCGCCCACAGGACGACATGTATCAAAATGAACACAATGAACTTTTTGCTAGCATTAGGGCAGGCAAACCCATTAATGATGGGGAATGGATGTGCCAAAGCACCTTAATGGCTATCATGGGTAGAATGGCAACTTATACAGGTAAATTAATTACATGGGATATGGCATGGAATTCAAAGGAAGATCTCACACCTGCAAAATACGAATTGGGAATGATGCCCATGCCAGAAGTTGCAAGGCCGGGGATTACCAAGTTTGTTTGATTTTATCTCTAGGGCTTCGTTTTTTGAATCGATGCGAGGGTTCTCATGATCAATAATTCTGAGACCCCCTCGTTTATTTTTCAAGGTGTCAAAATCATTGATACCTTCGCAGAAGCTTTTCCTATTACTGGCACTCGTGTTATTGTAACCGCAGTTTCCAGAGAATGGGCTTTTATTGCTGCTACTACTTCAACAGGGTATGCTTCTTCCGTTATCGGTTGCGATACTGAAGCAGGGATTGAGCGCGAACTTTCTTCGGATGAAACTCCTGATGGCCGGCCTGGCTTTTCCTTGCTCTTCTTTGCTTTTTCCAGAGAGGCTTTGCAAAAAGCGATTGTCGCAAGGGTTGGTCAATCTATTTTAACCTGCCCCACGACGGCTTGTTATAATGGCGTACCTATTGATCCTTTGCGTGCTATTCAGATTGGTGGCATGTTGCGCTTTTTTGGGGATGGGTATCAAACCAGTAAGCTTTTGGATGGTAAGAGATATTGGCGAATTCCTGTAATGGATGGCGAATTTGTTTGTGAAGATAAATTCGGCACAGTTAAAGGCGT
>CAXNFS010000316.1:0-3828 GCA_964201235.1 Gemmataceae bacterium | reverse complement strand
CCATGGTGCTTAAGGCCAGCCCTGTGATTGCTTCCGACGCTGCTTCTTTCGTTACCTCGTAAGCAGAGCCAAACGATGCACTATAAACATAGGGCGTTGCCATAAGATTCGTTGGCAGCAAATGAAATCTTCGATAAGCATCAGCAATTGGCCTTGCAGCTTCGCAATGAACCGCAGCAGTTTCAGTGCTTAAAGGAAACAATCTGCAATTTAATTGTTTGACCAGTTTCTTGACCTGAGTCGCATCTCCGCCGATGACACATTCATTAGGGCTGTTAATAATAAGCAAATAAACACGGTTAAAATCGACTAATAATTGCTCAATATCTTCCGGGGATTTTTCTACCAATCCCACAAGCCAATCAGGAACCTTCCCTGGTTCCATTCCCCATGAAAGAGCGATTGCCTGCCGTTTCCCTACAAGGTCTTCCTTAAAAAGAGTCGATCCTTCAAGCGCATGCCAAAGCCCATCGCGGTCAGCCCAATACCCCATAGCAACCAATGCGGTTGATTCACCCAGGCTATAACCCAGCACCAAATCTGTTTTTATGCGTGCAAGCCGCATAATCTCTGCAGTGGTACATCCAAACGAAACTTGCGCCATGATTCGTTCATGGGGCAAAGGCTGGCGGAAGGGTCTGCCCTGCCAGTAAAACTCGGGAAGAACCTGCGCTCTTAATTTAAGACTATTTTTGTCGTAATTAAGATGGCTCTGTGGCCAGCGAAGCGATAGATCAGCACCCATCGAAGGGAAATCCGCACCCGACCCTGGGAAAACCATTGCAACTTGCCCTTCGGTTCCAAGCGGGCTGCGACTATAAAAAACCCTGTCAGCAACAGAAGAATCAAGAGGCTCGCCCTTCAAGGTTTTGAACCCTGCCTCAATGATCAAAGGCAATTCGATAAGATTGCAAACGACAAATGCCAATGCAAAAGGCGAATCAGCTAAAGCAAGATTCTTCTCATGCCAAGCTTTTGCCAAAGAAAGCAACGAGGGGAAATCGCCCTCTGACGCAAATTGTTTTAAAAGAAAGAGATTGGCTTCAAGAGTAGAAGCATCTTTTCCGTAAATTGCAAAAAGTGTTTCAGAGAAAGCTGATGCAACCAGATTAGGAGGTGTTGCGCTATTTTCCAATTCGGGCTCTTCAAGCAAAATATGAAACCAAGTACCATCGCTGCCCAAAGAATTAACCCCTGCTCTGCGTGGGCCATCTTCCCTGTTTCGAAGCCAAGGAGTCGGGCTGAAATTTTCTGCTAGAAATCGGGCATCCTCATATCTGCGATCAATTTCGGGTTGTTCAAGAGCATTTCCGGGCAACACTTTCTGGCTTAAACAAAGGCAAGCTTTTGCCAATGATTGCAAACCTGTTGCAGCCCCCGACCAACCAAGTTGAAGCCTGGCACAATGAAGCACCGCTTGACCAGAAACCTGCCTAGGGGAAAAGAAATCGCCAAGAGCTCTGGCCTCTGCAGCGTCGTCCTGCTCTAGGCCTGAAGAATTCGATTCAAGATATTGAATGGTGGCGGGATGAATACCCGAGGAAAGATATGCACTTTCCATTGCTGTCCTACAGGCTTTATCTGATATTCCTTTAGCAATCGGGTCTTTAAAAGTGCCGATGCCCCGGAGTACCGCAAGGATGGTATCACCGGATTTTTCCGCATCTTCAAGCCTTTTTAAAACAAGGACTGCAGAGCCATCAGAAGGAAGAACACCCGTCTTCCCTATAGCTAAAGCAGGGTTTAGAATTGCGTCGGTAAGTTTGCCTTCTTTTGCAAGAGGGACAATCATGCGGGGGTCGAGACAAAAATCCACTGCCCCGACCAAGGCACTATCGATCTGAAAAGATACCAACGAATCCCATGCAATTTCGAGCGCCCTTAACCCCGAGTTCTCATCTGCTGCAATCGTAAACGCAACACCGCCCACCCTGTATTCACGGGCGATTCTGGAAGCTGCAATACTTGCAAGTGCCCCCATCGTTCGATCTGCATTCAAGGCAGGGCCTGCAGCATCGGCGTATTCAGGATTTCGGTTGTTTGCAAGCCACCACCACCGCAAGTGGTAGTTTGTCGTATTTAAATCAAGGCCTACTCCGAGAAAGACTCCCATCCTTTGAAAATCAGCTTCCTTGAACTTCATGGATTCAAGTGCTTCGCGTGCGGTGTCGAGAGCCAACCCCTGTTGCGGAAGCATCTGTTCAAGTTCCCTTGGCGGAATTCGAAACGCATCCAGTGGCAACTCCACTGCTTTTTTGGGCCTTCCTTTTAGAGTTGTATTATGTGGCAGATCCCCGGCAATTGCTTTTGATGATTGCACATTCCAAGCATTTACAAGCGGTTCGACTTCAACTTTACCAAACCCTATCGCCCGCTGATAGAAAGGCTCTGTGCTAATATCGCCTGCGTTTCTAGCTGCAACCGAAACAACAGCAAGTGGGCCATGCTCTGCTTGAGGCTCTACAGTTTGAAGTTGCTGGCCTATCCATTCTTCGACAAGAACATGGGCGTTGATGCCTCCAAATCCAAAACCGCTAAGCGCTGCCCTGCGGGGAATATCCGCCTGCCTTCTTTCCCAAGGCTGCACTGTTTTCAAAACCCGAAATGCTGAAGAATCCATTTTGATCGATGAAGAACAAGCTTCGAACCCTGAGGTGGGGGGAAGTTGCTGACGACTTATACCAGCTAACACCTTGGCAAGCCCGGCGCCGCCCGCAGCAGTAAGCACATGCCCAACATTCGACTTTACAGATCCTATAATGCATTGATTAGCTTTATAGGATTCAGACTTCCATAGTTCAGCCATGCTAGAAAATTCAACCCCATCGCCAACCGGGGTGCCCGCAGCATGACACTCAATTAAATCGATATCCGAAGGTTTGAGACCCGATTGCTGATATGCTGCACGCATGGCACGCAATTGGCCTTCGCTATTGGGGGCTAGCAATCCGCCACCGATATCATTCGAAAGGCCTATGCCCCTGATCACTCCTAGAATTTCATCTCCAGCTTCAATTGCATCTTGCAAGCGCTTGAGCAAAAATATCCCCGCACCTTCACCGACCATCAAACCATCACCACGATGATCAAACGGCCTGCAATTACCCGACATAGATAATGCCCTTAGCTGGCTGAATCCCATGTGGGTATAAAGGCTATCCGCACCAGAAACACCCCCCGCGAGCACCGCATCCGCTCTGCGATAATAAAGGGCATCCGATGCAAGTTTTAGGGCATAAAAACTGGAAGCACATGCTGCATCTAATGTGAAGCAAGGCCCACCAAGATTAAAAGCCTTGGCAATAAGATTAGCGGGAAGTGCCGCGGGTTGCGATAACCATGAAGGCTCAACCCCCAAGCATTCTTTGGGAACGGGCAACCCTGCAGCTTCTGAAAGAACTTTCCCCAACACTTGAAGGTTGAGTTTGCAGGTGCCCTCGGTAGGCAATGCGATATGCCCTAAAATCACGCCCACACGCTGGCGATCCAGGTTTTCAATCTTCCCTTTTAAAGCTTGATTAGCAGCTTCCAAACCAAACAAACTTCCAGCATCGAGCTTTTGAAGTATCTCTTGGGGCAAGGGATATTTTTCGGGATTGCGTTCAGGAACCTGAGCAAAAAACCCTCTGGTAGTATGAACCTTGTCGGCTTGCGCCATCCAATCAGCACGAAGGGTTGCGGGGTCTAAAACCCAACGCCCGGATGGAACCTCGCTCGAGGCATTTTGCCCTGAAGCAACAAGCTGCCAAAGAGATTCAAGGTTGGGTGAACCTGCAAAAACGCAACCAGCGCTGACGATGGCAATGGGAGAAAAAAAAGATTGATCAG
>CAXNFS010000315.1:0-3829 GCA_964201235.1 Gemmataceae bacterium | reverse complement strand
AAGTCTCCCTCGGCATCCTGCCTACGACGCTGAAACCAATCGTCCATTGCGACGGGTACAAAATTCTTGTTTACAATTTCAATGATTTTCGCATCTGCAAAAGTGAGCTCACGGCCCACAACTCCGTTGTTTCAGACGCAGCCAAGCGGGTGGCCATCCATCTCCCAGAGCAAGATTGGCCTATCCTCAGAAGCGGCTTTTTTTCGCGCTTCCCAAAGATCGATCATCCAAGGGATTTGCATAAATTTTTCTTCGTCTGGATTCGGTTTGATGATTGAATGAAGTTTATTGAATTGCTCAGGTTTAATCGGTTCAGAGGCATGACTGTAGGTTAATCCAAAAGTTAATCCTAGGCACAAGGTAATATTCAATCGCATTTGACACCTCAATTAGTGGGTTTTGTTCTGATGCATTTATAATTCTTAGCCTTAGTCTATTTGTAGTATGGCCTTTAGGCTTGGTGAGTCAAGAAGAAATGATCGTATAAAAGAGTCTGAAAAAGGTGCAGAAGGAAATCATGTTCCTTTTGTTAAAGCTAAGCGGAAGCCAATGCTTTTGGTTTGATCGGTTGGTGATGAAAAATTGCGAAAAGCTGCACGAAGCCTAGTTACAGCATCAAAACCGCCGCCTCGGATTGTTCTAAATTCGCCATCCTCTGGGCCTTTTGGGTCTATCGTTTTTCCTTCTGGATACTCGCTAAAAAAATCATTGCACCATTCCCAAACATTCCCATGCATATCGTAAAGCCCGAAACCATTAGGTTTGTAAGAACCGACTTCGATTGGGGTGCCATGCTTGGAATCAACATAATTAGCATTTGCAGGGGTTAGAGTTTCTCCAAAATGGTAACTGGTTTTGGTGTTTGCCCTGCAGGAATATTCCCATTCTGCTTCAGAAGGAAGCCGAAAGGTTTTGTTGGTAATAGTATTCAGCTTTTCACAAAAGGTTTGGGTATCTTCCCAAGATACATCAGTAACTGGTAATTTGGGTCCTTTTTCGGTGCTGGGATTGTTTTTCATCACCAACTCCCATTGTTCCTGTGTGACTTCGTATTTCCCCAGATAAAAAGATTTGGTCAATGTTACTTCATGAAGTTTTTCGTTAGCAGAATAACTTTTTTCTGATTCCAGCGCCCCCATTTGAAACTTTCCTGCTGGAATTAACACCATTTCAATTTTCAATCCTTTGCCAAAATCAAAGACTTCTACTTTTGGGGATTTAGTTTCTTGGGCATTTAAGATGCACACGCAACCCAAAAACAGCATCAAGGCGAATTTCTTTGTATTATTCATTAGCTGCCTCTTTTGAAATTAGGCCGATATAAAAACAATTTTAAGGCCTGGTTAAGGACGAGTAAAGTAATTACAAAAATTGCTGTTAATTCGACAATTTGACTGGGTAACATTCTTTAGGTTTTTCTAGTAATCTTTCAGCTTCCATATTGGTTTTATCAAGGTTTTTTGTTTATACTTATTATTACCGTTGTCTGATGGATTTGATTCATGGAGCTTTAAATGAAGTATGTAAATCGATTGTTGGTTTGTGGTGCGATTATTTCTGCAATGTTTGCTATGAGCAGCATTGCCTCCGCGCAAAAGAAAAAAGAACCGTTGAAGGGTTCTGGCGTTGATAATAAAGACTTACTCAAACCTGCCGCTAGGCCGAAGAAGGCTGATCTGCCTGCAAGTATTTTGCCTTTGCAATTCATTAAGGGTGAACGGATTGCTCTGGTTGGAAATTCCACAGCAGAGCGAATGAACCTTTTTGGTCATTTCGAAACTTTACTTCATGCTCGTTTCCCTGAAAAAGAATTGGTGTTCAGAAACTTTGGCAGACCCGCGGATGAAGTTGCAAACCGCCAGCGAGCCAATGATTATACCAAGCTTGATGATCCTCTTTTCACTTTCAACCCAGATACTTTTCTTTGTTTTTTCGGATTCAATGAATCTTTTGCCGGCCCTCTTGGTGTTGAAAAATTTAAGGCAGATTACGAAAAGTTTATTGATGAGTACTCTCAGAAGTATGCCCGCGATGATTCGAAAAGCAGCCCAAGGTTTGTAATCATTTCGCCCATTGCCTTTGAATCCACAGGCGATCCACTTCTTCCCGAAGGTAAAAAGGAAAATGAGAATCTAAAACTTTATGCTGATGCTGCTAAAACTGTTGCAACTTATCGAAAAATTGCCTTCGTTGATATCTTTACCCCTACTTTGAAGACATTTGATGAAAAAGCTGGCTCACAGTTCACTATCAATGGGTGTCATGTTAATGAAGCAGGCGACAAGGTTGTTGGTCAGGTTTTAGATGCTGGATTATTTAACAATACGAACCCAGCTATCAGCAACACTTCCATGCTTGAAACACTTCGCAAAGCTATCAACGATAAATCGTGGGTTCATTTGCAGGATTACCGCATGTTGAATGGTTGGTATGTTTATGGTGGCAGACGCACCTTTGACACCGAGACCTTCCCGCGCGAATATATGAAAATCCGTAACATGGCTGCAGTTCGCGATCAATTGGTGTGGGATATTGCTCAAGGTAAAAAAGTCTCTGATAAAATTGATGATTCAAAAACTGGTGAGCTTTTTAACCCCCCAACCCGGTTTGGGGAACCCAGACAGAAGTACAGTGAAAATCAGGAAGGCGGACCGAAAATTCTTCCCCCTGATGAGCTTATCAAATCTTGCACAGTTCCACCCGGTTACGAAATCAAGCTTTTTGCTGATGAAACTAAGTTTCCTGAAATCGCCAAACCTGTGCAGATGAGCTTTGACAACAAAGGTCGACTTTGGGTTTCTACCATGCCCAGTTATCCACAGTGGAAACCAGGTGATCCAAAACCCAGCGATAAACTGGTCATCCTCGAAGATACCGATGGCGATGGTAAAGCTGATAAAACTACTGTTTTTTACGATAAACTTCATTGTCCCACCGGATGTCAGTTTTACAACGGTGGCGTTCTCGTTGTTGATCAGCCCCGTATTATTTGGCTTAAAGATACCGATGGTGATGATAAAGCTGATGTCGTTGTTCATGTACTTGATGGTTGGGCCACAGAAGATACCCACCATACGGTTGGTGCCTTCGAAGAAAACAACGGCGGCTTGCTTCATATGTTGGAAGGCGTTGCGATGAGTACCACTGTGGAAACTCCATGGGGAGCTTTCCGTAACTTTGGTTCTTCGGGTGCTTATGTGCTTGATCCAAGAACTTGGAAAATTAGCCATTATGTTACCCCTGGTTATGGCAATCCTTGGTGCTATGTTTTCGATGAATGGAGTCAGGGCTTTTGTGGTGATGGTACCGGAGCCAACCAGCATTGGGATACACCCCTATCCGGCAAGCAATTTCAGGGTCGCAAAGGGCTTAACGCGGTCTTCCCAACGGAAGGCATGAGGCCTGTTGTTGGCAGTGAATTTTTGGTGTCACGCCAATTCCCTGATGATGTGCAGGGCCAGTTTATCTATGCTTGTGTGATTAACATGAATGGTATTCCTCGTTGGACTTTTTCAGAGGATGGCGCTGGCTATAAAGGCACGCGCGTCAGGCATGACCCCAAAGATGCCAAAACCCCTTTCGATTTAATCAAAAGTACCGATAAGCATTTCAGGCCTGTCGATCCACAAATCGGCCCCGATGGTGCTCTATGGTTTGGTGATTGGGCCAACCCCCTTATCGGTCATATGCAATACAGCCAACGCGATCCCAATCGTGATCATGTTCACGGCAGAATTTACCGCTTGGTTTATAAAGGTAAGCCTTTACTCAAACCAGTTACTCAATTCGGTAAAACAGTTCCTGAACTGCTCAAGCAGTTAAGCGAATA
>CAXNFS010000314.1:0-3840 GCA_964201235.1 Gemmataceae bacterium | reverse complement strand
ATTCCTTTCCGACTGAAGTGTTTTCGGTTGGGGATGGGAGGAATCTGGTTTGTTTCATATTTTGCCGGTTACGAAAACCCCAATTTATCCGGTATAAAATCCTTCACGGCGTTGCCCTTCGGGGCTTAGGAACCACCGCCCGTCATTCTCCGCGAAAGCGGTGAATCAATAGATATTAAAAGCAAAGAATGGCCCCCGCATACGCTGGGCCCCCTTCGGCAACCTCAGGGACCGGGGTTCTCATCGAGCGGCAGATGTTAATCTACCGGTGATTACCAACCAGAAAAACCGATGCGGGCCTTGATTGCCTTAGGATGCTGGAGGCATCCAAGCTTGTAGCCGATGGTTGAGCGCAGCGATACCCTCGGCTATGGAACGCCAAATGAACCGCACCCTGAAAGGGTGCAAGCGAAGAGCCTCCCCCATTTATCTGCTTTTAAGATGCGCGGTATTTAAAATTAACTGGCACCCTTTCAGGGTGCGAGCTGTTTTGGATTTGGTTTCCGGTGGTATCGCTGCGCTCAACCACCGGCTAAAGGCTGGCATCCCTTCGGGATGCGGTAACAACAGAAGAAATCAAAGAAGCAGCAGCATAGCAACGGTTGCACTCATCCTGTAGGTGCAAGATCCAAAGGTTCAAATGGAGTAGTTGCAGTGGGGCTTCCCCATCGCAACTACTCTGTCTTAAATCAAACCCCTAGCAATGAATGGAAAGTATAAGGAAGAATAAGAATGGACCCCCGCATACGCGAGGGTGACAAAGGCGGCGGCGGGCTAACTTGAACCCGGGGTAGCGAAGCGAAGGGCCCTTTTCCCGGAGGGAAGAGGGTTGGGAGTAGGGGGAAGAAAAAGAGAAGAAAGAAAAAGAGAAGAAAGAAAAAGAGAAATGGTTGGAATAACAGCAAGAGGAAAGAGGGTTGGGAGTTGGGGGAAGAAAAAGAATAAAAGCAAAAGGAACAGGAACAGGGCGAGCACCAGCGGATTTACATCCGCCGCTCAATAAGAAGAGGTGGGCTTGAGTGTAGAAATACTTCAGTTAAGAATGTTTAAGTCTTGAAGGGTTATGGCGTTTATGGAGAGATTTTCCAATCGCGGTGGATTCGTCCCTTTTGGTCGATGAGTGCAATTTCTGTGGTGGTATACCACGAAACTCTGTAGGAGAAGACTTGGTTGCGGATATGGTCATCGGTACTTGAGGTGATGTAGGCGATGATGACGCCATCTTTAAGTTTCCAGGTACCGCTGCATCGTTCTTCGCCTTTGAAGAGTTTGGGGAAGAACTTTTTGGAAGTCCAAGTAGAGCTGAAAGTATTATCGGAGTTCATGGTGAAGGTTTCGATGCGTTCTTCATCTTGATGGCCCCAGGTGCCTACGAGGATTTTGCGAATTTGTTCATCGGAAGTTGGGACACTTAAAGGAGGAGAAAGTGGCGCAGCAGGCACGGGGGTGATTACTTGTGGTGGGGCTGCTACGGGGGGCTTAGCGTTACTGATGGTTACGACGGGTGGAACAACAGGTGGAGCAGCGGGGGTGTTGCCAGTGAGTTTGCGCATGCTAAAGAGCATGGATTTCGAAACCGAGGTAGAGGCGAAGATGGTAGGTCGTTCGTTGGAATCGTGGGCACAAAGGCAGAGCAATAAATTATTGGAGTCGAGCATGTAAATACCTTTGTTTCCCATTTTATCGGTTGAGGTAAGGTCGATGGTTTTTGGGTTTTGATCAGGATTTAAAACAAAAGCGAGTTCGCGTTTTTTGTTGTTCACGGGGTTGGTGAAGCGCATGAGGTTTCCTTCGATGGTTAGAACACCATCGCGAATCATGGTTTCGCGTACGCTTTTAAGGGAGATAACTTCGCCATTTTCGATGAGGGAATTTACTTCCCAGGCGCCTTGTAACCTAGCAACTTCAGGATTATCCTGTGCATTAAGAAGCGAGGTAGGGACAAGAAAAAGAAAAGCGATTGCGAACAATTTCCACTGCATGAGTAATCTCCGATTGGGAACAGGACTAATAAGGGGATTCTGACTTAAATGGGCAAAAAAGGTCAAGAGAAGTGTAATAAAAAAAGCCAGAGGGTTAGTCTGGCTTGAAAGGCTATGCGGTAAAAGTAATCAAGCTTTGGATGCGCTAAAGTAAATATCCCAAGCACATTTCTCGCTGGCTGGTGCATTAACCCTTTTGGCGTACCATTTTGTTTCGCCATCGCTTTCTAGAACACCATCTGCGATTTCTTTGAGATTGGTCATGATTCTGGGTTTTTCGCCTTTAGCGCCAATCGCAAGGCCCCAATCGTTGCCTTTGATTTTTGGGGGGTAAAGATAAACGCATTGCGTGCTGGAAAGGTTTCCTGCAAGCACCTTTGCCTTGCTAGAGCGCTTGGTAACCCGAGCTACCGGGATTTTTACTGCACCTAAGTTGGTATTTTCTTTGTTACTCATTTTATTTCTCCTAATATTTGTGAACTTAATAAACGAGGAAGACTCATTCTTCCTATATTTCCTATACTGCCCAAGCTACGGTTAATTCGTTTGTGGGTCCGTTTTTAGTTACCTAAATCATTATTCGCAGAGCAGGGCACAATATTTCGCTAATTGGTAATAATTTTTCTGAGCCCATTTCAAGGCCAACATTTATAATCGTTACAGTCATTTAAGAAAAGGCCATTTGATGCAAAACTACACTTTCCGTAATGCAAACAACCAAGACATTTCCGCAATCAAGGAATTGGTCTTTAAAGTATTACTAGAGTTCGGATTACAACCTGACTCATCTTCGACGGATGCAGACCTGAACGACATCGATGCAAATTATTTGAACCATGGTGGGATGTTTTATGTGATTGAAAATGCGGATGGGCAAATCGTAGGAACAGGTGGAATTGCTTTAAGTTCATCCAAGGTTTGCGAACTTCGGAAAATGTATCTTGTAGAATCCATACGGGGAGTGGGGCTTGGGAAAAAAATGCTCCACCTATTACTTGCAGAGGCTAAGAAGTTGGGATTTCAACAAGTTACTTTGGAAACAGCATCCGTTCTTAAAAATGCAATCATCCTTTATCAAGCTGCGGGGTTTCTTCCCTATCAGCCTGATCATCTTTCATCCCGCTGCGATCAAGCGTACAAACTCGATCTAAACTAATTTTCAAAGAATCAAAAACATTTAGTTGACCCGCCCCTCGAGGCGTGGAAAATACTTTCAGCCCAATTATTGCATTCCCTCCCCTTTGGACTGGAGAAATTTTATGCTACGAAGATTGTTATTTACGGCTCTGGTGTTTGGTGCAGCCTGTCTTCAAACCTCTGCACAGGAAAAAAAGACTGAGGTAAAGAAAGAGGAAAAGAAGCAAGCCGCTCCTGCTCTTGCCCCCACCAAGGCCAATGTGCCTTATGGAACACACGAGCGCCAAGTGCTTGATTTCTACCAAGCGAAATCTGAAAAACCTACCCCGGTTGTCTTTTATATTCATGGTGGCGGCTGGCAGGGTGGCGATAAAAAAGGTTTTGCCGCAAAGGCTTTCCTCGATGCGGGCATATCCGTTGTTGCAATCAACTACCGGTATGTGAAGCAAGCTGTTGAACTTAAAGTTGAACCGCCTGTAAAGGCTCCGTTGGAAGATGCAGCAAGGGCATTGCAGTTCGTGCGCTCAAAAGCTGCTGAATGGAATATTGACAAGAAACGCATTGGCGCAACCGGTGGTTCTGCAGGTGGTTGCTCCTCACTTTGGTTAGCGTTTCATGAAGACATGGCACAACCCGATAGTGCAGATCCGATTGCGCGCGAATCGACCCGCCTTTATTGTGCTGCAGTTAATGGTGCCCAGACTTCGCTTGATCCCAAGGA
>CAXNFS010000313.1:0-3850 GCA_964201235.1 Gemmataceae bacterium | reverse complement strand
ATTATCTGTCGCCATCTGTTTGCAATCGGTCTGCTATTGGGCATTTCGATATGTTTGGTGGGCTGTGATCAAAAAAAAATGGCTCCCCCAGCATTTCCACCTCCCGTAGTAAGCGTTACAAAACCAGTTCTCTACACTGTTCAAAATTATCACGAATACAACGGTAACTTGGATGCCATCGAAACAGTTCATATCCAAGCTCGTGTAAAAGGGTTTCTTAATGAGATAGCCTTTACCGAAGGCGAGGAAGTTAAAAAAGGAGCATTGCTTTTTAAGATTGATCCCCGCGAACATTCTGCAGCAGTGAAAAGAACCGAAGCTGATCTTCGCAAAGCTACCACCGAGTTTGAAAGGTATCGATCCGAGGCAGATCGTGGCAGCAGGCTTGTTGGCACTCGAGCGGTTGGCACCGAAGATTTTGAGCAACGGGTTGCAGTTCGCGATACTGCCGCAGCAACCATGCTGCAAGCTCAGGCAGCATTAGAAGGCGCTAAGCTTCAACTCAGCTTTGCAGAAATTCATTCTCCTATTAATGGGCAGATCGGCCGAGCGTTGGTAACTCGAGGAAATCTTGTAGGTCAAAATGAAGCAACCTTGCTTACCACCATCGTCAGCATGGATCCGCTGTTTGTATATTTTGATATTCCGGAGCGCGATCTTGTTGAATTTCAGCGAGCCCGTAATGCAGGCAAACAAGCTGATGTTCTTAGTGGCTCGCTTCCACTTGAAGTGGGTGTGACCAGCGATGAAGGATATCCCCATGCTGGCAAAATTGACTTCCGAGAAAATAAGGTGGATATCGGTACTGGCACAGTGCGGATGCGGGGCCGTATCCCTAATCCGCGCATTCCACCTGGCAACACCCATCTTCTATACCCCGGCCTTTATGCTCGTGTTCGTGTCCCTTCAGGTGATCCCCGAACATTGCCTGCAATCCCTGAAGATGCTTTGATGACTGGGCAGGAAGGCCGGTTTGTTTATGTGCTGGGTGAAGGTGATGTTGTGCAAAAGCGAACCGTGCAAGTTGGCCCGCAAATTTATAAAGGTATCCCATCCGATATTGCGAAATCTCAGGTTTGGACTTTGTTCGCCCCTGCCACCACGCCTGAAGGTAAGGATCAGGTTGTTCAATTGCCTGCTGTGATTTCTATTGAAAGTGGATTAACTGTTAATGATCGAGTGGTGGTTAATGGCTTGACCAAGGCCCGACCTGGTACGCCGGTTTCTCCTTTGGCTTTCGAACTTAAGCTACCAACACCTGCAGGCGCCAAATAATTCATAACTGCATCGCAGGAATTTAGAGTACTTCATGCTTTCAAAGTTCTTTATCGATCGCCCTGTATTTGCCAATGTTATTGCCATCGTTACCATTCTTCTCGGAATAGTGGCGCTGTATCGATTGCCCGTCGAACGTTATCCCGCAATTGTTCCTCCAACAGTTGTGGTGAGTGCTGCATACCCGGGGGCTAATGCTAAAGTTGTTGCCGACACTGTTGCTGCGCCTATCGAGCAACAAGTTAATGGCGTCGAAAACATGATGTACATGACATCTACTAGTTCTTCCGATGGTACCTATGCTCTGACGATTACTTTCGAAATTGGAACAAATCTGGATGATGCACAAGTGTTGGTTCAGAACCGGGTGGCTATTGCCCAACCCAGCCTGCCCGAAGAAGTTCGCAGGCAGGGATTATCTGTTAAGAAGCAATCCTCGAATATTATCATGGCTGTCACTCTGACATCACCCAGTAAGAAATTTGATGGGTTGTTTTTGTCGAATTATGCAACTCTGCGTTTACGCGATGAACTAAGCCGGGTGGATGGCGTTGGCGAAGTGCTGGTGCGTGGCGTTGGCGCTTATGCCATGCGCATTTGGCTGGATCCAGACAAGCTTGCATCGCGACAGTTAACAACACAGGATGTAACTGCGGCATTGGCGAGGCAGAATGTTCAGGTGGCAGCGGGGCAGGTTGGTCAACCACCCAGCCCTGATGGCCAGCGCTTTCAAATGACTGTGACCACTCTGGGCAGGCTTTCAGATCCAGATCAATTCGAAGGTATTGTTGTTAAGGCAAGCGATTCTGGGCAGATGGTTTATTTGCGCGATGTTGCACGGGTTGAACTCGGTGCGCAAAACTACGACTCGTATGCTTCTCGTAATGGCATGGATTCCGCCAACATGCTTGTCTACCAGCTTCCTGGTTCCAACGCTATCGATGTTGCCCGCTCGGTTCGAGTTACGATGGAGAAGATCAAGCCGACCTTACCCGAAGGGTTGGAGTACAGCATTCCTTTTGATACGACCAAATTTGTCGAGGCTGCTATTCAAAGTGTTTACACCACTTTAATCGAAGCAGGGCTTTTGGTATTGATCGTGATCTTAGTGTTTCTGCAAAGCTGGCGGGCTCTTTTGATTCCTGCCACCACTGTTCCAGTCACCATTATTGGTGCGTTCGCTTTCATGCCACTCTTGGGTTTTTCCGTTAACATGCTTACGCTTTTCGGATTGGTTCTTGCCATCGGTATTGTTGTTGATGATGCGATTGTAATTGTTGAAAATGCCATGCACCATATCGAACGAGGCTTGGCACCACGCGATGCCACCATCAAAGCAATGACCGAGGTTACTGGCCCAGTCATTGCAATCACTTTGGTATTGATGGCAGTCTTTTTGCCAACAGCTTTTCTGGGCGGAATAACAGGCCAACTTTACCGCCAGTTTGCTCTTACCATTGCTGCCACTGCTTTCATTAGCGCAGTAAATGCCCTTACTTTAAAGCCGGCACAATGCGCCACTTATCTTAGGCCCTATACCGGGAAGAACTTTTTCACCCGTGTGTTTGATTTCTTCTATAAGCCCTTGGAATGGTTCTATTCCTGCTGTATCAGCCAATTGTTGCGTGTGTGGTGGTTGGTGCTGATTGTTTTTGTAGGCATTGCGATCTTCACAGGCTGGTGGTATCAGAAAACGCCTACAGGATTTCTACCTACGGAAGATCAAGGGTATGTCATTATTGCAGTTCAATTGCCCGATGCTGCATCGCTGGATCGAACCCGTGAAGTTACAGAGCGGATGAGCAAAATATTTGCCAACACTCCAGGTGTGGAACATTGGTTCGTACTAGGTGGGTTTTCTTTATTGGATGGAACCAATGCCTCGAATGGTGCAACCGCATTTGCTGCCTGGTCCGATTGGTCTAAGCGAACAACACCAGACCTATCGCAAGAATCGCTGGTTGGTCGATTGCAAAAAGAGTTCGCCCAGATGCAGGAATCTTTTATCTTGGTGTTAGTGCCTCCCTCTATTCAAGGGTTGGGCGTTGCAGGTGGGTTTCAAATGCAGATTGAAGATCGTGAAGGCGTGGGGCCTGAAATTCTTCAAGAACGCACCCAAGCCGTTATTGATGAAGCAAGAAAATCACCCGAAATCGGAGGCGCTTCTAGTTCCTTCCGGGCTGGTGTTCCCCAACTTTATTTGAACATCGATCGTGTTAAAGCCGAGCGAATGGGCGTGATGCTTAGCGATGTTTTTGCAACGCTGCAAGCAAACCTTGGATCGGTTTATGTAAACGACTTTAATAAGTTTGATCGTACTTATCAGGTAAGGGTTCAGGCTGATGCCCGATTCCGGTCCGATCCTTCAAGGCTTAGGCGTTTGGAAGTTCGCAACCGTACGGGCCATCGTGTTCCTTTGGCTACCTTGCTCACTCCCGAGACTAGAATCGGGCCGCAATCCATCATCCGATATAATTTGTACCCAACCGCTTCTATAAATGGTGGCGCAGCTCCCGGGGTTAGTTCGGGCGAGGCGCTCAAGGTTATGGAATCTGTTGCCGCTAAAGTTCTTCCG
>CAXNFS010000312.1:0-3853 GCA_964201235.1 Gemmataceae bacterium | reverse complement strand
ATCGAAGCCTCAATTTGGCTAAGCTCAAAAATAGTTTGCGCAAACTCATACCAAGAGCAGGATTCTTGGTTCGTAAGATGCAGTAATCCTTGCGCTTTACTCTTGATCAACAAGGCGCTGGCCAATGCCAAATCTTTGGTATAAGTGGGGGTGCAATACTGGTCTGATACGATTTTTAAGGGCTTTCCTTGTGCAGCCACTCGCAACATCGTTTCCACAAAATTTCCGCCTTTGCCTCCGCTGCCCCATACCCCATATAAGCCACAAGTTCGAATCAATAAATGGTTAGGGCAATTGGCACTCACCACATATTCCCCTGCCAATTTGCTAATCCCATAATTGCTTACCGGGCCAGGTTTGTCGGTTTCCTCGTAGGGTTTATTTCGTTGGCTATCGAGGCCAAATACATAATCGGTACTAAAGTGCACCAAATATTTACCCTTTGCTTTGCACCACTGCGCTAACTCTTTTAACCCCCAAGCATTGATTCGCATTGCACTATCGGGCTCAGTTTCAGCTTTATCTACAAAGTTATAAGCTGCACAATTCACCACCACATCAGGATTAATTTCGTCAAGGTATTTGCCAATGGTTTCTGGTGCCCCTAAATCGATTTTGCTTCGATCCAAGGCGATCGCCCCATCTCCCAAGGCGGGGCAAAGATCTCTTCCCAGTTGACCAAAAGCGCCTAAAACTGCGTATTTCAATTTATCGCTCCTTGATTGATACCAACTCCTACTGACTTAATTAGGCTATCATGGTATTTTTCACCAAAGAATGGAAGTCGATTTGCTTTTAGATTAGGAATAACAATGTACATATCTATTTATCTGGTTCTAACCACCATGTTTCTTCTGGGAACAGGTGCCATACAGCCTCTCGAAAAGAAAGCTCCTTTTCGTTATCCAGCTAATTCTGAAACCCCTAACGGAAAGCTTAGCTACATCAACAATATTCCTGTTCTTCAAGTTAAGGGTACTCCCGAGCAAATGGGGGAAGCCATTGGCAAACTTGCTGTTAAAACCGCACCCAAAGCTACCAAATACCCTCGCGATGTTTTAAGCCACTTCGGCGTTGAGTTCATGTGGATTGTTTTTGCCAAGGCCGGCCAACGCATGGCAAACTACTTCCCTGAAGATTACACCAAAGAACTAAATGCGATGTCTACTTCTTCTGGAATCAGCAAAGAAGATCTGATTGTGGGAAACACTCTTTTTGATTTAAAAAAAGTTGTGGCATGTTCTGGAATAACTATTGAGCCAGCACAAAGCTCAACAGGCGGCATGCTTTTTGGTCGCAACCTCGATTACCCTTCCCTGGGTTATATCAACCAATACACCCTCGTGACGGTTTACAAACCAGAGAACAAAAAGGCTTTTGCTGCAATCGGATTTCCCGGTCTTATTGGCTGCCTTTCAGGCATGAATCAGGATGGACTTTGTTTGGCAATCCATGAAGTTATCGACATCAAAACGGGCCAGAAAAAGTTCAACTACAACGGTATCCCTTATGCCATGTGTTATAGGCAACTGCTCGAAGAGTGCTCTACCGTGGACGAAGCTTACGAGCTTTTAAAAAAGCTACCCAGAACCAGCACCACCAATCTTTTAATTGCAGATCGAAAGCGCTCTGCAGTTTTCGAAGTGACCCCCGATAAAGTCATCGAGCGAAAATCTAAAGATGGTGTTGCGGTTTGCTGCAATCACTTTTGTAGTTCTGAAATCAAACCTTTTTTCCCAATAAATGTACGACGATCTTTCCAGCGATTCACCATTCTAGAGGAACTTCGAACCAACGAAAACAAGGTCTCGCCTTCGCAGGTCATGGAGTACCTTGACTCCGTCAATCTAGGCGATGATACTCTGCAAACGATGGTTTTTGAACCGGGCACCCTCCGATTACATCTGGCTTTCCAGAATGTGCCATCCTCTAAAGGGCCATTTCACACGCTCAATCTTGAACCTTTGTTCCAAAAATAGCAGTTAAACAGTCGGTTTTACCGCTTTCATGCTCTTCCAACCCACTTATTCGCTTTTGCAGGGTTGCATGATCTTATAAGATATCCTTAAGGATTTAACTTCTGCGCGGAGCGCTTCCCTCTCTTCAGAGGCTGCCCCAATGACCTTTGGCTTTTTTAGACTCGCTGTTTTTTCCCCCAAGCTTGGGCTTGCTGATTGCGCATTTAATTCCGCACATACCATCAATCTTTTACAACAAGCCCAGGCTCAACAATGCGGCTTGGCTTTATTCCCTGAACTTGGAATCACCGGATACACTTGCGCTGATCTTTTCCATCAAACCGCCCTCCTAGAAAAATCTAACTCTGCAATCCTCTCGGTAATCGAAGCAACTAAAAAAGTGTTTGACGGCTTGGTTCTTATAGGTGCCCCCATCTCTGTTGATTCCCAGTTGTTTAATTGCGCAATCGTTATTCACAAAGGAAAAGTTCTTGGCATTGTTCCTAAATCCTACCTTCCCACCTACAAAGAATTTTACGAAAGACGCTACTTCTCACCCGCTATAAACCTGCGCTCTACCGAAGTGCTTTTGTTCGGGCAATCCATCCCCATTGGCGCTGATCTATTATTTGCTGCTGAAGATTTCCCCGAACTTATTATCGGTGTTGAAATCTGCGAAGATCTTTGGGTTCCCATTCCTCCGAGCTCGTTTCAATCGCTTGCTGGTGCAACACTTTTAACCAACCTTTCGGCAAGCAACGATATCGTTGGCAAAGCGCCTTATCGAAAAAATCTGGTCCTCGGGCAATCTGCCCGAAGCATGGCTGTTTATGCTTATGCATCAAGCGGAGTTCACGAATCAAGCACCGATTTAGTTTTTGGCGGGCATTGTATTATTGCTGAAAACGGCCAACTTATAGCTGAAAACACTCGGTTTAATCGTGAAGATAGCCATCTTATTGCAGATGTTGATTTACAACGAGTCATGAACAATCGAAGAAGTACTGGCACTTGGGCGGATAACTCTCACGAGAATAATAAAAGCTTTCGCAAGATTGGGTTCCAACTTGATAAGGCTGGAATTATTGATCGGTCAGTTCCATCTTCCAAATTACTCAGAGAAATAATCCCACATCCTTTTGTGCCTGCTAACTCGATCGAGCTAAAAGATCGCTGCGATGAAATCTTTCAGATCCAAGTTGCAGGATTGGCAAAACGACTTGAAAGCATTGGCAACACCCCGATTACTCTTGGGGTATCTGGCGGGCTAGATTCCACTCTTGCTTTGATGGTTATTTGTAAAACTTTGGAAAAAATTAATCGACCCTTTTCAAATTTCAAAGCGCTGACCATGCCAGGATTTGGTACCACTTCGCGTACCCTTGAAAACGCAAAAAAGCTGATGACAGCGCTGGGCGTTTCTTTTGATGAAATCGATATCAGGCCCCTTTGTTTTGAAGAAATGAAAGCCCTGAATCACAAACCCTTCGAGATTGAAATCAACGCTCTCGATTTAAACACCTTCATTGGTTTGCTAAAAAAAGTTCCCTTAGTTAAAAAGAATGATCTGGTTTTCGAAAACATTCAGGCTAGAAGGCGCACCTCCCTTTTAATGAACCGGGGCTTCGTAATCGGCACCGGAGATTTATCAGAACTTGCTTTGGGTTGGTGCACTTTTAATGCAGATCACATGAGCATGTATAACCCCAATAGCTCCATTCCAAAAACCCTAGTCAAGTTTTTGGTGGAATGGGTTGCTAACAACTCTTATGAAGAACCAATCCGCAGCATTCTTTTAGATATCGCCCAAACAGTAATTTCTCCTGAATTACTGCCTTTAGGCGAAAACGATCAAGAAATCCAATCCACCGAAGCCAGTGTTGGCCCCTACGAAT
>CAXNFS010000311.1:0-3860 GCA_964201235.1 Gemmataceae bacterium | reverse complement strand
AAGATTCTCTGCAAAACGATGGGGCGAAAACTTTTCATAACTTTCTCTGCCTCCTTTGCCCCAAGGTGGACCACTATGTTCCCATTCATCAAACCAGATTTCTTCGGTGGTCGTGTACATACTTTCAAAATTATAAACACCACAATGACTAATCAAACATTTGAACCGGCTTGTTTTTACAGAGAACCAATTCATCATATAGCCACCAAAGGAAGCACCCGCACTGCCTATGCGATCCTTGTCGACATAGGGAAGTTTTTCGACATAATCAGCAGCTTTCATAAGGTCTTCGTAACATTTACCACCCCAGTCGCCGGAAATTTCATCGACATACTTCTGGCCAAAACCGGTACTGCCCCGTGGGTTGGGCAAAGCAACAACATAACCCCGTGCGGCCCAGGCTTGTGGGTTCCAGCGATAACTCCAACCATCTTCCCAAGCACCTTGGGGACCACCATGAACCAAAAAAGCGACAGGCCATTTCTTCGATGGATCAAAACCCGGGGGTTTTAAAATCCACATCTGAGTTGGAGTATCTCCCGCGCCCGGAAGTGTGACACTTTCAGGCTTGGGAAGTTCGAGTTCGGTTAAAAGAGTTTCATTAACCTTGCTGATGTTAATCGGCTTGGAAAGCCTTAAATCAGCGTTCCCTGCAAAAACTTCGGGCGGACTCGCCATGCTTGCATTAAGAAAGGCAATCTTTGCGCCATCGGTGCTTGCACTGATGCCAGAGTTATAGCCAGACAATTGGTTTTTGATCAGGGTTGCAGCTTTAACATCTTCAAGAGGAAGGATTTGAAACAGCCCAACTTTGCCCAGATGATCTGCAGTGAAGAGGATTTTATCTTTACCTGCCCAAGTAAATTCATTGACAGAGACATCGGTTTTCAAAGCGCCTGTGAAAGAAACAGGTTTACCTTTAAAGGTGCCTTCTTGATTAGTTTCGACGATCATGATTTCCCATTTATCAGCTTCGAACCCTGGTCGCTTTTGCGCCCTGTAAGCTAGATAATTACCATCCGGGGAAAACATCGGGGCGCTATCTGCTGCGAGGTTTTCTTTGGTCAAATTTTCCCACTTATCCGAAGTGTTGTTGGTAGAAACCCTGCAGAGATCCATGTTGGTGCTCCACGCTTCATCCTTTTCGGGCACTGCGCTAAACACAAGGTATTTCCCATCGGGTGAAAAAGTGAAATCATCACCCGAAGAAAAAGTGGAAGAAGTCGGGAAAGCATCGCGATCACCAGGCGTCACATCCCGGGGCTCTGCAAAACCCTCTGCACCATTGGCATCAAAAGGCAGTACAAAAAGGTGCTGGCGTTTATCTTCAACATAGCTATCCCAATGGCGGTAAAAAAGCTTGGTAAAGACTTTCGCCTTGATGGGGCTGGCTTTGATCTCATCCATTTTTTTCTTGTTAGCAGCATCAGACTCTTTGAACGGGAGCTTGGCAAATTCGGGATAGACAGCCGAGACGAATGCTATATTTTTGCCATCTGCACTCCAAATTGCTCCGGAGGCTTCGGTGGAAAGGTTAGTAATCTGTCTAGCTTCCCCGCCCCTAATGTCGATGGTCCAAAGTTGGGTTTCGCCTGAGCGCGAGGATTCAAATAGGATTCGTTTGCCATCAGGGCTCCAGCGGGGGTGCCTATCTTTTTTGTCGGTGGAGGTAAGTCTTTTAGGAGGGTTTTTTCCTGCTACATCTGCCAGCCAAAGGTTGGAAGAGGATTTATTCGCATCGAGATCCACTTTAGTGACAACATATGCGATCCAAAAACCATCTGGGCTGATTTGCGCATCAGAAACCCGGAGAAATTTAAACAGATCATCCACCTGCATGGGTCGTGCAGCGGTTGCGACCGTTGCGGTCATGCCAAGGATTGTAATTAATCCAAGAAGAGTAAAAAAGAATCGATCCATGATAAAGTTTCCTTGTTAAAAGAAGTAACATGGGGGCAGTCTACCAAAACTGCCTAAACAAACTCCATGAAAATGAAGAGTTTTTAGTTAGATATGTACCCAAGTACGGTTATGAAAGCATATATTTATAAGAGAGAGTCCTGAGTGTCTAGAAAGACAAAATTCTCGAGGTAAAAAATGTCACATGCCAGCCAGTTCATAATCGCCCGACCTAGTCTGCAAGATCCAACCTTTCAGCAAACGGTTATATTGCTTTTGCAACATGACCCGTCCGGCGCATTTGGCTTGGTAGTAAACAGGCCCCTGCCTCCACAGGCTTGGACTCTGCCCTTTCCGTTGTATCTAGGTGGCCCTTGCAAATCCGAAGGTTTACTCATGCTGCATGGTCATCAGGAATGGATGGATATGCAAACGCAGCAGGAAAAACAAATTGTACCGGGCGTTTTTATTGGAGATGAAGAGTGCGTTAAGCAGGCAACCCAGCAGCATGCCGAGGAAGCTACTGGACGATTTTTAATGATGACTGGATATGCGGGATGGGGGCCAGGGCAGCTAGAAAATGAAATCAGCCAAGGAGCTTGGGCGCTCGTAAAGGCAACCAGCGAAAATCTATTCGAAATCAGTGCCCAAGATAAATGGGCCTCGCTATTGCCTTCCATCATCCCCCAACCCAGCGATAACTAGGCTCAACCGACAGTTATAATTAGCGGCGGATGTTACTCCCGGCTCTGAACGGTATTTCTTTGCCTCATAAGCCTGAAGCGCAAGCGAAGGAATTATGTGTGAATGGTAAATGGGCATTTGAAGAACCTTCGCTTGCGCTTCAGGCTTGTAAAGATATGCAATAAAAGTTTGTGTGCGCCTGCGCAAGGATGCAAAACCGTTGCTCACGCTTTCGGCTCTGATAAGCACTCATTACTTACCGTCGCTCACGCTTTCGGCTCTGAAAGATATTTACACAACCCAGCGATAACTAAGGTCGGGGTTCTAAATCATCAAGAGATATCTTTTTTATCAAGCCTGCCTTCGGCTTCCAACTTACGAAACTTCTTGATGGTTCGGAAAATACCCTCCGAAAGCGGAGTCTTGGGCAAAGGCCCGATTTCTTTTTGTAGCCCATCATCTGATAAATTATACGCAATCTGAATTTGCCTATCACCGAAAGTAATCAACTTCGAGGCTTCAGGCTCAAGCTTTTCAAACACCTGATGAAGTGTTTGCAGATCAACTACATCACCCCGCAAGTTGTAACTCTTGGCGCCTTCAAAAGGAACATCCAAGCTATGCGCAAACACCCGGGCAACATCTGCCACATATTGCAAATCTTGAAAACCACCGTAAGTGATGTGATAGGGTTTGTGCAAAGCCATGCATTTCATCGCCTTGGTGGGTTCGCTAGTCATGCCAACATCACGCCCTACACCATACACTGTCCAAGGTCGTAAGCCGATGCTGGTCATGCCATGATCTAAAAAATAAACCTTGGCATTACCCTCATTGCAGATTTTATAAAACCCATAGTTAGTGCTGGGGGAAAGGCGGACATCATCCGAAAGGGGGCCTTCAGGATAATCTGCTGGTGGGCCAAAAACTGCAGCACTGCTAGCATAAACAACCCGCTTGACCTGATTACGACATTCTTTATACGCTTCAAAAATCGCCAAGGTTCCCATAACATTCACCTGAGCACCCAGCACAGGATTTGCCCTGCACGTTGGCACCTGCAAACCAGCAAGATGAATGATATGCGTAATGCCATGCTCGCGAATGGTGCGGATCAGCCTATCTTGATCCGTAACATTCCCTTCGCAAAAAGTGGTCTGAGAGATGATATCTTTGTTAAGAACAACCTCCAACCGCTCTGCATCTTGCTTGATGTCATACAGAAAGATGGAATGCCCGCCTGCGAACAAATCCTTGACAATCCAAGAGCCAAGAAA
>CAXNFS010000310.1:0-3862 GCA_964201235.1 Gemmataceae bacterium | reverse complement strand
TTTCCCGATTCACTTGATCTTCTGGCCATTCGGGGTAGGTGGTGCGAATCGCTCCGCGCAGCATCACACGGGCAGACTTCCACATTCGCCCGCCGATCCGCAATCGTTCCGCTGGGGTTTTTTGTCTCAGGATATCGGCCATGGCATCGTCCATCATCTCAAACTTGAGTAAAAGAGGGTTCATGGCGTGGCCTCCAGCAACGGTTCTTTTTCAGCATGGACAAACTTGTGGTCGGCGTAGTGTAACAAAATCAGCCTCAGCACGGAGTATTCCGATGACTTGAGCTTGCTTTTCGCCCGCAACTCATAGGCAGAAACCGAGAGATGTTTTTCGATTTTCATAATGATTATTGACCATTTGATCCCCAGCGTGCACTTTGGCTACTCACTTATTATTTTACGATACGGGAGAAGGTGAAGCAAACAGCATCGCCCCTGGGAGAGTGGTTCCGATGAAGTTTTGCTACAGCATATGGTCGCCAAAGAAAATCGGGATTCGCCTTTAACTTCGGATGTTGCCAACGAGCCTATAAAGGAAAATAGGTGCAATCGCAAAGATTTGGTTATTAGTAGAGCAAAAATTCTTGTCAGCGAGAGGTGCCCTTTCAATCTATGGTCGCTGAAAATCACACAATCACTTACCTTATTAGATTTAGGGCCTACGCTTAATCCTTGCCAAATACAATATCGGCATAGGTGCTGTTCACTATTGCTTTCAGTTCATCCTGCTCTTGTGCGGGAACATGGAACTTATCCAAGGTCTGCTGAAAATCATCCATAAATGCAGCCCATTCCTTGGGGGTGATGTTTAGATGGCGGTGAGAATCCATCATCGAACGGCCCGAGTATTTTTGCGGCCCACCCGTTACCATGCAAACCTGCTCCGTTACCAAATATTTAAAGCCCGCAGGTGGCACCCGATGATGCGCTTCTTGCACTGCGGCGTTAGCATTCAACCGAGCATCATGCATGATGCGATCAATAAAATCATCCACCACCGTTGCAATAGCGAAAACACCGCCGAGTCGTTCATAAAGACTTGGGTTTTGAATTTGAGTTGACATGTTTTTACTCTTGGACATTTCGGTGGGATACTTCGTAAGTCTAGATTGTGCGTTCAAGAATGATGGTAGGCAAGAAAAAAGCAGATCTTGAAAATTTAGGGGAACCTAAAAATAAGATATTTGATCAATTTAGCCAAGGCTTTTTTTGATTGCAAAACACCACAACAAAAAAGTAAGCAAGATTTGAAACAAAAAATTACTCAAAAACTCAAAGATCGTCTTTTAAAAACTACATGACAGGCTATCGAATACATCCTAAGTTCAAAAAATTTTCAGTTTAATTGATTTCAAGGATTCCTAGATCAGGCTGATTTTTGGTTACTTTGATTTTTAATGGGCTAGTGGCGGGATTTTGATATTTGGAAGGAAACCGAACCTGCCCTTCTTTACGGGATTTTCTTTCTATTGCTGCATCTTCCCGTGTGGAATCAGACTCATTGCTAGGGACCACAAGTGTGATTGTATAATCACCTTCTGGGGCGCCATCCGCAGTTTTAAAAGTAGTTGCTACAAATTTCCCTTCATTATCCGTTGTTGCCTGCGATTTGATTTTCTGATTAACATCTGTGGAATGAAAAATCAGGATAATTCCTGCGAGTGGTTTACCTTGATAAACAATTTTTCCAGATGTAGGAAAAACAGGCACGGGAGACTTAAACGACGATTCTTCCGCACATCCTAATATCACCGTGCAAAAAACCAGGTGAAGAAAATGGGGTTTAGTACTAATCCACATTTACAATTTCCCCATTGCTTTTAGTTGTAGCTGCTGCGACTACACCAACACTAATTGTTTCCTTGAAAAACCGAGTTGAACCATCACCAAAAACCACATTGGCACCGCCGTTGTGGAAAGAATAAATCTCGTTATTATTATTGCAGTTAGAGGCACAAGGCCCGCCAGAAGTAATGCCATCAGTGGAGTACCCATGCAAGGTAAAGGTTCCGTCACTGTCGGTCCAAACTGCGCCAGAAATTGCGGTGCCCGCTGTAAGTTTTCCTTTGATGTATCTTTTCGGTCTACCAGCATCCTCAACAATTAATATCGTGTTTGAAGTGCCATCAGTTATAGCAGCCATTGTAGTTTGGAAGCTAAAATCTAGAATGCCTCGCCTAGACGAATCATCGAGGGTATAAGGTATAAGCCCTAGAGAATACGCACTGGGGACGCCAGCGATTTCGACGGCATTCATGACATTGTAATCAGAGGTATAAGCATCTGTGTAATCATGATCATATTTACCAGAAATGAGTTGAGTTCCCGGGGTGGATGGGCAGTTTAAAATGTTCATCTTTGTCTGGTAAATGCTAGTCATGTCAGGGTGGTCCCAATTTCTGCGGGATTTCCCAGTTGCAGTTGGGAAACGCGAATATATTCCTTCATACTTTTTATATAACGCTTCCTGCTCGATATAAGGCAAAATCAAAACAAAAAGGGAGCGATTGGAATTACCATAGATAGCCCTGCCTCCCGCATTGGAAACCCGGCATAGGGGAAATCGATTGAAAGTGTTTTCGGAATTTAAAACGCCAAGGCCAATATTTCGAAGGTTATTGGCACATTGTATTCTGGCAGCAGCTTCACGGACTTTCTGAACAGCGGGCAAAAGCAATCCAATTAGTATCGCAATAATAGCAATCACTACCAAAAGTTCAATCAGGGTGAATCCCTTATTTTGTTTGCGGTAGAACATAAAATTGCCCTCTATTATTTTTATTAATTAACATCTTAACTTCATAAGTAGTTTAGCGAACCTAATGTTCTTACTAATGAAGTTATGATGAAAAAAGTGTTAATGTTAAAAGTAGTGCAAATGTAAAAAAATCACTGACTTGGATGAAAGCAATCCTTGGACCAATCAAATTTCATAAAGACTTGGGTTTTGAATTTGAGTTGACATATTTTTACTCTTATACTTTTCGGTGGGATACATCGTAAGGCTAGATTGTGCGTTCGTAGATAAACTCAAGCAAGTAAAAAAAAGTATCAAGCATATCCTAAATAAAAAAAGCAGGCACACTAAAGTATGCCTGCAATCAAAATTATTATGTTAGCTTGCCTTGGATTAATAATCACCAGGAATGGTTTCACCATTTTTACGGGTGCATAGTGCAGCATAAGTGGCTACTGCAACCGCTGCATTTATCGACCGAACTGAACCATCACCCATCAAGGTGTTGTTAACTCCCGTATGAAAAGAAAAAGGTTGGCTAGTGCCTTCGGTACCATAAGGAGCCATGTTGTAGGTCGGGTAATCAAAGCCGTTTGTGCAGTTGACAGCACAAGTTCCTACACGAGTGGTACCTGCAGCATTTGAAGTGATTAAATCAATATCTGAAGCTGGCCTGCACCAACCGCCACCATTTACTTTTTGAGTTGGAACAGCACCTACTGTAACACCTTTCTGAATAAGTCTGGGTCTACCTGCAGATTCTGCAATTGCAATGGTGTTAGATAGACCATCTTTCACATCAAGCAACTTGACCGTTTTGTTCTTTTCCATGATCCCGGGTATCGCTATCCCAGTAGTGTTTACATTTGTGGCAATGGCACTAACCCCTGTTATTGCGCCGTAATCAGAAATTCCAACAATATTCCAAACATTGGTTTGAGGATCACCATCAAGCCTTGATGAATCAGGAGTTGCAGGGCATTGAAGAATTTTAATCGGCATCTTAGTAATTGGCAGGTTAGTTGCGGAACTCCATGTGGTAGTCAAGTCATATGTTTTGACCAAGTTTCCTTGTTCAAGGTAAGGCAAGAGTTCAACTGCCCAGCTAATTCTTGGGGAAGTAGT
>CAXNFS010000309.1:0-3904 GCA_964201235.1 Gemmataceae bacterium | reverse complement strand
GCAGTCGAGAACCATAAAGATTTGAGGATCGATGAGTTGATACAGCTCATTAAGACCATTTCGAGCGAATGGGTCGGCATCTGCCTGGACACCGGTAACAACCTGGCTCTACTCGAAGACCCTATTGCAACAGTCACCGCGTTGGCCGCCTACACTCGCACGGTTCATCTGAAAGATATCGCTTTTGAAGAGGCTCCCGAAGGCTTTCGCATGGCCGAGGTTCCACTCGGCCAAGGTTCCCTTGATCTTGCCCTTATCGTGAAGACGATCCGTCAGGCCAACCCCAAAGTGCGTTTTCAACTCGAGATGATAACTCGTGATCCGCTCCTCATTCCCTGTCTACAGGACAAGTACTGGGCTACTCTGGAACGTGTTCCGGGCAGTGATCTTGCTCGAACGCTCGCCATGGTCCGCAAGCAAGCAGTCCCACAGCCATTGCCTAGACTTTCCAAAATGTCGCCTCCTGAACAGATCGAGATCGAGGATCGTCAAGTGCGGGAATCATTCCGAAATGCCGCAAAATCGAAATTGATCGCTAATTAAACCATGTGGAAGCAATTTAAAATACATTGGAGAAGGAAGTTGCTCTAGACCAACATACAAGTCTTTGGATTCAGAAGATTGATAAAGATCCGAAGGCATATGGTGTCAATGATCTTCATTCTAAGTTAGCTAAAATAGGTTTGATTCCGTCAAGAATAGGCAACGAGATTCAGTCGAAATTCCCATTAAAAAAACACCTGCAAAAATATATTGAAGATGGGATTAAGAATGGCAAGCATGCCCAAACGATTGATAAATGGAAATACACTATTAAAGCATTGTTTAGGTTTATTCCACCCAGCACGGATATCAGGGACATAACTGTACATGATGCAAAGGACTGATATGACACTATCTAAAATTATGAGTTCAAACCAAATAAGAAATACAGTGTTTGTACTCTTGGGAAATATGTAAAAGTGATTCGTCAGTTTTTTGAAGAGTTCAAAGACATGGAGACCATAAGCAGGAATCCATTTAGGAAGATCCGATCCGCAGGGAATTCAGATCCGAGCAGAAAAGTTTATGTTGCCAAGTAAGTCACTCAATACTTTTTTGAAAATTGTCCTGATAATAAATTGAAAGTGCTTATCGTAGTAGCGACCCAATTTTTGCAAAACAGAGGAAAGGTAAGAACATATCCATGAATGTTAGGCAGTGGTTCAAAAAACTAGGCATTCCTTAATGGACTAAGTTGTTTGTTAATTTACGAGCAAGTTTGATAACAGATTTGTTGGATAAATATCAGCAATATTTTGTATGTAAATGGTTGGGAAACACTCCAAATGTGGCAGACAAGTACTATCGAATGATTACGCCAGAGCATATTGCGGTAGCTGCAGGGCAAGGTGATTCTAAAATTGCCAACGAAATTGCCACCAAAAATGGCAACGAAAATGTCAACTTTTCGCCTGATTTAGTGACATTTCATGCAAACATGCAAAGTTGTCAACCCAATGAAAAAAAGCCATATCTGCATGCAGCATATGGCTTTAAGTCTGAAAACAGTGGCAATTGTAGCTTCCCGACAAGGACTCGAACCTTGAACATCCTCGTTAACAGCGAGGCGCTCTACCATTGAGCTATCGGGAAATATGGTACCAAGACATTATCTTGCATTACCTATAATAAAAGATAAGTTCTGCGTTCAATCTCGGCAAGATGAGTTTATGGATTAATGGACATAAAGTTAGGTATGAAAAAAGCAATTACTGTAGTTATTGGTGGCGGATTGGCAGGCTTGGCCACCGCAGGAACCTTGTCTAAGCATGGACAAATGGTTATTTTGATTGAATCTAAGGGAAAAATAGGGGGTAGAGCTACATCTTTTGTGGATTCCGCCAGCGGCGACCTAATTGACAATTGCCAACATGTGAGCATGAAGTGCTGTACAAACTTGCAGTATTTTTGTGAAGAAATTGGCATAAATCATTACATAAAAGATGAGCCAAGCATGTTTTGGCGGACCCCCGATGGCAAAACCAGTCTTTTCAAGGGCACCCAGTTGCCTGCGCCTTTGCATTTTGCCAAGAGTTTTTTAGGCGCCCATTTTCTCAATTGGGATGAAAAAATCAGATTAAGCTTAGGGATGGGGTTATTAAGGTTAACGAAGGAAGAAGAAGACGCACCTTTTTTGGAATGGTTAGCCAATCATTTTCAGTCTCAGCGATGCATTGAGCGTTTCTGGGCTCCGGTATTAATAAGTGCGTTAAATACTCCCATGGAAAAAGTCGGATTACATTACGCACGCAAAGTCTTTGTCGATGTGTTTTGGAAAAACTCCAAAGCTTATCAGCTTGGATTACCTGTGGTGCCTCTTTCCAGACTTTATGGTGAAGAGGTGATTACCTGGCTTGAGAAAACAGATGTCGAAATTCGCCTTGGTAATGCCGTTAAAAAGGTTGGATTGAAAAGCGATTCTTCTTGGGAAGTGCTGTTGGATAACGCTGAGGTGATTAATGCTGACAATATTGTGCTTGCGGTGCCTTTTCAGCGGGTTGCTGATTTACTTGGCCCAATAGCCCATTTAGACCCCGCAATAGGAATGTTGCAAGGTTTGAGAACAGCGCCTATCACAAGTGTGCATTTGTGGTTTAATCAGCCGATCACCGACCTTCCGCATGTTGTGCTTTTGGATTCGATTGGCCAGTGGCTTTTCGCGCGGGGAAAAAACGAGCAGGGGGAATATTACTACCAAGTGGTAATCAGTTCTTCTGCAGAGTTGTTGAAGAGTGGGCATGATGCGGTGTTAAAAACAGTTATGGCTGAACTGCCTGGCTTCTTTGCGGATATTGCTAAAGCTCAATTAATTCGTGGCAGAGTTGTTAGCGAAAAGCAGGCAACTTTTGAATCTTCGTATGGTGTGGATGAATTTAGGCCCTTGCAAACTACGCAGATCAAAGGGCTTTATCTTGCAGGGGATTATACCCAAACAGGGTGGCCTGCAACTATGGAAGGCGCAGTGCGATCAGGGTATCTTGCTGCTGAAAAAATTCTTGAAAACGAAGGAAAAAGGGTGCGCTGTTTGCAACCCGACATGCGTTAATTTAAGCGGGCAGCATGAGTGAGAGTTCAGTCTGGCGAACTAAATGCCAGATATCTGCCTGAGAGTTCATCTCGCGCAATGCATCTAAAAATCCTTCTTTGCGGAAAAGTCTGGTAAGCCTGGCGAGTACCTGAAGATGGGTTTTATCATCGATGCAGCAAACAAGGAAAAAGATGCTTGTAAGTTTTCCGTCGGGTGCGCCAAATGGAATGCCATTGGGCACAATTCCCAGGGAGATGATTGATTCGCCCAAGGTGTTTTTAAGTGGGTGGTGTGGGTGAGGAATTGCGATGCCCCCTGCAAGCGCAGTGCTGGCGATGCCTTCTCTTTCGACCAATGCAGCGTGGATTGCTGCGGGGTCATAAATTTGCCAAGATTGTTCAGCAAGGGTTACGAGTTCTTTTAATACCGAAGCCCTTGTGCTGGCTTTTAAAGGGCTGGCAATACAGGCTTCGCCAAGAAACTTACTGACTAGCAAGCCGCGTTCGCATTCAATAGGCGCATGGCTTTCAAAGTGAACCAAGGTTTCGTTTTCATGTTCGTGAAGATTAGATTCGATCCAATAATTGATTTCATTGCGATGAAAGCGCCATTCGCCCCCCACTTTTTTTCCTGGGATGGTGCCTTTGTTCGCAAGCTTGTGTACATCTCGAGCATCCTGCTTGAGGTACTTTGCAAGTTCATCAATATTCATCGATTCATAGTGCATGAAGGCGGCCTTTAGGGGTTTATTTGTTGTTTGATTTATCGGTGAGAATGCCTGGAAGCTCGAAGCCTTTTCCGCCCTTAAGCAGTTGTAATTGTGCTTGGGTTTGT
>CAXNFS010000308.1:0-3938 GCA_964201235.1 Gemmataceae bacterium | reverse complement strand
AATACGAAATTTAAGAGCGTAAGTAGCAAAACTAATCCATCATTTATTAGTTAATTTTAAGTTGTGACAACGATGACACTACAATTCATCAGCAATGAGGGCTTTTTGTGGAACAGTTTCATGTGATCGGGGCAGGCGGAATCGGATTGGCAATTGCTACCAGCCTTTATAAAGCCGGCAAACAGGTTCTTCTTATCGAAAATAACCCGGAAAAAATTGCGTTCTGCAAAGCCCATGGCGCCATTGTTGACAACCAATCTTTTCCTATTAATATCGAGGCGTTTGAAAACTGGGCCCCCTGCCCTAATGTCGTCAATATTCTTTGTGTCAAATGCTACAACAATGATGAAATATTAAAAAAGACCAACGATCAATCTTTGCTTTTTCCCATTCAAAATGGCTTTGACGAACTCTTAACTTCCAGGCCTTTAATTGGAGAAGGTATCGCATCTTTTATTTCCGAATGTAGACCCCAAAAAACAATTGCAGCAATTACTCGAAGCGGGAAACTTCATTTGGGCCCGATTCAACCTTGGACAAATATGCCGCTACTTTTTGAATTAAAAACAGCTTTAAGACAAGGTGGAATTGATTCCCACTTAGTTGCTTGGAGTTTGCCTTACAAAAACACCAAGTTGATGTACAACGCTGCAATCAGCCCATTGACAAGCGCTGGAGGGTTCGAAAACTCTGCGCTTTTAAAACCGGGTAAACTTCGGACCTTGTTCTTTCAACTCTTGCTTGAGAACTATGCAATTTTAAAAACCGCTAACCAACCAATGGGCACCATCGGGCCTTTTCATCCTGATAAGGTGGCATGGTTGCTGAACCACAAATGGCTGGGCGAGAGCATGGCACCATTTTTCAGACCCTCCCTAAAAAAATCCTACTGCTCCATGTTTCATGATGTGATGGGCGGGGTAACAGAAATCGAAAACTACAACGGCTATCTCTCCCGCCTTGCCAAAACCTCTAAATTGCCCAGCCCCTTAAACGACTTAGTACTTAAAGTCATAACCCAGATGGCTTCCGAGCGAAGCACAGGCAATGCCCACTGGCTTAATGCAATTCTTGATGCCTTCTAACTTCCGTTTCGCCATTTTAAAATAAATCTGTCTCGACTTGGCAGCACGATTTCATTTATTCTCCTTACTTATTGCATTATTTTGCTAGGGAGAAATTTAGTCATGTCAACCGATTCCATAATCAAAGCCTCCGCCAAGGAAAAAATTAAAGGCTGGATAAAGATGGCCATCGGAACAGCAGGCGGCTTGCTTTCTGGCGCTATCGTAATGTATGTCACCCCCTTGGTTGATAAGGTAGTCAGGCCATCTAAACCCTTGGCTAATTTTTCCCATGAAAAAGATGGGCTGAAGCTTCGGTTTCAAAATCTATCCTCAGGCGGACAAGGGTGGTGGGAGTTTGGCGATGGCACTCCTTTAGAGCCTGTTTCTCCTGAGCGCGAATTGGTTAATCATGTGTACACCCGGCCCGGGGAATACACGGTTAAAAGGACTCTGCGAAATGTCCTTGGCGAAGAAAACGAAAGACAGGTTGTCGTCCGCCTCGACGCGCCACCTACCCTTGAACCAACGAAGGTACTTAATTTGGAAGCTGTTCCGGTTAGTGCTGGATCTTATGCACCTGCAACTTTTAAAATCATGAGCAAAGTAAAAAATGCACAGTTATGTGTTTGGGATTTGGGAGACGACCGCCCTCTGGAAGTTACCAATGCGCAAGGTAATGAAAAAATGGTTACTTTTCAAAAACCGGGCGGGTATGTCATCAAGCTTGCTGCAGTCAATGGCTTGGAGCATGATCAAAAAACTGAAATTGTCAATGTTATGGAACCGCCTGAAGGAACCGTTACCGCACTTCTCACCATTTCAGATACTGGCATCAATGTCGAAAAAAGCAATCGAAATGGCACTTTTTCAACCACCTTTCTTCCTGAACATAGTGACCCGATTTTCCATTTCGAAAGGCAACTGGCTGCAAGGCCCAATTTCACTTTTGGTGATGTTCGTTTTCAAACTCCCTCCGGAGAAATCTTACGACTAGGGCAAAGAACCCAAATGATTCTCGACCCAGGCGTCTTTAAACTTCAGTCCGTTAGAAACCTCTTACTGACAATTTCAGCAGACCGAAAAATCCTCAGGCTTACCGGAGAACTTGTTCGAAGTGAAGATGCCTCGTTAGGTAAAGCCCCACTACCAACCATGACCTTGCCAGTTGAATTAGTGGAAGAAAGAAGAACCCCCGCTAGCAGGTCTGGCGTTCCTGTTGCAACAACCGTTGCAATTCCAAGTAATGGCCAATCCAGTGTTGCAAGTTTAATTTTACCTTCACTTCCCCAAGATTGGGTGGAAGTACAAAGAAAAATAAGGCTCGAGTTACGCGATGAAACCTCAACCCTTTGGCAGGAAAGTAAAATCCCATCCAATGGCTTATTAACATTCCAGAATAAAAGATTTCTTATTTCTGCAACTAAAAGTGCAGAGCAAATACGAATCGATCTGGTGGAAAATCAACCCGAAACAAAGTCTACTCCAAACAACTAGTTCGATACTTTTTGCCCCAGACTACAACCAAATCCCTCCTTCTTTCCTATAGTGAAACATAGGCAGAAGAGGGTTTTTGTTTATGACTGAGAATAACTTTGCGCTTTTCCCAAATTCCTTGAAAAAACAGGGGGATGACTCCTTGTTGATCGATTGGAATGATGGCCATCAAGGCATCTTGGGGTGGAAACATCTCAGGGGAAATTGCCCCTGTGCAACTTGCAGGGATGAACGGGATAAACCTGCCAACCCTTTCCATATTCTTAAACCTTCTGAATTGGTGCAACCTGCCCCTACATCGCTGGTTCCGGTAGGCCATTATGCCTATCGAATTGTTTGGAACGATGGGCACGATTCTGGAATATATACCTTGGAAAGCTTGCGCGCCCTGTGCCAGTGCCAAGAATGCATAGCAAAGAAAATTACTACCTAAAAATTTACCATAAGGAAATCAGTCATGCAGCCACAAGCAACAATGCCAAAGTTAAGCCTGCCTAATATTCGGACCATCATTGCAGTAGCAAGCGGAAAAGGCGGGGTTGGAAAATCGACCGTTTCTGCGAACTTGGCTTTAGCACTTGCTGCAAGCGGAAATAAAGTTGGGTTGATGGATGCCGATATTTATGGCCCAAGCATGCCGACCATGATGGGAATCAATGGAGTAATCGATCAAGCAACCACCCCCCTTCCCCTAGAAAAGTATGGACTAAAAATTATGTCCATGGGGTTTTTGGTCCCACCAACTCAAGCTGTTATCTGGCGTGGCCCCATGGTCCACAGAGCACTCACACAATTTCTTTCAGACCTTGATTGGGGCGTACTTGATTACCTCGTAATTGATTTACCACCAGGCACAGGCGATGCCCAACTTACCTTGACTCAAACTGTTCCATTGAATGGCTCGGTTATTGTTACTACTCCCCAAGAAGTCAGCATGATTGATGCTAGAAAAGGCATCGAAATGTTTAAGCAGGTTCGAGTTCCAATTTTAGGCATCATCGAAAACATGAGCTACTTTATTGGAGACGATGGCAAAAGATACGAAATCTTCCGTCATGGGGGCGGTGCCAAACTTGCTCAAGAATATAATGTACCTTTTTTAGGTGAAATACCGATCGACCCCAAAGTTGCAGAATCTGGCGATGAAGGGTTGCCCATCGTTCTAAAGCATCCTGAAAGCCTTGTAAGCAAAGCGTATATGGCCTTGGCTAAATCTGTGATTAGTGAACTAGGCACCATGGTTGCGCCTAAAGAATTGCCAAAACTCGAGCTATAAAAAAGATAAAACCCGCATACCGAGGGGGATCGATATGCGGGTCAATTTCCCATGACTAAATTGGGGTAGTGTAGAAGGCTAATTGGGGGGTGCCATCCACA
>CAXNFS010000307.1:0-3954 GCA_964201235.1 Gemmataceae bacterium | reverse complement strand
ATTGTTGTCGCTTCATTGTAAGCTTTAATAATCAGAATCAAATCTTGCTGAACTTTTGGATATAGCGTTAAAGCTTTTCGCAAATCTTCAATTCTGGTTCGAAAGGATACCGTGCTGTTTGGAGCACCTTCCCCAGTTAAGTTTAACTTTAGAAAAAGTTCTTTTATTTTTTCAGGAACAATCTGGTCTTTAAAGCATTTTTCAAAACAAGCCAAGTCCTTTTCTGATTCATCCAATTGCGTTTTAGATGTAAATATTTCACCTGCAAGTTTGCCCATTTTCAACAGCGATTTGTTAAACCATTCCTTAGGCAACAATGGAACTGCTAAAATTTTCCTTCCTAATTCCATCCCAGTCACTAATTCATTGGGGGTTCGTATTTGTTCTGAAACCCCAAGGATCTGCTGTGCATTTATCGCAATGATTCCTGCAAAATACTCTGTAAGTTTTTCTAAATGGTTTTCCAGGTCCATCGTAACTAATTGACTGATAGTGTTGAATTTACATTGATGCCATGGATGGATTTTGTAGTCCGCAAAAATAGTTTGGAACTTCGGGAGAGTCTCAAGAAGCTCGACTGATTTTCTTAAATATTCCTGATCCATCGAATCGATATTCAAAGGCGCCCATTTAGAATTGATTTTGACATCATCCATTTTTGCGAGCAAGCCATGTATTTCGTATACGCTAGTATTTAAAGGAGCGCGCTTCTTATGTAATTCACGAACATAATTGTTCAACTTTTTTCGTAGCGCAAACAATTGATCGTGATCATTAGAATAATCATGAAGCTTTTCTTTGGGTTGCTCCAAACATTTACGAAGGTTTTCCAATATCTCTCTTTTGTTGGTCTTATTGCTGTGCAATGGCAAACAGAAATCCCCCAGCCCTCTTTCATCCAAGCGCTTTTTCACAACTTCCAAAGCTGCAGTTTTCTCACTTACAAATAAAACTGTTTTCCCTTGAGCGATAAGCTCTGCAATGGTGTTTGCAATAGTCTGGCTTTTCCCAGTTCCTGGGGGGCCATCAACCACCATGTTCGCGCCACGCTTAATTTGTTCGATCGCTTCTTGCTGGCTGCTATCCGCCACCAAAATTTGATAATTGTCCTTGGGGTGAACCTTGTCGTCTAAATCTTGGGCTGCAACCGGATCGCTACATAAATCCGCCATGGTTCCTTGGATGCCAGAGATAGCTAAACAATGCGGATGCTGTGCAATACGGCCCGCATTCTTTTCCAAATCTTCCCACATGGCAAGTTTCTGAAAATTGAAAATACCCAAGCCAACACCTTGTGTCACTTCCCACCGGGGCATTGATTTAATCGAAGTTCTAACTTGTTCAAAATAATCTAGAATAGGAAATAACTCACTATTTTCTTCACTACTATTTTCATGCATAGGCAGTTTAATTCTGAATTCTTTCTCCATCAATTGCCTTAAGCAATGATTAATAGCTGGGTCATCTTCTTCTAACGTAATGCTCCACGAAGCATCCACAGCCTCTCGTTCCAGTTTTACCTGTAACAAAACCAAGGGTGAGTAAATCGGTTCGTTACTATCCAAGCTTTCGTACCATTTAAGAAAACCAAACGCCAAAAATAAAGTTGATAATCCATGTTCTTGTTCAGATTCAGATGCAGTTCGACTTAGCTTTAAGAGATTGGCTTTTAATTTCCGGTCGGTAAATTCCGTAATGATATGATTGAGTTTCAATCGATCTGAAACCTTAGATTTTTTTGTCGCTTCTGCAATTGTTGTTGGATACTCGGATTCCTTTGCAGATTGAGTCTTTTCGTTAAGCGACTTTTTCTGACCAATACTTATAATTTGGATTGCTTCCGAATTGCTAGGTGGAATATTTAGCTTGGTAATTGCTGTTGCCTTTGTTGACTGCGAAGATCTTTCCAACGACTCTTCCCAAGCTTCCACATCTTCATGGCGAATCTCTAGCAGGTCTCTTTTCCAGGGGAAAATCATTTTCAGACCATCTTCGTTTATCAATTCCCAAAATTGGGGTAAATCGGGTGAAATTAAAAACATACCCGCACGACCGTGCGAAAACTTGATGAGACGGTTTCGCTTGCTTGTGTCCAGAAGTGAGTTTTGCCAATTGGAAATGCAATCTTCAATTTTCATGGGCATACTGAATTCGACCTTATCAACTTTTAGAAATCTAAATCACTTAAACATCATATCCTTTTTAGGGCCGACCTTCAAAAAGAATCAGACGGGTTTTTTGTTTCAAAAACGAGGAATTTCTTTAGCCGTTTTTAATTACAAATATGATTTAATTTAACAATCATTTCCAGTAATTGATCAATTACTTTCGAAGTTTGAACCTTATGAAATTCAAACTTCTATTTAAAAAAGCACCTTAAATTAATCTGCAGGGATAACAGGTAGCTAGGTTAACATTTCCAGATGAAAATCTAAAGAATTTACGATAGATGGTGATATATAAAGGCGAAAATTCGCGGAATATCTTTAAACCTTTCAACCGAAACCACATCCTTCATGAAGTTTAAACAAATGTGATAATTTCAAACTACCCTGAAGCACGAATTGTTGGAACCAGTTGTAATTTTCAAAGTGAAGAAACAATACAGGCTTGGTGAAAGTTCCAATTTGTTTGCTTTCAACTTGAACTTCCAGCAAGCTTAATTCAGGCTTTCGTCGTCTTTCATCATGTGCATAAGGTGATTTAACAGTATAAAAAACATTGTTTTCGTCGATCATGTGCTGTAATTTTCTTGTTATAGTAACTCCGGTTTTCTTATCTTTATGAATAATATCCCCTTCAATTGCACAATTAGTTTCCCCCTTGCTGCTAACCTTGAAAAAGTAGTATGTATTAAAAAAAATAATTATTATATTTGAGGTGCAAAATGAAGTAAGCGTTCGGTAAAGCACAGGTGCCAAAAAGCGAATTAGATCAGCTAGGTTTAAATCACTTGATTGGCAAAAGCGTGTGGAGTTGATCTGCAGGAGTAGTAGGCAACTTGGTCAGCGTATCCCGCAGATAAGTCCAGGGATTGATTCCAAACTGTTGACAAGTGGCGGTGAAGCTCGACAAAATAGCTAACGACTTTCCGCCTTGATCAGAACCAAAGAATAACCAATTTTTTCTGCCAATGGCAAACGGCTTGACCGCTCTTTCAGCGATGTTGTTATCGATAGCTAGATTGCCATCACAAGTGTAGATGTTCAGCGCATCCCACTGATTTAAACTGTAGTTGATAGCTTCCGCCATGGGGCTCTTGGGCAATACTTCAGCCCGTTGTTTTTCCAACCAAGACTTCAATTCTTGTAAGCAAGGCACCGCTTTGTTTTGTCTTAACTCTGTGCGTGCAGATGCATCCAGAAGTTTTCCTTCATGTTCAATAGCATAAAGCGAACGGATCCGTGCAGCCGCTTCGTGGGCAGGCCCAACGCAAGTTTTTTCCGCTTCGATAAACTTGCGCCTCGCATGGGCCCAACACCCAACCTCGACGACAGCGCCTTCTTCGAACAAGCGGTTATAACCGGGGTAAGCATCACATTGTAGATAACCTCGAAAGCCTTTCAAAAATTCCTGCGGACCATCCTGACAGCGATCGGGGGTTGAGTCATGCACCGTTCCACCTCGCGATACATAAACCCAAAGTCGCCCAGTTCTGCAATGCTCCCTGGAATCATCTTGCACCGGTATCGGTGTGTCATCGGTGTGAACCACATTCTCTGCGAGTACCCGATTTTTTAAAAGCTCGTAGAGTGGTTCCAACACCACTGCTGCGTCCTGCATCCAGCCACACATTGTTGATCGGGATAAATCTACCCCTTGCCGAGAGTGCCTTTTTTCTTGGCGGTACAATGGCATGTGATCCACCATCTTCGAGACGATCACATCTGCAACCAAACCTGGTGCAGCTTTGCATTTCGGCATCGCCTCGGGTGGTAAATCAGCAACCACCAT
>CAXNFS010000306.1:0-3975 GCA_964201235.1 Gemmataceae bacterium | reverse complement strand
TTGGCGCCAGTTTTAGCAACGGCTTCTGCAACCGTATTGAAAATAGGAAAACCTTCTTTGGTTGTGCCACCTTTTCCGGGGACCACACCACCCACTACCTGGGTTCCATATTCCCTGCATTGGATTGCATGAAATGTTCCGGCTTTACCCAAACCTTGGCACAGTACCTTGGTGTTTTTATCAATAAGAATGCTCATGAAAACAACTCCGCAGATTCTTTTGAACTTGGTTTATGATTTATTTGGCAGCAGCTACAACTTTTTTAGCAGCATCGGTCAATCCTTCAGCAGCAATGATCTTAAGTCCGCTTTCCTGCAGGATTTTCTTGCCTTCAGCTACATTTGTACCTTCCAACCTTACCACCAATGGAACATGGAAACCGACTTCCTTGTAGGCAGCAAGAATTGCATTCGCAATGGTATCACACTTCATGATGCCACCAAAAATATTGACCAGTACCGCTTTTACATTAGGATCGGAAAGCAAAATTCGAAAAGCTTCGGTTACCTGATCCTTATTGGCACCACCCCCAACATCCAAGAAGTTGGCAGGTTCGCCCCCATGATATTTAATGATATCCATGGTGCTCATCGCAAGGCCAGCACCATTAACTAGGCATCCTATGTTGCCGCTCATTTGTACAAAACTCAAACCGGATTTCGCAGCTCGTACTTCCGAAGGGTTTTCTTCGGAAAGATCGCGTAAGAGTTCAATATGAGGATGTCGGAAAAGGGCGTTGTCATCAAAGGTGATTTTGGCATCCAAGGCCAAAACTTCTCCCGTAGGAGTTACCACTAAAGGATTAATTTCAGCAAGGCTGGCATCTTGCGCAAGGAAAACCTTGGATAATGCCATCATGATGGCTTCGGCTTGTGGAACCTGTTCGGGCGTAAAGCCAAGTTCAAAAGCTAGTTTGCGAGCTTGGTAGGGAAGCAAGCCGGTTTCAGGAGAAACAGCCATCTTCAAAAGTTTTTCTGGATTCTTATGCGCAACTTCTTCGATATCAACACCACCATCAGCGCAAGCCATCATGATGGGCATGCCTTCGGAGCGATCTAAAACCATGCCAAGATAGATTTCACGGGAGATATCAGCTGCGCTTTGAACCAAAATCTTAGAAACCTTTTGCCCTTCTGGCCCTGTTTGCAGGGTAACCAGAGGAAACTTAAACATCACTTCAGCAATGGGAATAATGTCTTCGCGTTTGGTAATGAATTTAACCCCGCCGAAATCTTTGCCGCTATCTTTAAAGCGACCTTTGCCTCGCCCACCCGCATGCACCTGAGCCTTTAGAACAACGGGTTTTCCACCCAGTTGATCAAAAGCTTTGATAGCTTCCTCGGGGGAGTTTGCAATAATACCTACAGGGATTTTAGCCCCTTCAGCAGCAAGTAAATCTTTAGCTTGATATTCGTGAATTTTCATGGACCAGCCCATCTACTCTTCAAGGAATAAGGTATGATGAAAGTTTATAACTTTACAGCATAAGCTGTTTAGTATTTATAGGATGAATAGGTTGGGATACCAGCTTTTTCCATGATCATTCCCAGAGATTTTCTTTTTCCTGAGGATTCTGCAAATGGATGTTACCAGCCTTCTCGCTGATTTAGTTCGTTTACCAAGTATAAATCCGATGGGCAGGGTGCTGCCCGAAGAACTTATATTTGAAAGCCGTGTAACTGCTTACATGGAAACTTTCTTTAAAAATATGGGGGCCCGAACCGAGCGAACCAAAATCCAGCCGGGCCGAGATAATTTAGTAGCCTTCATGGATCCCCCAGGTAACCCTTCTCAAACCATCCTCTTTGAAGCGCATCAAGATACCGTTCCCGTTGATGGAATGATCATCGATCCCTTTGGTGCCAAAATAGAAGCAGGCAAACTTTATGGTAGAGGGGCGTGTGATGTTAAAGGGGGAATGGCATCCATGGCGACTGCTTTTGCCAGACTTTTTAAGCAAAAAAAAGCAGGTATGCCGCAATTGGTTATGGCATGTACCATTGATGAAGAGCATGGTTTTCAAGGAATTCAAAGTGTAGTTAATCAGCCTTGGTTAAAAGCAAAAGATCCCAAATCTATTTGGGCAATCGTAGCAGAGCCGACCCGTTTGCATATTGTAAATGCTCATAAGGGAGCGGTTCGATGGGATTTGGAATGCAGAGGTGTATCCTGCCATAGTTCCACCCCTGAAAAAGGAAAAAATGCCATATACAACATGGCCAAGATTCTGCCTTATGTCGAAGAATATGCAAAACATCTTGCGGCATTGCCTGGGCATCCAAGGCTTGGAAGTGCAACCTTAAGTTGCGGAACGATTCGCGGTGGTGCCAGCGTTAACACGGTGCCAGATTTTTGTGCGGTACAGGTTGATCGAAGGTTGCTTCCAGGAGAAACCCCTGAGGGTGCGGTTAATCAATTTCGCGAATGGCTGATGCAAAAATGTAAGGATATTCCATTTGAAGTAACAAAGCCATGGCTTGCAGCGCCTGCTTTAGGCGATGAATATTCTCCGAAACTGGTTCAGGCTTTGGGTAAGAGTATTAAATCAAGAATCGGGACATTGGAAATCGATGCAGAACCCTATGGAACGGATGCCGCAAGTTTGTGCGAAGCATTTATTCCAGCAGTTGTTTTTGGCCCGGGAAGCATTGCTCAGGCCCACACTAAAGATGAATGGATTGAAATCGAACAACTAAAGATTGCGGAAGAGATCCTTTGTGATTTTGTTATTTCCCAGTCCGTGTAGAATTAGACTTTGTGAAAATTATCAAAGATTACAATGTTAATGCCAATGGGTTTGAATTGTGTTATAAAGAAAGTCGTACGATTTATTTTCACTAAGGAGAAATAAGAAGTGAGCATTATTAGGATTGGACTCGCAGAGACGAAGAATTTTTCACAAGGTTATGACGCGATATTTGGAAAAAAGAAAGCCACACCTGCTGTGAAATCTCAGGCCCCTGTAGCAAAGGCGAAAGCCAAGGCCCCCGTAGCAAAGGCGAAGGCCAAGGTAACAGGAAAGAAAAAAAGCGGGAAAAAGTAAAGCGACTTGCCCTTTAAGCACACTGTAAATAAGGCTTGCCTGATGTTTCGGGCAAGCCTTATTTATTTATGGGGGGCTATATCCCACCCCTGTTGTTTCGTCTGTCCGAAATTGATTTATGGGGGCTTTCCAAAATACCCCAGACTTTGTTCCCAAAGCCGGTATAGAAGTTGTTAACTTAATGCCCTGAGAGTCTGGGAAAAGTGCATTCCAACCTTCAAGGTTTAACGAAAATTCTTTACTAATATCGATAGGAGATTTTGCCACAAGCAATTTGTCTCCGCTCCCAAAAATATTCCTGCCTCCTTCAATCTGCACCGATTCTTTAAGCCGTTCCTGTGATATTTCGGGGTCTTCCAACTGAACGAATTCCTTCGCCCCAATTTGAACTACCAGGCTTTCGCTAAGCTTTATCTGGATTGGAATCGTGGAAGGTTTCCCCTGTGTTATTTGGAATGGAATTCCCTCGCAAAAAGCAGATACTTTATAAATTCTTGCTTGTAATCCTGCAATGCCCACCGTGCCCGTGCCGGAAGATTCCACCTTGATGATCGCCCCTGCGATTGCAATAAAACTTTGGGTGATTTGTAATTCGCAATTTCTTGTGGTTCGATTTCTGAATATGTTGCATTCACCACGCAACCTGCATTGATCAATCAGGATTGCATTAGCCGGTGCAGGGGGTTTTCCTGGCATGGAATCCATCATCAGGTTGGTATCCAATCCTAACCCAATGATGGTGGGGAGTTGCAGTGCTTCACTTTTCTCGAAAGTAACACTACAGTTTTTCAGGTTGATGGAGCCGGCCTTCCCGAGAGTTGCCAAAGATGGTGTGCGCAACCCCGCCAATATTGGTCTGGATACAATTTCTAAATCTTCAAGCTTTAAAGAGCTTTCATTGATAAGAAACATTGCAACAGTTATTCCCTCGC
>CAXNFS010000305.1:0-3991 GCA_964201235.1 Gemmataceae bacterium | reverse complement strand
TATGACACGAATGGGAAAAGAATTGAGTTTGGTATTGGTAGGGGCAACGATGCTTACTGCTGGTTATTTTTATTTTCGTGAAGATGATCAGGCTTCAGATTCTTACACCAACGACACCAATCATTATCATTCCAGCGCTCATCCTTTGTTTATTCCCTTAATGATGCGAAGTTCTGGGAGGTATGCTGGTTTATCAAATGGGTCATCAGGCGGCGTTGCATCCCGAACATCAGGAAGTATTACCCGTGGTGGTTTTGGTTCTACCGTTTCTGCTCATTCTTCAGGAAGCTGAAAATGCAGCGGTTGACTCACACACCAAGAAAAAACTGGCAAACTGCAGTAGAGAAATATGGGTTGCACTTTCATACGGCTGATGGACAGCTTTATTGGGATGAATCAGCCTCTTATCACTTCTCCGCTTTTGAAATTGATACCCTTGAATTTGCCACTAATTCACTTCATCAAATGTGCATGGATACCGTGCAGCAGATTATTGATGATCGCCTTTTTCGATTGTTTCTTATTCCCGAACACTTTGAAGATTTTGTTATCAAGTCCTGGGAAGAAGATCAGTTCTCCCTTTATGGTAGGTTTGATTTGGCTTACGATGGATTTAATCCCCCAAAGCTTTTAGAATATAACGCAGATACTCCAACATCTCTTTTAGAAGCTGCAGTTATCCAGTGGTACTGGCTTAAAGATCTGGATGATCGAGGTGATCAGTTTAATAGCATTCATGAACGGTTGATAGAGGGCTGGAAAAAAATAGCACTTAAAGCCTCAAATGAAGTTCATTTTTGTGCAACGGAATCTGTTGTCGAGGATTATGTCACCGTGGAATACTTGCGGGATACTGCAATCCAAGCAGGTATCAAAACCAATTATCTTGATATTCAACAGGTGGGATGGGATAGGGCCAAGAATACCTTCGTTGATGTACCAGGGAACCCGATCCAACATTGTTTTAAACTTTATCCTTGGGAATGGATGATGCGGGAGGAATTTGCCCTTAATATTCCAAAAGGGAAAACCCAGTGGATTGAACCCGCATGGAAGATGCTTCTTAGCTCTAAATCTATCTTGCCTTTACTTTATGAGCGCTATCCAGATAGCCCTTTTATTCTTCCTGCAAGTTATGAGCCTCTTGATGTTGCTAATCAGGTTCGTAAGCCGATTTATGGTAGGGAAGGTGCAAATATTCAAGTAATAATTGAAGGTAAGGTTGTTTCTGAAACTCCGGGGCCCTATAGCCAAGGGCCTTTTGTCTACCAGCAGCTTGCACCCCTGAAGCAATTTGATGGATTTTATCCTGTGATTGGCAGTTGGGTTATTGATGGCGAATCCGCAGGAATTGGGATTAGGGAAGAGGATTCTATTATCACTAAAAACACCAGTAGATTTGTACCCCACCAGTTAAGTAATTAGTTGAATTTATAGGCGGTTATTCATGCAAGGTTCAAACACTTTTATTTTTGAAGAACTTGATCAACAATCAAAAGATTATCTCTTGGCTATTAGTAAGAATAAAGGGATTGGTTTTCCTGGGGTTTATGCTAGCAAATTAAACTATGGTATACTTTGTATTCTTTTTGGAATATTAAGTTTACCAATTCATATTTTTATCTCTTCTATTGATCAATTTGCGGAACCACTTGCTCTGGCAATGTTACAAACCGCTTTATTCATGGTGACCTTATGGGTTCAGGTTCGAGCTTTTCGCTTGTTTGGGTTTATTAGAACGAAGAACCATTTTGTTTTTGTTGATGCCAAATATTATTGGGATTGTAACAACTATTCAGCGCGTGTTGTTAATATTGAAAATATCAAGTCATTTGAATGCAACTTTAACAACAATTATAAAACTTATGAATTTAAAATGGATTGTGATCATGGTTTTGTAAAAATAACGCTTTCAGATGAAGAACCCGCCTCTAAACTTTATAGCCTTCTATCTTATAAATCTGAAAAAACCAAGAAACCTACTGAAGGCAACTTCACGGAAAGCAAATGGAAATGGCTTTATGATTTTACCTTTTGTATTCCTGATAAAAAATATCTGAAGCCTGTTGATGGTGATGACGGATTTGTTCTTGATGAAAATTTCAATAATCTTTCTACTAAAAGCATTCCTGATCCATTTAAGGCCGGAAAAGAAAAAGTCCATATTGGTTGGATTTCTGCTTTTATTATTTTGGTCGTTTTCGTTTTCGTTGCTTTTTTCAAATGGGATAATTTAAACAGAGATGATTCGATATGGGAAGGTATACAATCAATTAATACCGATGAAAAAGTTTACTGGTTGCGCATTTATATGCGAGATCATCGTAATACCCTTCATCGCGGTGAAGCTGGTAAGCAACTCGGCGACAAATACAAATATATTTTTCAAAATATTGGAGAATCTAAATCAATCATTGATAAAGATGACAAGTCGAATTTTGATTTAGTTTCTAATCGTAAACCTCCTGTGAATTTTAATAATCAAAATTTGCCTAATCTGATGCCCAAGTTGAAAAACATTGTCGTACCGGATCTAAAGTTGATCCAGGGGCTTCAATCAATTGTTCTGCCTCGAATGCTTGACCTTCAAGAACCTCTTTTTAAATTAAAAGTTCTTCCGCTAGATCCTGTTTTTCCAGATGCTAGTAAGCTTACGCCTGCTATTACAGATGCTTACATTAATTCGATCATTGGTGCCTTTGGAAGTGAGTATTTTATCCTTTCCAGTTCTCTTGATGGCCCTGCCCATATTAACATTGTTTACAGTTTTTTTGAGGAAAAGAATCAACAGAAAATTCGCTTTGAAGTTTCATATCGGCAAACACTGGAATCTGAACCAACAGAAAAAATATCCTTAGTAGTAAATATCCCTCATAGGGAGCTTAAGTATGTTGAACGCGCTGCAAATAGATTAGGCGTTTTTACCGTTGGCGATCCCTCTTATAAATGGTCATTCGCAAATTAATTGTTATTGAGCTTTTAATAGCTTTGCGGCTTCCACTGCGAAATAAGTTAGGACTCCATCAGCTCCCGCTCGTTTAAACGAAAGCAAACTTTCAAGAATTACTTTCTCGCGGTCTAGCCATCCGTTTGCCGCTGCTGCACAAAGCATGGCGTATTCACCACTGACTTGGTAAGCAAAGGTTGGAACTTTAAAAGTATCCTTTACTCGTGCCACCACATCGAGGTATGGCATGCCTGGCTTTACCATTACCATATCTGCACCTTCAGCGATATCGAGTGCCCCTTCACGGAGTGCTTCGCTCGAATTCGATGGGTCCATTTGGTACGTTTTTTTGTCACTTTTTCCGAGGTTGTTTGCAGAACCAACTGCATCACGAAACGGGCCATAAAAAGCAGATGCATATTTTGCAGCATAACTAAGAATTGCAACATGAGAAAAGCCAGCATTATCTAGCGCTTTCCGTATAGCGCCCACCCTGCCATCCATCATGTCGGATGGTGCTATCACATCGCATCCTGCGCGAGCTTGAACAACTGATTGTTTGCACAATACTTCTACGGTTTCGTCATTTACCACAATACCGTTCCGAACTAGTCCATCCTGACCATGCGAGGTGTAAGGATCTAGGGCAACATCGCAGATTACTCCAATATCAGGCACTGCGGATTTAATTGCCCGAATAGTTCTGCATACTAGGTTTTCAGGATTGAAGGCTTCTTCGCCATCTTGTGTTTTTAAATTTGTAGGTGTTGCAGGAAATAAAGCGATTGCTGGAATGCCAAGATCGCGGGCTTCTTTTACTGCTAAGGTTAATAAATCGATGGATAATCTTTCAACGCCTGGCATGGATGCAATCGGTGTTCTTAAGTTATTTCCCTCTTGAATGAATACAGGCCATATTAGGTCGTTAACGGTTACACGATGCTCAGAAACCATGTTACGAATCCAAGGCGAAACTCTTAATCTGCGGGGCCTTGCTATGGGCGAAATATGGATGTGTGTATTTGTTTCATTTTGATTATTAAT
>CAXNFS010000304.1:0-4002 GCA_964201235.1 Gemmataceae bacterium | reverse complement strand
GGGACCAAACTGGTTCCCAAAAGAAGCATAGTAATCAATCGGGATGAATCAGTTTGCAAGGCAAGATGCGTTAAATCAAACATCAACCTAGCTTTGCCTGCTACATCTGCACCATTCGCAATATTTACTGGTTGCTTTGCTTCAACTTTGGGTTTTGGTTTCCGAGACCATTCTTCAGCAATGGCAAGGTTTCTCTCTAGCTCTCGAACACTAGTGAAATATTCATCCAGCTTAGACTTATCAAGCTTACCCAATACTGGCGTTATTGCTTTTGCTTGTTCCGAAACTGAATCAAGAATACTTCGCCCATCGCGAAGCCTTTGAATTTGCGATTGAACTTCATCTGGCCGACCTTCAAGGAAAAGCCTAGCGAAAACGCTGGAAGGAAAACTATCGGAAGGCACGATGGCACCACTGCGTGTCCAAGATAGGCTGAAACCCTCGCAGGAAAGTGCGAGGCTAGGGAAGCGAGTATTCCCACCAATAAATGAAGCAGCATATTGATCAAGAGAAATGGAATTACGAAAACCAGCCCTGCGCTCTGGGTGAGGTGCTGCGGTAAGGAAACTATAAATGGAATCATGGCTGGAACCAACATCAGGGTGTGAAAGCCCTGAGACCACAGTAAAATCATTTTTGAAAGGGGCCAAGGTTTCGAGATAAGGAGAAGGAGTGTAATTTTTGCCAGCTTCCTTAGGGAAGAAGTTGGCGGGGTGCAAGCTTAATGGAGTGCAAATGCAAACCATACGCCTTGGAATACCCGCTGCTGGGTTTTGAGCAAAAGCTTCAAGCCAAGGTAAAGCCAGAGTGACGCCCGTGGCTTTCAGGAAGTTCCTGCGTGTTGCTTTAGGGTTCATGTATATGATTCCTTGGCTATTTATTTAGAAAGAAATCACTTGAAGTAATTTCATGGACCAGTGATTTAAAACCATAATTATTCTTACGAATCTTAGCAACTATCGCTTCGATACCTGGTTGGTCCGTTGGTTGCGGAATAGAGCCAGTGGCATAAATAATCAGCCGTTCGGTTAGTGATCGCGCTATTTGATCCTTATCGTCAAGAAGCAAGGTCTTTAGTTCGTCAATGTCTTTAAAAGCACGGCCATCTGACAGAACATCAGCAGGATCGATTTTTCGCCCCTTACGGAAATTAGCAGGCCTGCCATCAAGAACATAATGCTCACGCCAACCGCCTATTACATCAAAACTTTCCAAGGCAAAACCAGGAGGGTCAATTTTGGCATGGCATAAAGCGCAAGATTCAATGGATCGGTGCTTGGCAAGTTGCTCGCGGATGGTGGTGGCCCCACGAATATCTGGTTCAACCGCCGCAATACCTTCGGGTGGCCTTGGCGGTGGGGTTCCTAAAATACGCTCAAGAACCCAAGTACCACGAAGAATCGGAGAAGTATAGGTTCCATTTGCAGTAACTTTTAAAACGCTTGCCATGGTTAACAAACCACCCCGATGGCTATCTTTGGGAAGCATTACTTTGCGAAATTCCCAACCATTCACATCAGGGATATTGTAATGCTTTGCGAGCCGACCATTGAGCATTGTGAAATCTGAAGCCACAAAATTAGTGATGCTTAAATTGTTTTTTAAGACTTCATCAAAGAAGAGATAGGTTTCGCGAAGCATGGAAGCTTTAAGCATATCATCGTAATGGGGATAAATGATACTACTTGGAATGGTAGCATCAATTTCACGAAGGTTAAGCCATTGCCCAGCAAAGTTTTCAGTAAATGAAGAAGCTTTGGAGCTGTTAAGCATGCGTTCAACTTGATCATAAAGAATTTTCGGATCGCGCAACTTTTTCTGTTCTGCAAGATCAAAAAGTTCATCATCGGGCATGGTGCTCCAGAGAAAATACGACAACCTGCTGGCGATTGCGAAGTCGTCAAGTTTGCCTGGCTTTTCCTGAAGGAAGAGAAAATCTTTCGAAACCATGATTGCCATGAGTCCAACACGAACCGCTTGTTCAAAAGAGTATTTGTCTGCTATGCGTGCTTTTACAAGAGCTAAATAAGGCGCAATGTCATCAGCGGAAACGGATCTACGAAAAGCTCTCCGAGCAAAACTACGAAGAATCTTACTCGCATCAGAATCAGGGTCGGTGGAGGTAACCTCAACCCGTTTACTGTAATTGTAAATAGGGGAAGCTTTGGTGGGAAGATCGCCAAAGATTCGGCGATGACTGGGTAGAGGCCAAGATTCGTAAAGAGGGCCTTCAACCTCAACCCACTGAACAGCTAAACCAGGGCCTTCATAAGAATCAGAACCAATTTTGTGAACCGCTTGGGCGCTTGCCAAACCATAAGGAAGAATTCGTATCGTTGCGCGAGGTTCGAGTTCTTGAGTGAATTCCAGAACGGTGGGTTTATCCGCAGGTGCATCAAAATAACCAACAAGATTGTTTTTCCCTGTCATCCCCATCACACCAGCATCAATGCGATATACAACAGGTTTACTCTGGCTTTGAAACCCAGATGCGGAGATACGAAATTTATACTTGCCCTTATCTGGAGGATAGAAAGAAGATAAACCAACCGCTTGCCAAGCAGAGGAGGAAAAGCAAATTACAGTTCCATCATCTTGATGCCGAAAGACTTTCTCCGTGGTAGCTTTGACAGAGTGCATATCCTTAAGACTGTATTGTTTTTTGATAAGAGGCGGTTGGGGTAGATTGGCGATTGCTGTTTTCAGCCCTTTATCTGCACCTTCCAAATATTTATCCATCAAAAAAGATGATGTATGCAAGGCTTCACCAATGTTATCGAACCCATTGGAAGAACTATCTTGAGGTAATAATCCTCTTAATTCAATCGGAACACCCAAAAGATCACGCATTGTGTTTTCATATTCAATGTTGTTAAGCCTGCGTAAAACGACCCTACCTTCTTTTAATCGCTGAACATCGGCAAGCTTGGTGCTGGAGTTAATCCAATCAAAAACTGAAAGCAATTCTTTATCTGTCGGCTTGGTTTTTTCTTTAGGAGGCATCTCGCCTGATTTCATTTTTTTAAAAACCAATTGCCAAGCATCACGATTGGACTGGTCCTCGAAATTAGAAGTAAGCTGGTCAAGCTTAAAATTTCCTCTGGGCTTTTCAGATAACTGCGAATGGCACGAATAACAATGTGTTTTAAGCGTAACTAAAGCCTTGGCGTCGATTAAAGGTAACGATGTTAAAACAGGTTCATCTGCTCGTAATAATCCAGAAATAAAAATAAAGAGCAAAGGTAGAGGAACGATCTTTGCGAGCATAAAAAATCCGTCCGGGAACACCATAAAGGCCAGCGCCAAAAACATCATTGAAAAGGTAGGACTGATCAACACAAGAACATAAATAACTTAATCAATCATCGCTTAAAAAAAGACTTGCTGCAAGCCCCAAAGCTCGAATTCACCCAACCCAAACCACATATTTTTCCTAAAACTAAAACACAAAACCAAACGACCAATACTACTCATCCTCGTCATTAAAAAATCGAAAAAATGCGAAACTAAAACCCTATAAATGGGTTTAGTTATAAGTAGCCCGTTGTTTATTTTCTTCATCCCAAAGAGGTGATCCATGATATTTCGATCCTTGTTATCTGCCGCGGTTGCATTGTTTATTCTTTCTGGAACAGTTGAAGCTGCCAAGTCTAAGCCTGAAAAAGGCACTATTTCCAAGGTAGATCAAGATAGCGGCAAAGAATCGGGAACTATTACCGTAAAAGTAACTCCCAAGAAAAAGAAAAGTGACACCACACCAGCACCAACAGCCGAAGAAAAATCATTCAAAATCACTGAATCAACTAAACTAGCAACCGTATCAGGAAAGAAAAAAGATGCGACCACAACGACAGCAAAATTCAGCGACCTTAAAGAAGGCAGCGGAGTGTTGATAACAAGTAATAAAAAATCAGTCGACAGCGTCAAAATAACCAAAGCTAAGAAAACAAAGAAGAAAAAGACCGCAGCTTAATTAAATCTGTTTTTCTTCATTACACACAA
>CAXNFS010000303.1:0-4004 GCA_964201235.1 Gemmataceae bacterium | reverse complement strand
TATGGAACACATTGGTAAAAATTTCGCCATTGGTTACGATCGAATTCGTTATACAGATTTTCCTCTCCTAACCCCTTTACCAAAAATTTACGATAGGATTCTTCCACATCGATAAAATCTAAATCTGACTCTTCAACAGAAAAATAATCTAGGGCCAAGGGTTCACCCAAATATCTAGTTGCAACTGCTGCTGGTCTATATTTTAAAATATCACTCAAAAGGTATTTGCTTGCAGTCGTATAAAATTTTGAATCCATTGCAACTTTGCCACAGCCCATTGAACTTGTGAAAATGGCACGCTGCACATCAAGGATAGTTGGATCAATTTTTATTTTCAGCCGTTTTAATTGAGCCGAGACTATCTTGCATAAGAATTTTGACAAGAGGAAAGTGGATCTCTGTTTATCAATCTGTTGGATCTCAGGATTCACTACTTTGCATACACAATATTCAAGTGAATACTTAGCTGCTTCTTTTGCCAACTTGGTTACTTCAAAGAAGCCAAATTTTTCTTGGTGCATACCAAGTTCGTCTTCCAATACCCAATGAGCATCCCTAAGCGAAATATTTACTTTGACGCGATCAGAACTACCTTCAACCGAAAATCCCATTGGACCCTCTGCTACCGTATAGCCTTTATGCTTCGCCATAATATTGCTCACACAAATTAATTTAATGAACCGACCCTAAGAATAGTTCGATTAGCAAACGTAATAATTTCCTGAAGGCTTAAGAATATTCTTATATTTAGAAAAACAAGTTAACCCCAAAAATGAATATTAATTATATCGCACAATTTATACTTAAAAAAAAGCTTAGAAATGTGAACTTACATTGTTAAAATATGGCTTAAACGCTTTATTTCTAAGGTTGAAGTTCAGGATCGGGATGCAGCAAAAGCTTTGGTCTGCGCTCGGTATTGATATTCTTGAAGCAAAGCCTGCTTAAAGTCGGGCATCAATATACCCAGTTTGCCATATCAACACCAATGTTATGGCAAACTGGATTTTATATAAGTGAATTTTTCATTGCCCAAGGTTTTTTCGCCATCATGGCTATAAGCGCAAAGAAAACCATCCTTGGCAACGCTGTAATCCAAACAGGCAACATTAGATGCAAGAATCGAAGGCTCTTTATCTTCCAGCCAATAATGACCGACAAACACAGGTTTTTCAGATTTGTCATAAGGTAATGGCTTGATTATTTTCAAATCCAAGAAATCATCACAATTAATTTCGGGTGTCTGCCAAAGATAAGTCCTGTAAGTATTATACTTTTGATCACTGGGATCTAAATACCATCGGGATCTGGCTTTCGTTCTTGGATGCCCATCCTTATCAAAAAATTCTATTCCATCAGGAAGTATAATTTCTTTACCCTTCAAAAGGATTTCAACCTGGGTGAAAACCTCCCCTTTTTCAATACAGGATTTAATTAAAAAATCGGTGTCAATAGGACGGTTTGCAGGAAGGGTTCTCTGGACATCTTGGATGCAGTTGTTATCCCAGCAAGCATGGACCACTCTTAATCCAGGAAGATCTAGCCATAGTGGAAGAGTCCTAAACCAATCAATATAGGAATTCAAATCCTCACCAAGTTGATCAATTGTGGCTTTGTGTGAACTAACATTATAGCTGTAATGAGGCCTTAAAAAATCGCCAGGATTAGCTGGATCCTTGGTATGGTAAGCCATGGCATTGAGTTCATGGTTTCCCATTACAGCCAAGGCTGTTCCTTTATCAACCATATTTTTGGCAATTGATAAAACTTCCCTTATTTTCGGGCCACGATCGATAAAATCACCCAAAAATATTACCTGACGAGAAGAATGATGAAAAACATCGCCTGACTTTTTATATCCAAGTTTTTCAAGCAGATTAACAAGGCAGTCAGCATGCCCATGGATGTCACCAATAAGATCGTACATTTATGATCCTCAAAAGCACGAATAAATTAATCATCTCTTATTAGCATGGTCTTGAAAAATATCAAACCAATTAGCTAACTTTTTATGGAGAATAAATAGACTCTACAAAAAATTTAAAAGCATATTTTAATTTAAACACTATTAATTATCTTCATCGTTTTGCTCATCTGATTGATCTTCCAAAAGATTTGGGAAAGGATCGCATCTGGGGATTTCAGATTGGAAATGAACTTTCATTTTTTCACTGAAAGCAGCAATCGCAGCTTGTATGCAACCCAAACACCTAGGGAACACTTGTTTAAACCCCTCCATGGGGTCGATAAACATTTCAACGGTGGCGTGAATGCTATCCCTTCGCTGGTAAATTTTCGCAACTTTAATCTCAGCATTGACCTCGCTCATCACGACCAATGCGTGCCGTTCCTCATCTGGGTTATCAATCTGCCAAAAATTTGGAAGAATCAAGCGAAAATACGATTCATCCGATTCGCTCGCTTCTATGTAATAACTTTTACCTTCACACTTAAAAACAATGTCATCATCATCATCAACCTTAGGGCGGAAACCTTCTTCTCGGAGGAACCTCATAAACAGCTTTTTCTTTGTCATGGCCCACCTCACTTAATTGAAATATGCTTATATTTTGATCACTAGAGATTCTTCGTTTTGGAATGGTGATAATTTCAATTATTTTTGAAAATTGCTGATTTTTTGATAATTTTATCTCTCGTTAAGCGAATATAGTAATATGTGAAAATGTAATTTTATTTGGGTACCTCGTAAAATGATCAAAGAAAAGAAGCTCTATCTTTGCAATGGCTGTAAGCAAACAGGCATTCGCAGTTATAAAAGCAAAGTTTTCGAAAGTTTTTTCTGCCCCAGATGCAAAAAAATTTCCACATTGTTTTTACCGACCCAAACCATTCAAAATCAACAACCTGTAAATTATCTTTCAGATCAGAAAGAACAAGAATCAGCAATAATAATACCCGCAATTCCGGAAGCGCATGAAACTTATAGACCCAAAGCCGAGCCTATTCAAATTGATGTGGTATGCGAAAGCGAAAAAGCTTTATTCACTATCAGAGATGTTTTCATATTTGTGGCTGGGTTAATCGTCGGCCTCCTTATTATCAAAACAACAACGGGCAAATAACTACCGGATAAGCATATTTGAAATTGAACAGTACTCTGAAATCGCATCACTTTGCCTCTCGGCCTAACTCATCAACCTGCCAGCATCGACCTGTAACACGCCTAGAAATAACTTCCAATGCTGTGAGTTTTCCGCCAAAGCCACAACCCGTATCAATGCATACCAAATGTTCTAGGTCCAAAATTTCACCATTCATTTGTGGAGTATGGCCCAAAATAGCAGTCTTTTTAGAAATATGCTTCCTAGGTCGGTCATCCAACGAACGCCAAAGCGCGGTGCTTGAATCCATATCCAATAAATCCACATTGTAATCGTAATTGGCATGGACGAAAAAATGCTGGTCCGTTTCATGGCAAAGAGGCAAACCCACGAGAAAATCTTTATGCGCCTGGGGAACTAAGCTTAGATTTTTGGCAGGGCCATAGGATTGCAAGGTTTCATGCCCACCATTCTCCAGAAACCAACCCATCGTCGAAGGATCTGCATAAGCATTGATCATCATTTCTTCATGGTTACCCATAATGCAAACAACATTGCACCTTTGTTTGAGGTCGATTATGAATTGCAAAACCCCTTTGCTGTCTGGGCCACGATTAATGTAATCACCCAAAAAAACAAGTTTATCTTCTGCTTGGGGATTAATTAGGTCGATAAGGCCAACCAAAGCTTTAAAGTGCCCATGGATATCCCCGATGGCTATGGTTCGACTTTTAACTTGGTTGGTTGCTGACATAAAACATACTCCCAAGGGTATTTAATTTCACCGTTTGTTTAAACGAATCAAATAAAAGTTCAACCAGACACCTTATTATTCGAAATATTGCAGGTTTAATTTCTAGGCGGGTTTAAACAACTATTAAGACTGATGATTAAAATCGTTAAACTTTCACATTTTATAGCAATAATACATCTTCATAAACG
>CAXNFS010000302.1:0-4032 GCA_964201235.1 Gemmataceae bacterium | reverse complement strand
ACAAGCTGCCGCTTTTAATGCTCTTTCCGAAATTCAAAATCCGGATTCAGAAACTAAGTAAAGTTACTACCATGCCAATGAAACCTTACAAAGTGCTCTGCCTTCAATCCGAGTGCAAGAATTTGGCTAATTTTAAAATTGCATCCCGTTGGAGCGATGGAGGCGTGGAAGAGTTGAAAACTTATGCTCTTACTTGCGAAAAATGCCTTCCTGCATTATTTGCTCAAAGTTTTGAAAAACATAAAAGTTGCAGAACCATCCCGGGTGAAGTACTAGAGTCACCCATGATATTCGAACTTCATACAGGCAGGCATTCCAATCAACTGACGCGAAGAACCGATCTCGAAGCTTCTTTTATTTCTTAGCCGTAATCGAAAGCATACTGATGAATCTTATTTGCATAATCATGCTTGGAGTTCTACCAATCCAATTGACTGCCAAGTCCGCATTTCATGCGCATAATGATTATCTGCATGCACGCCCGCTCTTTGATGCGCTTGACCAAGGTTTTGACAGCGTTGAAGCTGATGTTTTTTTGGTTAAGAATGAACTATTGGTTGGGCATTTCTTTTGGGAAACTAAACCCGAACGCACCTTAGAAAGCCTTTATCTTTTACCTCTTTCCAAACTTCATAAAGAAGGCAAGCTTAAAAATATCTGGCTCATGGTGGACATCAAAACCAATGAAGCCGAGCCTTCTGCGATAGTGCTTGATCAGCAACTTCGTCGTTACCCCGGTCTCTTTTCCAAGGTTGGAGAAAAAGATAACGCTCCAGTGAAAGTATTACTTTCAGGAAACATGCCCCGCGAGTGGGTTTGTTCTGGGAAAAGCAATTTATTGCGACTTGATGGCAGAGAGGGCGAACTTGGGAAAGCGGAACAGGCTGGGATTTTTCCTTGGGTCAGTGAGCCCTGGTCCAAGCATTTTTCCTGGAAAGGCAAAGGCCCCATCTCTGAAAATGAAAAAAACAAACTTAAAACAATGGCTTTGAAAGCGGTATCTGCAAACCAGCAATTAAGATTCTGGGGCGCTCCGGATCTACCCGAATGTTGGAAAATTCAAGCCGAATCTGGTGTGCAACGCATTGGAACCGATAACCTCTCAGGCCTTGCCAAACAAAAATTCAACTGAGGTTCATACCGCTTTTGGTTTCTTTTCTGCCATGGGAAGTGCATAAATAAAGGTGCCTTCTTTTTTAGTACCGACACTCAAACAGATAAAATACTCATCCTTAATGCAGGCACTCAATGTTTCTATGTCGTTGCTGATATCGATCGTGTATTGCAATTGAAGATCGGGCCAAGTGTATACATAAACTTTGTTTCCCCCGCCCGCAAATAGGTAGTTTCGTTCCGCAAGATAAAGCCCCGTGATTTCGTGGGAGTGCTCAAGCGAATGGGTTTCTTTTCCAGAGGTGATATCCCAGATTTTTACAAGCCCATCTGTCCCAGAAGTGATTATTGTTTTACTGTTCTCTGCAGCAATAACCCGCCATACTTTTCCAGGATGGCTTCCTAGATCCGTTTTTGTTTTTGTTTCAATGTTCCAGATTTGTACTTTGCCATCCCAACTTCCTGTAGCTAGCCATGCTCCCGTGGGGCCAAAGGCGAGTGTGTAGGTGATTCTGCTTTCTGCAGTAAAAGTGTGGGTACAATTACCTGTTTTAAAATCCCAAATTTTGATGAGTCCATCGCAGGCGCAGGATGCGATTTTTGAAGCATCCCTGGAAAATTGCACGCTGTTAACGCTTGATTTATGACCTATAAGCTCATTTACTAAATTGTTGGAATCAAGGTTCCAAATAGAAATATTGTTAGTGTCTGAGCCAGTTGCAGCCAATGGGCTTTCAAGAGGCGCTAAAGTTGCACAAGCTCCGCCATATTCTTTGCCAAAGGATTCGATCAGGGCGCCTGTTTGAATATTCCAAACTGCAGGGCCGAATGATCCATTAGAAATCCCCATGGTTTTTCTTGAGGGAAGATTTTTAAATTGCATGGAGCCGATTGAAATTTCACGAACCGGGCCCATATGATGCTGGGGAGTTAATTTGTGAATAAAGGTTGGCGCAGAAATTTTGAGGGGCCAGGGATCTTGATTGCCCGCTTCGGGTTTCGATGTCAAATGATAGCTCAAATAAGCCAGCCCCAATCCTGCTACGCTTCCTCCCAATATTTGCCTACGCGATAACAACGGTTTTTTTAAGCTAGACTTTTCCAAATTCTTGACGAATTCCTTGCAGTCTTTCCAGCGGTTTAGAGGCTTTTTCGATAGCGCTTTTTCCACCACTGCCTGTTGATCTTCTGGTAATAGTTGAAGATTGGGTGTTCCCCGGAGGTGCCCTGCAACTATTTCTGCGGCTGTGCCATCGAAGGGCAATCTTCCTGTTGCAAGCTGGCAAAAAGTGCAAGCAAGGCTGTATTGATCACTTTGTCTGTAAGTTTTTCCTTCAAAAAATTCAGGGGCAGCAAAAGCCAGAGTCAGGGTCCCGGTATGGCTGGTCATGGTATGTGAAAGTAATCGCGCCAGCCCAAAATCTCCTACTTTAAGCACTCCATTTACTAAAAGAAGATTTTGCGGTTTGATGTCGCGGTGCTGAATGCCCTGATTGCCTATGCCATGCTGGGGATCGTTAAGGAAATCAATAGCGGTAGCTGCTTGCTGCATGAAGGGAAGCAATTCAGAAAAAGGGAGGTGAGAGGAACCGGATTTTTTTGCCGCAGTGAATGAATCGAAAAGGGTTCCATCTGCCAACTCCATCAGTACGAATAAAAAGGTATCGGTTTCTTTAAGTTCAAAAATTTTTAAGAGGTTGGGGTGATCCATGGCTTGCAGCCAAGCCAGAGTTGTTTTTTCAATTTCTGTAGAGCCCTTATCCTTGGGCAATATTTTGATTGCCAAGGTTTTAAGTGTTTCGTTTTTGCCCTGCCAAACCTGACCGAAACCGCCTTGCCCGATTAGTTTTTCTAGAATTACCCCAGGTATTGGCTGATCCCCGCTTGTAAATTGATAAAGCGGCTGGGGATTAGTAATGGCCATTTCTGAATTGGCCTCTGAAGAATTGGCTATCTGTGAAAGCCATGCCATTTTCTTTAATGCACCCAAACGATTACGAACCGCTTCTTCAAGATGGGGTTTATCTTTGCAAATTTCTTCAACACTAGTGGTAATGTTGTCCAAGCCCTTGCTTTCGAAGGACTGAATTAGATGATCAATTTCTTCCAATTCTTTTGGTGACATGGGCGGTAGGCTCTCAACTCAGAAATCCATGAGTTTGATCTTTCACTACTTTACCCATTTTTGCAAGTAAAGCTTGTATATTATCCTCTTGTGAATTGATAGTAGCCTAGGGTTTTGTAAGATAATATTAATGAAGAACCTGCACTTTAATACAGTGGTTGTGTTCTTTATTATTTGGGGAATAGTGTAACGGTAGCACAACTGCCTCTGGAGCAGTTTGTCTAGGTTCGAATCCTAGTTCCCCAGTTTTATCTAACGCAAATCTTTTTCTCTAATATATGCTTTAAAATCCTTTGTTATAAGTCTTTATCGATTTGATCGGGGATTTATGAGCTAAATGAGAGCTTCTGTAAATAGGCCAAGGGTAAAGAAAGCCCTGGCCTAATCCCCATTCTTTCTGAAGTTTTGGTCTTTTTCTGCAGTTTTATGTTTGAACACCACGCTTATTGCGTCTAAAATCATAGTTGATTTGTTACTTCACTTGTCAAGGTTTAAGTCATGTTTAGGCGAAAAGCTTTCACGCTTATCGAATTGCTCGTGGTTATCGCAATTATTGCGGTATTGATTGGCTTGCTATTGCCTGCGGTTCAAAAAGTTCGTGATGCAGCTAGCAGAATTCAGTGCACCAATAACATTAAGCAAATATCTCTTGCCTTGATGAATTATGAAAATACTAATCAGATGTTCCCTCTGGCTTATACTAATAAGTCGGCCCCGGTTATTCGCTGGCATAATTGGGTTGTATTTCTTCTGCCTTATCTTGAAGAGGGTAACCGCTTAGCTTCCTATAACTA
>CAXNFS010000301.1:0-4032 GCA_964201235.1 Gemmataceae bacterium | reverse complement strand
CACCCAACCGTAAGCCCCAGCCAAACGGTGCCAGTTGTATTCACCCGATCCACAACCGATTCAACCCTAAATTGCTCTTTATCGATTCCACCTTCTTGATTGATCGATGTATTACGGTGAAAACCCGTTGCAACCTTATCATTAAATGTTGCACCTGCGACTAAATCACCCGCAAGTTGCAAGGTCGAAAAACGATCAAACGGCATATCCGAATTCAATGCAGAGATAACCCAATCGCGATATTTCCAGATCGAGCGCGGGCCATCAATGCTGTAGCCATTTGAATCCGCATAGCGGGCTTGATCTAGCCAAAGTCTACCCCATCGCTCGCCATATTGCGGAGAATCCAGCAAGCGGGTTACCACCCTCTCATAAGCATTGGGAGATTTATCATTTAGGAAGTTTTCGACTTCGATAGGCGTAGGAGGTATTCCAGTAAGATCGAGTGAAACCCTACGAATAAGTGTGGATCGATCGGCTTCTACCGACGGCGTCATTTTATCTTTAGCAAGCCTACTCATGACAAAATAGTCGATGGGGTTTTTGCACCAGTCTTTATCGGCAACAATGGGAAGCGATGGTTTGGTTATAGGCAAAAAGGACCAGTGCGTGGTTTTCCGAACATCTTCGACTGCGAGGGCTTCGGAAGCGGGAAGCTTTGCACCGGAATCAATCCAACTACGAAGGAGCGAGATTTCATCCTTGGAAAGTTTCGCCCCTTTGGGAGGCATCTGTTCCACATTCTCTTTACCTGTCACTGCATGAATGATAAGGCTATCACTGCTCTTACCAGGTAACACTGCAGGCCCACTATTTCCACCCTTGAGCATCGCTCGGGCGCTATCCATGCGAAATCCACCACGCTTACTTTCAGAGTTATGGCAACTTACGCAAGAGCGGACTACGAAGGGTTTAATATCCCGATCAAAGTCCGGAGTGAGATTAAAATTCAGAGAGATTAAGAAAGCAATTAAATGCATCGTGGGTACACCTATCTGTTACTTGATTATTGCAATTGACCCTAGATAGAGCAAGCAAAAAAGACCTTTATAAAAGTTAATGATGCTAGGTACCCTGTTTCAAAGAAACCATATTTTCAGCAAGCAATTTCACTTGAGAGACCAAGTCTGCCTGGGTTTCCCTTTGCTGCGCAACGACCTCAACAGGGGCTCGTTGAACAAAGCTTTCATTAGAAAGCTTTGACTCGATGGCTTGAATCTGCTTTTGCTTTTCCGCCATCATTTTTTCAAGGCGAGCAATCTCAGCATTTACATCAATCAAGCCTGCAAGGCTGATATAGGCTTCGAAATCAGGGTGCACATGAGATGCAGATTGCGAAGGGCGAGTAACTTGTGGCCCGCACTCTAATTCACCAACGCCTCCTAGGCGTGCTAAAAATGGCTTTAAAGACTTAAGATCGGAAGCAATTGCATCTGAGCATCGCACCTTTATATCTAGCATCTTTTTAACATCAAGAAGGTAACGATTTCGTACATCCCTGATGGCTCGAACCAATTCCTGCATACGTGCAATTCGAGCTTCAATTGCGGGTTGATGCCAAGCTTTGGGATAATTTGGCCATGCGGCAATAACCACGCTTATTTCCGCTTTCTCAGGCACAGGCAGACCACGCAAAGGCGCAACTTCTCCGAGCGCCTTCCAAATCGTTTCCGCAAGAAATGGCATGAAGGGGTGAATCAAACGCAAGATTGCGTCCAATACCCCTGCAAGAACTCTTTGGGCCACAGGCTTGGATTCATCTTTAAGCCTGCCCTTGCTCATCTCGACATACCAATCACAGAACTCTGTCCAAATGAATTCATACAAAGTTCGAATAGATTCACTAAAGCGAAATGATTCAAGATGGTTGGTAAGTTCTTCGGTGGTTCGCTGCAACCTGCTTAGCAACCATTGATCTTCCAATGGAAGAGAAGCAAGATCAACCGGTGCAGGCTGATAACCTTCAAGGTTCATGAACAGAAAGCGTGCTGCATTCCAAAGCTTGGTTGCGAAATTACGACCTTGCTCGAAGCGTTCAGAGCCCTGAGTAGCGGTAGGTAATTCTGGATCAGGTGCAGGCCAAGGCCCACCTGGCCTGAATGTTTTCTTGCAACTCGGGCAAGTGATTTTCTTGGTCCGCATGTACATATGCTCTTGCTTAACCGTTACCAAAGTTTCGCAATGAGGGCAGATGTTGCCCACGGGCATTCTGCTATCCTGCGTTTCGGTTGCAAGGTGGGCCATCTGATACCTCAAGGCATCGGCACCATACCGGGAAATAATATCAAGCGGATCGATACCATTGCCTTTGCTCTTACTCATTGTTTCGCCAAAACCATCAAGGATTTTGGGATGAATGTAGACCTTATGAAAGGGAATCTTGCCTGTGTTGAATAGCCCGGTCATCACCATGCGAGCAACCCAAAGCGTGATGATATCCCTGCTGGTAACGAGAACGCTGGTGGGGTAATACTTTGCAAGTTCATTGGTTTGCTCGGGCCAGCCTAAAGTAGAATGTGGCCACAAGGCGGAACTGAACCACGTATCAAGAACATCACCATCCTGAACAATTTTGAGATCACCGCCCAAAGCATCTTCTGCAATATCAGTCAATGCGCAAACAAGCCATTGGTTATTTTCGTGATCCCAAATCCAGCAAACATCATCCCGGTTGGCAAAGGCCTTCTTCAAATCGGCTTCATCGCACTTTGCATACCAAATTGGGATTCGATGCCCCCACCAAAGTTGCCTACTGATACACCAATCACGCTTTTCACCCAGCCAATCAAGGTAGGTATCGGCATAGCGTTCGGGAGTAAATTTAACCTTATCATCTTTAACCGCATCAATTGCAATCTGCGCAAGGTGATCCATCTTTACAAACCATTGGTCAGAAAGAAACGGCTCGATGGGGGTCTTGCTACGGTCGCTGTGCGCCAACTCGATATCGCGGTCTTCCCTGCCTTCGAAGAATCCCAGTTTTTCCATATCTTCGGTGACACGCTTCCTAGCTTCGTAGCGATCCAGACCAGAATAAACGCCAAAACCATCCTTGATAGTTCCATCGTTTGCGAGGATATTAATCATGGGCAGGTTATGCCTTAAGCCACAGGCGTAGTCATTTCGATCGTGAGCAGTAGTAACCTTAACAGCGCCCGTACCAAACTCTTTCTTTACAAGAATGCCATCTGCGATGATGGGTATTTCACGGCCAGCAAGCGGGATTAAAACCTTTTTTCCTACAAGGTGGGTATAGCGTTCATCGGAAGGGTGAACAGCGACAGCAACATCACCCAACATTGTTTCAGGGCGGGTGGTGGAAAATCGGATAAATTCATCAGAGCCAGAAACAGGGTAACGAAAAGTCCAGAACCCACCTTTGACTGTCTCAGTAAAAGTTTCATCATCCGCGACAGAAGTCTGCAGGTGTGTATCCCAGTTGACAAGCCTTTTACCCCTATAGATAAAGTTTTGCTTGAACATCTGAAAAAAAGTGGAGCGAACCGCACGGGCGCAAATAGGATCAAGGGTAAAACGGGTTCGGGCCCAATCGCAACTAGCACCGATTTCGCGCAACTGACCCAGAATGCGTTTCTCGTATTGATCTTTCCATTCCCAAATTCGATTGACGAGTTTTTCTCTGCCAAGCTCATGCCTGGTCTTACCATCCTCTTCCTTGACCCTTCGCTCAACCACTGCTTGAGTCGCAATTCCAGCATGATCGGTTCCGGGCATCCAAAGAACGTTAAACCCCTGCATTCTGCGCCAACGGGCAAGAATATCCTGAAGGGTGCTGTTAAGCGCATGGCCCAAATGAAGGGCCCCGGTAACATTTGGAGGAGGTATGACAATGCAATAAGGCTCGCCCTTGGCATCGGGGTTGGCATGAAAAAACTTGTTGTCTTCCCAGAACTTCAGACAATCCTGTTTCGCCTGCTGGGGCTCATACTGCTTGGGCAATTCACTCGACATTTAAACTATCCCTTTGAAACCATGGATTTCGAAAAAGTAACAGGAGAACTGCACACCTAC
>CAXNFS010000300.1:0-4076 GCA_964201235.1 Gemmataceae bacterium | reverse complement strand
GCGAGAACTTTTAATGCTCATTTTCCATCTCCCTTAAAATCAATTTGTTTGTCATTGTTGGATCTTGTTAAAAAAGAATCGGAAGACAGCAACGAAACAACCAACGCTTTAAAGCTACCCTGGCTATCCACATAAGCCTTATCCGCCTGCTGAAGTGTTTTGGCATCCGCGAGTGTTTCATTCCTACCTAGGAAATATCGGAAAGTGTGCCTGATAAAAACCTGCCTGACACGATCAGATTTCGCAAGCCTCTGAATCATTTCCCTTGGATTGTTAACCGGGCCGTTAAGAATTGCATCGCCACTGTAAGATATCAACCCCTTGGAATTCAATTCAACCTCATGATTGATCGGGCCGAGAGGTTTGCCATTCTTATCAATATTTTTGGCGGTGGCTTCAAGATCGAGTACGGTCTCTGTAGTACGAAATCTTCCAAAGTGATCGAAGTTTTCAAAGGGGAGGCCGAGGTCGTCCATAAAGCGATGGCAATTCAAGCAACGGCTCTCACGGGTAACTTTCAATCGATCGCGAAACGGCAGATGCTTCTCATCAGAAACTTGTGCAACCACACCTATAGGCAGATCGGGCACTGTTCCTCCAAGCAATCGTTCGCGCACCCAGCGCCCCCTGCGCACCGGGTCATTATCAAAATTAGTACTGAACGCAATGAGCCAACTGGGCTGCATCAATACCCCAATCCTAGTTCCCTCGGGAAGCACGGTTGGTTGTGTTACGGGCCATTCTGCAACACCATAAACAGATTCCAACCCTAATCGCACTTTGTTATTTTTATCAGGCGGATTGGGAATAACCGCCCTAACCAATTCTTCCATGCGAGTCTGCTTATTCATTTTTTTTGCAGTGTTGACAAACGAAATCTTGGTGGTGAGCAATTCACGCAGTACATCTTTATCTGCTTTTAAAACATGCAACACCAACCTATCAGTATCTTCAACAAGAATGCGGGGCTCATGCATAAAACCATTAGGTTTATCCTTAAACACCTCGGTGGCATTTGAGTATTCAAAGTATTCACGAAAGAACTTGAGTATACGGGGATTTTCAAGCTTCGGATCATCCAGCATTCTTTGAACATGAATCTGAACTTGATCCTTAGTGGTAAGCTCACCCTTTTGTGCAGCTTGAAAAACCAATGCGTCTTTTCTATCGCCAAGGGCAAGGCTGATTGCCCGCGCAAGATCCAAAGGTTCAAGTAATCTAGGCCTCGCATCTTTATTGCCGCTTCCTTTTTCACTGCGAAACATTGCATCCGCCTTCAATAATACAGCTTGAAGCATCAACTTTATTGCAGAGGGGCTATCCCCGGGCTTCGCACATTTGTTGTATAAACCCAAAAACTCTTTAACCTCTTGGTCAGTAGCAGTTCGCGAAATCGCCAAGCGAAACTGCATTTGCAACGCATCTACAATTTGTTTTTCAGAAGGTTGCAACCCGGGATCCATCAATATTACAAATTCGCGTATGCTATCGTTCTTGCCCTTCAACATTCCATCCTTGAATTCATGAGCAGTTTGCGCTTGAACAATAATTTCTGCATTGCGCACAAGAATCTCGGTACTAGGTTCATCGATGGTATAAAGGCTTGCAAAATCCTTAATGCCCCGCTCCGGAATCAAAGAAAATGGTTGCACCACGCCATCTAAGCGGGCTTTGCTGATATCGCGGAGAAGCCCCTTATAAGCTTCTGGGTTCAAACGCCATACGCGGTCTCCCACACCATTTCCTTTGGGTAACTCTTTGGCAAACAGTAATTCATGCGGAATGAGATTGCCTTGGTTAGGTAACCTTGGAGTAAAGGTTTCAAACTGCTTATCGATCCATTGGATGATGATTTTGGCATCTTCCTTGGGGAACTTTTTCCCATTATCAGGGGGCATGAGTTCTTGATCGATTTGTTCGCGAACACTAAACCAGATATCTGAATGCGAAGCTAAATCAAAAGGAAGATTATCAAGCCTGACCATACCGCCAGGTTTTTTCTCACCATGGCATCTGTTGCAATGCGCCTTAAACAATGAAGTGATTTTTTTTGTAGACTCATCAGAAACTTTGTTGGCATCTTGTAAAGGTGCAGCTTCTAAAACGCCTGCGGTGATTATTACCATCACCAAGGTTTTCAGCCCAAGCCTTTGATCTATTTTTAAAGAAACCATATTTTCGTCTTCCTTCCGAATGCTTCACTAATTCATTTTGAAGTCTGCCAATGAGGCCACATGGCTGCGTTTCCAACCTTTAAATTCGTGATCTGCTTTTCAGTTTTATCTTCAAGATTCATGACAAACAACTGTCTAACTCCATCGCGTTTAGAGCCATAAAGAAGGTTCTTCCCATCAGGCGAAGGCTGAGGATGATAATGCAAAGTCATGGCCTTCGATTTGGTTAATTGAGTAATGGCTCCATCGATAGTGATTTGAAAAAGCTCGACCTTGTTATCAAGAATTGCGGTGTAAAAGATGGATTTACCATCCTTAGCCCAGCAGGGAACATCGCTGCTACCGCCATGAAAATCAGGAACATCGAGAAAATCAACAACGCCTCGATACCCTCCACGATCAGCAAGTTTCTTAAATCCTGTGCCATCGGCTTTAGCCAAGCAAGGGTGACAATTATAATGCTCCCCTGAAACAAATAATAACCATGCGCCATCGGGAGACCAGGCGGGTGCAAAGTTAAAAGGGTTCTGAGTGTCAATTCTCTGGGCATTATTACCATCTGCATCAGCTACATAAATTTGATAATTTTTATGATAGGCAATGCGCTTGCCATCTGGGGAACTACTGAACCCGTAAGAGAACTCCTTAGAATCTTTGGTAAGATCAGTTTTGTTTTTGCCATCAAGGGTCATGCGAAAAGGGTGCGAATTCCCATCGATGATTGCAGTAAAACCAAGTTTGCCCGGCTCATTTTTCCAAAAGAACAAACCAGTGTTATAAAAGCTAACACGATCGATTCCCGTCACATTAATCGGCCTCTTCTTTTCTAAATCCACCAAGAATGAATCAACCAGATAAGCTTTCTTAATATAGCGAAAGTTCTTGTTTTTCTCTTCCCATTGGGCGTTTTCGTGATCTTGCCAACCCCTAACAATGATTGCCTGTCTGCCATCGGGAGACCACCCTGAAAACTGCGTCCAAGAATCGGGCTCGGTAACTAATTGATCCGCAATTTTGCTAGGAGAGGTACCATCAGCCTTTACCAAGGATGCTCGCATGGTGCGAACATTCGGGTGCCTGCCCCCATCAAGATTCGTTTTAAGTTCTGTGTATCCAATCAACGGAATTGCATTTGGTTGGGCTAGAACCATAATACTTTGCATAGAAAAAACTACGGTCATGAAGCAGAGTGATGAAATGAATATCTTCTTCATGATGAATCTTTCCCGCGAGTAATTAGGCAAGTATTCCCTTTACAATGTTTCCATGCACATCAGTTAGCCTGTATTGCCTGCCCTGATAACGGAAAGTCAGCTTGGTATGATCGATGCCACAAAGGTGAAGAATAGTCGCCTGCATATCATGAACATGAACAGGATCTTTGATACTATTCCATCCGAAATCATCGGTGGCGCCATAAACGCTACCTGGTTTGATACCGCCACCCGCCATCCACCAGCTAAAAGATTTGCCAAAGTGATCACGGCCCTTGGGGTTCGCAGGGTCGCCCTGACCAAAAGGAGTACGGCCAAACTCTCCGCCCCAAATTACCAAGGTGTCATCAAGCATGCCGCGTTCTTTTAAATCTTTGACCAGTGCTGCGGAAGGTCCTTCGGTATCTTTACATTGGTTTTCGAGTTGGGTGAAAAGGTTACCATGCTGATCCCAACCAGAATGCATCAATTGCACAAAGCGCACGCCTCGTTCAAGCAACTTCCGTGCAACAAGGCAATTGTTGGCGAAGGTCCCTTTGTTGAGTGCATCTGGGCCATAGCGTTCGATGGTGGATTTTGATTCTTTGGTAAAATCAACCAGATCTGGAACACTGGTTTGCATTTTGAAAGCCATCTCGTATTGGGCAATGCGGGTATCGATTTCTGGATCGCCAACATCAACCAAATG
>CAXNFS010000299.1:0-4079 GCA_964201235.1 Gemmataceae bacterium | reverse complement strand
GTCGCATGGGTACGATTTGATTAACCCGAAAATCGTTTGGGATGCAATCGCTTTTCATTTGCCATTGGTGCAAACTCAAGTAATGAAACTTTTGCTTAGTCTTGAAGTGACTTGATTCCGCTTTTGAATCAAAGTACCTGCGGGGCTGCAATTATTTCACCTTCAGGCTTTTGGGTCGTAAGTAACTATTACGATTATGTTTTACGGGAGCAATTAAAAATATAGGAATTTTTTAAACACAAACTTCCTATGAAATTATTTAAGCAAGGAAATAGGACGAAAAGAAAATAACTCTCGCCCCATGCCTTCGTCACCCTCGTTGAAAAACGGGGGGCCATTTTTGACTCTGATTTATTGAAAACAGGAAAAGCGTAAATCTCATGCAAGAAGGGTTTTAACGAACGCTTGTGATTGAATTCAGTTTTACCACCTGAACTTCACCCAATGGCCTTCCACTATATTAATCAAAGAGACCTGACCTTCTTTACTGACTTAATAAAAAAAATCAGACATAACTTGTTTGGCTTATGGCTGATTTAAATTACTATAAATTAATTAATAAATCATTGTGAGGAAGCCAACCTACCTTATACTTGGCCCTTGCCATTGCATGTACCGCATTTTTGGAATCCCTTGCCATTGCAGAAAAAACATTTTTGCCCGTCTTTTTTTCCTTCGCCTTTGCAAAAAGAGCAAACGAACGGCCCAGTGCCAGATCCTTGGCAAGAAGAACATTCTTTTGCCATTGCCTTGCATGTAAAGGCAAGTACACCTACTGTTGTTGCAAACCACTTCAAAGCATTACGACGATTAATTTTAGCCACGATTCTCACTCCCGTCCGTTAAATTAAGTTATCCAGCCAATGGCAACGGCAACAATCGGCAAGATCGTAAACAGAAAATATTGTATATCCTTAATTTTTAATACTACAATGATAGTGTAATACTTATTAAAATAGTTTAAAACATTGAAAGAAAGAAGTAGGTCTTTTCCAACACTTACGAAGGAAACCCATGATTATTTATTACCGAAACATGATGAGAAAATTAAAAAATCTATGACGATAACGAGGGTTATTAGATCCACGAGAACCCCTGCCCCCTATAAAAATACTAAGGCTTTATTATTTTGAAGATATATATTCTTTATTTTTAATACTATTAATCTTAAATAAAGGTTGGTAGGAAGTACCTGGGATGACCAACCGAACTTCGATGTCGGATGGATCAAATTTTACATTATTCATATAAAAATATTCACTTTCTTGTCCAGATATAAGCAACTTACTTTTATAGATATCTCGTTTTGACTCCCCATCTTTATAATAAGTAACATCAATATCACAACCTAACATAGGAAACCCAACCATTTTCAAATAAAAACCTTGTTTATCATCAAAAATCACGCCACCAACAAAAGGATAGTATTTCAAACTTAATTCCATTTTTTGAGTATAACGCTGTATGTCATCATCTTTTTCTTTACCTTGATAATTATAATTAATAAGCGTTGATAATTTAGAGGAAAGAATTCTAACATTTGCTTTTTGTATGCCCAAAACACTAGTTTTTCCAACTGATGTTTTACCATCAGGATTGTTAACTCCCATAGAGTAAATCGCATGCATTTGAATATTAGCTGGCCATTTTTCAATAAAATGAATATTTTTTATTGACTCGCCCCTTAAACCAATTAATTCGACTTCTAAAGTGACATTTGAAAGTTCATTTCCAAGATTTTTAATATAAAAATGATCATTAGTGTTTCTTAATAAACTCTCATCTATATCAATTTTAAATTTATTTGCCGAATCTGTTAATCTAGCGGAATTCGTTTCCGCTGCCCCTGGAAGTAAATAAGTTGCAGCATCCAAATTTCCAAATAATGAAACAAGAATTTTTAATTCCTTACCATAAGCATCATTGTCATTATTAATACTACTCCAACCCTTGGCTAGCATACCTAAACCTGTTGTTCCACTTATAAATGTTGGATCAAAAAATTGGGCCCCAATAAGGCCAGCTCCTATAAAAAGATCGCCAATTCCGGATGAGTTTTCAGGCATTTCAGATATTTTATTCGATTGAGCAACTATCTTTTCGAGATTGGTTTTCGCAAGGTTTGCGATATAAACGACTTCTTTATCTGATGAATTCTCAAGTTTTGTAAGCTTTCTAATTTTTGAATGCAAATTAGCAATTTGTTGAGCGTGACTTACTTTTTGAAATTCCAACACTTCTTCATTCGATAGTTTTAGTTCTTGGGTAATAATTGCTGCTAATATTTTATAATCTTCTTCTTTATTTTGAGCTAAACATTTTTCAGAAAAAAGCCCAAACGATACTGTTGTTAGCAAAATAAATACTTTATAATTATACATGTTATTCTCCATTTTTAAAATTTGTAAAACAACCTAGGAGTTACTCTTTTACACGGTCCAATAGCAATATTTGGGATAAGTTCGATAAAATCGAATTTCATCTCTAATGGATATCCTACTTAGCAGACAACCAGTTCCTTCTTTTATAAAACCACTTCTTTTCGATTACAAAAAGCTCTCAACTCTAGGCCGATGTCTACCGCTCCAAGCAGATTTTCTTCCGGCTTGGCACTGAATCCTTGATCATTGCCCCAAAAGCACCGATCAAATTTTCTACAAAAACACACTTCCCTTTCCCAATAGCTGACTAAAATCACAATGGCTTGTTCAGCAAGTTTATATTGTTATTTAATGCAATTCATAAACAGCTTATCTATCTATCGCAGGGGCGTCACAAACTATGCCAAGATTTCTCTAAGTATTTTAAAAAGATCATTTTTACTCAATATTTATTTTAAATTTGGTTATAATTTTGCATAATATCCTTAATGAATGAATTTGAGCACTCAACCCGTATCAACGCTCTATTGGCTAAGCTTAAAGCCAAGGAACCTAAAGCCCGCGAAGAGTTAATTGCACACTCTTTAGATAGGCTTCAACGCCTTTCCCGCAAAATGTTTCGAAAACATCCCAACCTCTGCACCCTCGAAGAAACCGATGACATTACCCAAAAACTAGTCATCCGACTTCACAAAATGCTTGATGGCTTAATTCCTGAAGATACCTCCTCCTATTTCAAACTCGCATCGCAAAACCTTCGCTGGGTGCTTCAAGACCTTGCCCGATCCAGCATTGCAAGGAACCAAAATAAAAACTCAGGCGATATGAGCACCTCCATCAAAAGAAATGAATTGCTCAATACCAAAGACCGAGATGGCGGGCCTTCAAGCTATGCAGAGTGGACGGAGTTTTATGAAAAAATTGACCTCCTCCCAGAAGAAAACAAACAGCTTTTTGATCTTCTCTGGTTCCAAGGCTTAAGCCAAGATGAGGCTGCTAAATTTCTGGATATTCCTCTGCGAACCCTAGCAAGGAGATGGATGACCAAAAGAATCTTGATCCGAACTTTGATAAATAATCAAACGCCGGAATATGGGGATAATTAATAATGGATTTCGCCCAATCCAAAATGAATCAAGAACTAGAAGAAGCTTTATTCAGTTGGGAAGAGCAACGCCTATTTCAAAAAGAAATTCCTTTAAAATCTCTTTTACTATCTTACCCCGCATTAAATACAGAGTTGCCAAGAGCGATTGAAGAACTTCAAGAAATGGATTGGTTGCTCTATCCAGATTCTGAGCCCCTAGGCGACGGTTTGTCAGATAATGAAACCGTTGTTCCCAGTACGATTACCAAAGGTGAATCACCCATACCTGGGTATCAACTGATTAAAAAAATAGGGAAGGGTAGCTTTGGTGAAGTATGGGAAGCCCAGGGGCCTGGTGATGTTTCCCTCGCAATGAAAATCATCCCCATGAGCAATGGGCTAGACCTTATTGAAATTCGTTCTTTGAAACTTTTTAAATCGATCAGACATCCACATTTGTTGTCTATTTTTGGGTTCTGGATCATTGAGGAACATCTTTGGATTGCAATGGAACTTGCGGAAATGAATTTCCTTGAGTATATGAACAAAGTAAATCCTTCGGAAAATGCAATTCTTTCCATGTTTACTGAAGCTGCGGAAGCGCTTGATTT
>CAXNFS010000298.1:0-4082 GCA_964201235.1 Gemmataceae bacterium | reverse complement strand
GCACTTGAAACTCTGGGCGTCACACTTGCTGCAGGAACCATTCTTCACGCAGCACCTTCCGAAACGATTCGCATCGGTTGTATAGGAACAGGTGGCAGATGCAGAACCCTGATGAAATCTCTTCTCACCATTCCAAACACCAGCATCGTTGCAATTTCTGATATCCGCCAAGATGCCTTGGCTTTAGCCAAAGCAATGACTGGCGATAAAGTCGCAATGTTTTCTGATTACCGCAAACTTCTAGAAGATAAAAATATCGATGCTGTTTTGATTGGCTCGCCTGATCACTGGCATGTCCCCATGACCATTGATGCGGTAGCTGCAGGCAAGGATGTCTATGTAGAAAAGCCTTTGACGCATAGTTTGGAAGAGGGCGAAAAGGTTATCCAAGCAGTAAGGAAATCCAAACAGGTGGTTCAAATCGGAACCCAGCAACGCAGCATGGAGCATATCAAAAAAGCCAAGGAGGCTGTCGCAGCAGGGAAGATTGGGAAAGTCTATCGAGTGCACATGAGTTGGAACAGAAATTCTGACCGGGTCAAAAAAGGGGACCCCACCACCAATGCCTCTAATGTTAACTGGAAAGCCTTTTTAGGCAATGTTGCGGACCAGCCTTTTGACGATTACAAAATGCGAAACTGGCGCTGGTTCTGGGACTTCGGCGGGGGCATCTTTACCGATCTCATGGTTCATTGGGTCGATGTTGCTCATTGGGTTTTGAACCTAGAATCACCTATATCTGCTGCAAGCCTTGGCACCATGGTCAACGCCAAGGGCATCTGGGAAACTCCTGATATGGTTCAAACCATCCTTGAATACAAAGACGGTATTCAAATGTTTTTTGAAGGGGGGTTCTCGAATGCTAGGCATGGCTCAAGAATCGAGTTCATGGGAACCGAGGGTACGATTTATGTTGATCGGGGGTGCTTCCAAATCATCCCAGATTGGAACCGAAAAATAAAAGCCGAAGAGCTAATCCTTGGCGTGGGCAGGCGCGGTGCTGATTTCTACGACAAGCCAGATGGCGAGAAACTCCACCTCGAAGATTGGGTCGGCGCTATGCGATCGCGAAAAGATCCGAGCACTCCTGTAGAGGCAGGCGTTCACGCTGCTGCTGCTGCTCATCTTGCCAACAAGGCATTGCGCTCAGGTAAAGTTGCAACAACCTAAGCATAAAGCCTTTAATGCTGCTGTATCAAACCATGTAAAGTTGCAGCAGCACGATTAGCATTAGCCCAACGCTGATCACTGCGTTGACATTAAAAAAAGCCTGGTTCACCCTGGAGAGATCTTTTTCGTTCACCAAGGCATGCTGATATAGCACTAGGCAAGAAACAAACCCAACGCCTGCTAGATAAATCGCGCCAAGTGGAGGCGATGCCAACCAGTAAAAACCTAGCAAGAAACCCAACATCACAAGATGACAAACGAACGCTACCCTTAGCGTATTGCGAATTCCAATTTTTGCAGGAACACTAAATAGCCCTTTCGACTTATCAAAACCTTCATCTTGGCATGCGTAAAGCATGTCAAACCCCGAAACCCAGAAAAATACCGCCCCTGTTAACATGAGAGGGATGGGGGATTCAGTCCATGCCATACCTCGGATTGCGACCCAGGCGCCTAATGGCGAAAGCGCCAGTGCGAGGCCTAACCAGAAATGGCAAAAAGCGGTAAAGCGCTTTGCATAAGAGTAAGAGAGCAAGAACAACAAAACAGGCAGGCCAAAGACTAGAGGCCAGATATTATTTACGAGCAGAAACAAGGTACAAGAAGCTAAAAAAGCAATGGAAGTAAGCAATACAAAAGCAATAACCTGAGTTTTTTTCAGCAATCCTGCAGGGATGTGCCTTAACGCTGTTCTAGGGTTTTCTGCATCGTAAGTACTGTCTATTAAACGATTAAAGGCCATTGCAGCACTTCGGGCAGTAACCATGCAGGCAACAATCCCTAAAAGTTGAACCCAATGGAAGCTATCCGTCATTTTCCAAGCCAGAAGTGCAGAAATAAGTGCAAAAGGCAGAGCGAAAAGCGTGTGCTGAAGTTTAATCAAATCTACAAAATACATCAGAGTTTTTTGCATTACCATACTCCATCTTTCAGTTTCAAAACCGGACTTTTTATCAATCCTCAACAATTATGTCGCTTTTTTTCATGGATTACGCTTGCCTATCGACCCAATTCCCATGAAAATAGCTTTGTGTATTTGAGTGCTTGATTCGTCTTTGTATTCATTTGACACACCAAACGGTAAGCCGGAGTAATTCTCAGGGCTTTAAAAGTGATAGCCCTCAAAAAGTTAATTCACTGAAAATGTAGGTAACCGGCCTGCATTTCCTTCCGGGTGGGGTTATTCCCACTCTTTTTTTTTATATGCGGTTTTAATCGATTTTGCGGAGAGTTAGGATGAATGGCCAGGATCTGATTCGGGGCGTTGATTTGCTTAACAGGGAAAAAAACATTCCTCGTGAGCTGATATTCACCAGCATTGAAAAAGCTTTGCGACTTGCCATCACCAAATGGCAAATCACCACCCTTGCTGCTGCCAAACCAAAAAAAGCCAAGAAAAAAGAAAAGATCGAAGTCCTTCTCGATGCGAACGGCTTGCCACCAATTGCTGAAATCGATCCAGATGAAATCAAAGAAGAAGATATTCATGTAAGCATCGATAGGCAAAATGGCACTATCAGCGCCCGCTACAAAGACGAAATATTAGCACCCGAAACAGTCGGTAGAATTGCTGCACAATCTGCAAAGCAGCTTATGATTCAAAACTTTAGAGAAGCAGAAAGCGAACAAGTTTTTAATGAGTACAATGCGCAAAAGGGTGATCAGGTACAAGGTCAGGTAACACGCCTTGAAAAAGGTGCTGCCACCATTTCCTTGAACAAGCACGAAGCACTTTTGCCCCGCAGCGAGCAAATCCCCGGCGAAACCCACCATGTTGGCGAACGAGTCAAAGCGGTAATTCTTGAAGTTCGCAGAGTCGGGCACCGAGTTCGAATTGTGCTTTCCAGAACTCATCCTGATTTTGTACGCAGGTTGTTCGAAAACGAAATCCCAGAAATCAGTGATCGCACCATCGAAATCAAAGCTGTGTCCCGTGAAGCAGGTTATCGCAGCAAAGTTGCTGTCTCTAGCATCGATACAAAAGTCGACTGCGTTGGTGCTTGCGTTGGGGTTCGCGGCAGCAGAATCAAAAACATTGTGGATGAACTCGGTGGCGAAAGAATTGATATCGTTCGTTGGACCGATTCGTTGCAAGTTCTTATCCCTTACGCACTGCAACCTGCTGTTGTGGAAGAAGTCTTCCTTTATCCTAAATTAGGTCGTGCAATTGTACTTGTTAAAGATGATCAGCTTTCGCTTGCAATCGGAAGACGAGGCCAGAATGTTAGGCTTGCTTCCAAATTAGTAGGCTGGGATATCGACATCATGACCCATGATGAGCTCAATGTTGTCATCGAAAAGGCTGAAGGCTGGTTTAGCTTGCTGCCTAATGTTACTTCCGAAATGGTGGAAGGATTTATCGAAGAAGGTTTCCTTTCCTACGAAGATATCACTTATATGGAACCCGCCCAGTTGGCGGAAATGACTGGCTTAACCGAAGGTCAGGCTGAAGACTTGGTTGCTTTTGCTGAAGAAGCTGCAGAGCAGGTTGAACAAGAAAAATTAGCCCAGCAAGAATTAGCTGCATCGCAAGAAGACGATGAGGATGCCGTTCGTCCACCGGTGGCTGCTGCCAAACCAAAGGTATCAGAATTTGATAGTTTGTTTTCCGATAGTCCCGCTGAAGCAGTAGAACCTGCAGCACCAGTTGCTGAGGTCGAAACGGTTGTTGCGGATGAGGATACCAGCGTTAAGGAATAGAAAGACGAGCAAAAAGATTGAAAAAAAGGGTCGGGTAGTTTGTTCTACGAACATCATCCAACTTATCTTTTCAACCAGTTTTATTGCGTTAGAATAGTATTATGACATTCGTTTGAATGCATTTGCGGGGGTTTTTTGAAGAGGTACTGGAGCCAAGCTTGCTAAAAGATAAAATTCGAATCTATGTTCTTGCCAAAGAGTTGGATGTTGAT
>CAXNFS010000297.1:0-4092 GCA_964201235.1 Gemmataceae bacterium | reverse complement strand
GGGTTCAAAATGATGATTGAAGATCGCGGTCCTGTCGGGCTAGAAAGTTTACAAAAAACCACTGATGGCATTGCAGTAGAGGGAAATAATAGCACCATGCTTCGAGGTGTTTTTACAGGCAGCCAAGATGACACTCCATGGATTTATCTTGATATTAACCGCGACAAAGTCATGGCTCTTGGTTTACAGATGCAGGATGTCTTTGAAACTTTACAAGGCTTTCTAGGGTCATATTATGTGAACAACTTTAATCTGTTTGGCAGATCTTGGCAGGTAAATGTGATGGCAGATGAGGATTTTCGCCAATCAATAAACGACCTAACGCTTATCAAGATCCGCAACAAATCGAATCAGTTGGTTCCCATGGGCGCATTCATGAGTTTTCAAAACGCCTCCGGTCCTAACTTTCTTATTCGCTACAACATGTATCCCGCAACCGCATTGTACGGGAATAATGCCAAAGGCTTCAGTTCAGGCCAATCCGCACAAGAAATGGCAACCATTGCAAACAAGAACCTTCCTCGAAACATGGCTTTTGAATGGACAGAACTTTCATTTCTCCAATTCGAGTCAGGCAATACTGCAACGATCGTATTCGGCCTTGCAGTGATATTTGTGTTCTTAGTGCTGGCAGCACAATACGAAAGCTGGAGCCTTCCTTTAGCGGTGATATTAGTGGTTCCCATGTGCTTACTATCAAGCTTATTGGGTTTGCAATTATTCAAGATGGATATCAATATTTTCACGCAGATTGGATTTGTGGTTTTGGTAGGACTCGCCAGCAAGAACGCAATCCTCATTGTGGAATTTGCAAAGCAATTATTCGAGCAGGGCAAACCTTTAAAAGAAGCTACCGTGGAAGCAAGCAAATTAAGATTAAGGCCAATTTTAATGACCTCGTTTGCGTTTATTCTTGGTGTAGTACCTTTGGCGCTTTCAGAAGGCGCAGGCGCTGAAATGCGTCAGGCTCTGGGCATTGCAGTTTTCTTCGGGATGCTCGGAGTTACATTCCTGGGGATTTTTTATACCCCAGTTTTCTTTTATGTCATCTTGTGGATCACAGGAGCAAAAAGGACTACCCCACTCGAAAATCAAACCACAATCCAGACGCCAGACACCAACAATAATCATCATGGCTGAGTTAGTTTTTTATGTGTTTCTAACCTAGGTCGTAAACCGAAAAAATTAACTCCTGTGCCGCCATCCGGAGTGCACGAACCTTTATCTAGCGCCTTAACACAAGGCATGCTTTTCATCTTGTAATCATCAAAACCATTTGGTTTAAAATAGGGATGCACAGGCGGGCAGCTCTTTATTTTGTAACAATCTTTACCATTTGTTTTAAAGTATTCCAAAGCAATAGGCATGGGTTTGGTTTTGTAATCATCCGGGCATTTTGCACAATAGGAATCCGATGCGATCAACGCACCAAGCGAACAAAGCAAGACTCCAATCCCAATCATTGACCTCGCAAATGAACGCATCACTTTTTGGGTTCCTCTGGCTTGCTTTCTGGCACAGGGCGAAGTATTTCGGTTTTGGGCAAAGGCAATTCATTGGGTTCCCCTGCAATTGCGCCGCCTTCATTGCATCCATCTAATCTTACCTGCCAACCACCACCTAATGACTTATAAATGACAACCATACCTCGGGCATAAGTTTGCTGATAAAGGGCTAATTCCATTTCTCGAGATATTCGCTTTTCTTGAACTAATGAAACCCTATTAAAATCCGAAGTGCCTGCTTTATATTGCACAATTACAATATCGCTTGCCTTACGAATTGCAGCAACCGAAACTTCCATCTCCTTGATCGCATCCCCACTTTTTACATACTGCACGATAGCATTTTCTACTTCTTTCCCAGCTTTAACCAACGAATTCTGAAACTTGGCAACATTCACCTGGAAGTTCGCATCCTGCATTTTCACATTGTTCAACAATCTTCCATAATTGAAAATATTCCAACTTAAACCTGGCCCAATCGTGCCATAAGCCGCAGGGGAAGTAAACAATGCCGTATTATTCATCGCATTGTAACCAAAGGAACCATTGATATATAAATGTGGGAACAGTTCCGACATTGCCACACCTATCTTGGCGCACTGAGCGGCGGCTTGCCTTTCTGCCATACGCACATCAGGCCTTCTTGTAATCAGTTGTGCGGGTATGCCTACCGCAACATCTTTAGGAGGAACGGGAATGCCTTTTTTTGTTAACTTTTTGCCGAGGTCTTCTGGTGAAATACCAAGTAAAGTGCATAGGGTATTATTATGCGTCCGCTGGACGAGAAGAAACATATTAACCGTACCTTCAAAATAACTTAAATCGCTCTGCGCTTGATCAACATCTAATTCACTAGAAAGACCAGCATTAAACTTAGCTTTGGCTACTTGCAAACTAATTTTCTGATACTCAATGTTTTCCCTCAATAATTCCACAACACGCTCACAATAACGATATAGCACATAATGTTCGCCAATCTCTCCCAACATCGAAACCATTACCTCATCATAATTTTCAATCGATGCATCAAGTTGATCGCTAGAAGATTCGATTGCTCTGCGATAGCGGCCCCAGAAATCCAGCTCCCAAGCCAAATTAAACCCAAAACTATATTGTGGATAATAATTATTTGGGATAAGGCTTATACCCCGCGATGATCTATTTGCAACTGCGGTGCTCAAACCATATTGGGTAAAGCTACTTTGCATACTTTGAGATTGGGGCATCAATTCCCCTATTGCAATTGCAAGGTCAGCCCGAGATGCCATTACCCTGTAACCAGCTTCTTTCAAACTCAAATTCTGTTTCGTTGCATAACAAATCAACTCATCCAGATTCGGATCATTAAAATTCTTCCACCAATTCCTGTGCTCTTCAGGATCGGTGCGAATACGGGTATCATCCTTATCAATCCAATCAAAGGAAACCGGTGCGGGCGGCTTAGAATACTCCGGCCCCACTTTCATTCCATGATCCCAATACTCTTTCACTGGGCCTGGAATACATCCGGTCAGGCAGAGCGAAAAGCCCACCATTAGAGTTACCCAGAACTTTGTATCAATTTTCAATTCAGCACATCCAAATTAAGGAAGCTTCATCTCGATGCTACAATCTGCATCCTTGTATTAATCGGCAAACTCCAGCCAAAGAAATAATGAATTTACCGAATTTCATTAAAGTTGGTAAAACACGACTTTTATAAACCCGCCTTAAAAGTAAAAATGGGGGAGATATAAAGAGTAGGATTTAAGCCCCGGTCTTTTTCTTTGAATCTTTAATTATAATTTCGTTTTTCTCATTAAAACTACCTTCTTAAACCGATTAATTACTACAGGTTGTATTATCGTCACTACAGGATTGAATTTTGGCTTTTAAGTTCTCCGAGCGTTCTGGCACCCAATACACTTTTCACTTACTGAAAAGCGTAGCTTCTTTACTAGTTATGCTGGGTGTTTTAATACTCGTTTCTTCTTCCCTACACGCACAAGATCCAGCAGAAGAATTAAAGCTTTTCATCAAAGCCCAACAAGCTAAAATGGATGAACAATCCAAAGTTTTAGAACAACAAAAAATACTAATCCTAGAACAATCTAAATTACTTAAACAACAAACCGAGACTCAAAATCAGCTCACCAAACCCGAAATCCCAGCTACACCTAAATTTTCCTTAGAGCCCGAAGAACTCCAAAAACTTCCCAGCCTCGAAGAGTTAACAAGTACTGCAAAAGAAACCACATCGAATCGTCGCGGCCCTAATTGGCCTGTGAAAGATAATGGTATGATGGCCACCTGGGGAAAAGATGGCAGACTCACCTTCGAATCGGAAGACAAAGCCTTCAAAGCACGCATAGGCGGGCTATTCCAAATGGACTTTGGTTTTTATAGCGTTGATCCCTATGCCCAAAACCTATTACCAGATGCTGGACTACAACAAGGCACCGATTTTAGGCGGGCAAGGTTGCGAAGTGATGGTAATTTCTGCACTTACATGGAATGGGTTTTTGAAATGGACTTTTCCAGAGCATCTGATGACCGAAGAGATATCCTTACTGCGCCCGACCCCAATGTAATTTTTAACAATGTCTTT
>CAXNFS010000296.1:0-4096 GCA_964201235.1 Gemmataceae bacterium | reverse complement strand
ACCAAGTTCAAAAGAATCTGCGGAGTTGTTTTCATGAGCATTCTTATTGATAAAAACACCAAGGTACTGTGCCAAGGTTTAGGTAAAGCCGGAACATTTCATGCAATCCAATGCAGGGAATATGGAACCCAGGTAGTGGGTGGTGTGGTTCCTGGAAAAGGTGGCACAACCAAAGAAGGTTTTCCTATTTTCAATACGGTTGCAGAAGCCGTTGCTAAAACTGGTGCCAACGCCACCATGATATTTGTTCCGCCTTCAGGCGCTGCTGATGCCATCATGGAAGCAGCAGATGCAGGCATTCAAGTTATTGTTGCGATTACCGAAGGCATTCCAGTTTTGGATATGTCGAGGGCGAAACGATTTCTTGCAACCAAGCCGAATATTCGCCTTATCGGGCCTAACTGCCCTGGTCTTATTACTCCTGGTCAATGCAAAATTGGCATCATGCCAGGTTACATTCACAAGCCAGGAACCATTGGCGTCATCTCGCGCAGCGGAACCCTCACCTATGAAGCTGTTTGGCAGCTTACTAATTTAGGGCTCGGACAATCAACTTGCGTGGGCATTGGTGGCGACCCAATCATAGGCACCAATCAAATTGATGTACTCAAAATGTTTCAGGATGATGCTGGGACAGAAGCAATTCTAATGATGGGTGAAATCGGTGGCACTGCTGAAGAAGAAGCTGCTGCCTACATTCAAAAGTATGTCACAAAGCCAGTTGCGGCCTTTATTGCTGGCCAAACAGCTCCCCCTGGAAAACGCATGGGCCATGCCGGCGCAATCATTAGCGGTGGCATGGGTTCTGCACAAGATAAAATGGCAGCCTTGCGAAAAGCTGGAATTCTAGTTGCAGAAAGCCCTGCGGATCTCGGTATAACCTTGCAGGAAGCCCTGAAAAGGAAGAAATCCTAAAGCTTCGATTCGTGCTTTTCTGCTACTTTTGTGGTAGGATTACGCAATGAACAATTTCAATCGAAGAGATTTTCTAACCCACCCAATGGGCCCTTGTGGCTCTCTTGCGCTTTCTTGGCTGCTTTCTCAAGAAGGATTTGCGGCCTCCACGGAATCAAATAACCTTAACCCGCTTGCGCCTCGACTTTCTCATTTTCCTTCAAAAGCCAAGTCAGTCATATTCATGTTCATGGTGGGTGGCCCTAGCCAGATCGATTTATTTGACCCGAAGCCAGAATTGAATCGACTTAATGGTCAACCCCTGCCCCCAAGCTTTGGCAAGCCCGTTAGTCAGTTCACCAAAGGCGATACGCCCATTCTTGGCTCGACCCGGAAATTTCAAAAACATGGTAAATCCGGACTCGAAGTTTCAGACCTGATGCCTAATCTCGCTCAGTGTGTTGATGACATTTGTTTTTTAAGATCCTGCTGGTGCACCAGCACGGTTCATGCGCCCGCAATGTATGAAATGCACTCGGGTAGAACATTGATGGGGCATCCAAGTTTGGGTTCCTGGGTTTCGTATGGCTTAGGAAGCACCAACGAAAATTTACCTGCATACTGTGTTCTATTACAACCCGAAGGCACACCCGAAGGCGGGGCACCATGCTGGTCCAATGCCTACCTTCCTGCTGTCTATCAAGGAACATTGCTAAGGCGTGGTGCAAACCCTCTTTTGCACCTTAAACCGCCTGCAGACATAACACCCAGCCGCCAAAGGGCAACCATCGACTTCATCAAGCAGATGAACGAAAAAGATCTTGATCCTTCGCGCACTGATCTTGCTGCTCGCATTGCTTCTTACGAACTCGCTTTCCGCATGCAAAGTCACGCTCCAGAAGCGGTTGATCTTTCCAAAGAAAGCGAAAGAACCAAAAACAACTATGGCTTGAACGACAAAAAAACATCCGACTTTGGTACCCGCTGCCTGCTTGCAAGAAGGTTGGTAGAGAGGGGCGTTCGGTTCGTGCAACTTTACTCGGGTGGTGGGCCGTTGGTTACCCAGTGGGATGCACATGACGACATTAATTCCAATCATGAAAAGATGTGTGGTCATGTTGATCAGCCAATTGCTGCATTACTAAAAGATCTTAAAGCCAGAGGTTTACTCGACTCCACTCTGGTTGTTTGGGCAAGTGAATTTGGCAGATTGCCAAACACTCAAGGAGGCAGAGGTCGTGATCACAACCCACATGGCTTTACGATGTGGATAGCAGGAGGCGGAGTTAAAGGCGGACAAACTATTGGTGCCACCGACGAAATGGGGCTCAATGCAATCGACACAAGAATATCCGTCAATGATTTTCATGCAACATTACTGCATCTTCTAGGCATGGATCATGAGAAACTTATCTACCCGCACTTGGGCAAAGATGAGCGCCTTACCGATGTTGCAGGGCGTGTTGTACAATCTGTTTTTGCTTGATATCTCCCCAGAGTAACTAAAATGATCATGCCGCTGTATGATGACAACTCAAAACGAGTTCGAGTACCCTTTGTTAATTACATTCTAATTGCGATCAACATTTTTGTTTTCGCCATGTTTCAAGACTTTGGCGAGAACGAGCGCTTTGTCTACACTTTCTCTGCAGTACCTGCAGAAATCATTTCAGGAAAAGATATTCAATCTGGCCCCACTGTTTTGGGAAAAAAACCCTCAGGCGAAGAGATTATCCGACCTGGTTTAGAGCCAACCCCCGTCACGGTTTACATCACGCTAATCACCTCTATGTTCATGCATGGAAGCATAGGCCATATTTTAGGCAACATGCTTTTTCTTTGGATCTTTGGTGATAATGTTGAAGACCGACTCGGGCATCTGCAATATCTGCTTTTTTACATTATCGCAGGGATACTGGCATCTTTGGCACATGTTGCAACTTGTGTTCTTCTACAATCCGATCTATTAACCCCTAGCTTGGGCGCCTCAGGGGCAATATCGGGCGTCATGGGCGCTTACCTTCTTTTCTTTCCCAACAACAGCGTCACTGTTCTTATCTTCAGGTTTGTCGCCACGGTACCAGCAATGGTCGCGGTAGGATTATGGTTTGCAATGCAGCTATTTAGTAGCTTCATGGAGTTGGGGGCTGGGGAAGGTGGTGGCGTAGCCTATGGGGCGCACATAGGCGGATTTATTGCGGGTTTACCTTTAGCTTATTTTATCGACAAGGCATTTGGTGATGGCAAGCAAAATGCATTATGGGTGGAAACCCCTAATATAGAAGGCTAGATAATTTTGAGCGATATTGATTAGCTAGCGGACTACCCACACCAACCAAATGAAAGATGCTGACCATAGCCTCTCTTACAAGATTCTTGGCAAGGTTCATATCGTTTTCGCCTGCTTGAATTAACAGTTTTAAAGCTTCTTCGTAATTACCAGAAACAGCTTTAAGACAGCCAAGCTGGTAATAGGCTAAACCATCTTTAGGCTTCAATTCAATTTGCTTAAGAACATCAGCCTCTGTAGGAAGTGGTTTTGTTATTTGATAGATCTTTAGTTCAGCCATGATTTTCTGAACTTCTTTACCTGTATCTCCATCTGAACCAAAAGGCTCCAAGAGGCCGGGCACTTCGGATTGTTCATCCCCTTTTCCCGCTAACATTCTTGCAAGGGCCAATCGAACTTTATCGTGCTTTGGGTTTTCCTTAAACAACCCCCTTACTTTTTCTTCTGCTGCAACAGCATCCGTTTTTTTTAATTCGACAGCATCTACCAATCGCTTATCCACTTCGGTGGGCAAAAGTGTTGCCAGAAATTCTTGTAGTTGTTCATCAGTTAATAAGCCTTGAAATCGATTGACAACAAGGCCATCCTTCAAAGCAAAAACTGCAGGTATTCCTTCGACCTTGAATGATGCTGCAAGATTGGGGTTCTCATCGGTGTTGATTTCCGCAAGCATGACTTGGCCATTGAGATTTTGAATGGCACTTTCAAGCATGGGCTTTAGCAATTTGCAAGGCTGGCACCAAGGCGCCCAAAAATCCACCACCACAGGTACAGTCTTCGACATCTCCACTACTTTTGGAGAAAAGTTCTTTTCATCTACTGCGTATATCCATTCAGAATTAATCATTTATTCGTATTCATACCAAAGAAGGAATAGGTGCGGAATCAGCTAGCGGTACTGACACTCCATTA
>CAXNFS010000295.1:0-4103 GCA_964201235.1 Gemmataceae bacterium | reverse complement strand
CATAAATTGGAGGTACGCAATCTGTCAAGGAAGCTCGGCTGCGTTTTGACTTGATCTTACACTAACCCGTAGCTTCCTGAACATGCATCGTGAAATCTCTCAATCGGACAAGGCTTTTCAAAGTGAAAGTAGAACTTCACTCTACCTCCTCACAATTATACTTGGCTTCTTAATCGGGTGGGATATTCTTCCCTGGGTTTCATCCCGCATCGAACTCTGGACCGGTTTGGCTATACCTTCCTTCCCCAATGAGGTTCGTGGTTTTCGTATCGCTCTTATTGCAGCAATCCTTGGCGGAGCCCGGGTGCTTTATGGTTCGCTCGATTCTCTCCTTCAGGGAAGAATGGGCGCAGACCTTGCACTCGCCATTGCTTGCATTGCTGCGATTCTAATTAGGGAACCCCTCGTTGCTGCAGAAGTTGTCTTCATTGGCATTGTTGGTGAATGTCTGGAAGGCATTACTTTTGATCGCACTCAAAAAGCCCTGCGGTGGATGCTCGAACTTTTTCCGCGCAGATGCTGGCGGCTCGATGCCTCGGGTAATGAAGAACGCATTCTTGTTGAAGATCTTAAAGTTGGCGATACCGTCAGAGTTAAACCGGGCGCCCGCATTCCTGCGGATGGCCTTATCCTTGATGGCACTTCCGAAGTCAACACCGCTGCCCTTACAGGTGAAAGTATTCCTCATCTGAAAACTTCAGGTGATACCATTCTTGCAGGCTGCTTGAATGGCTTAGGCGCACTCACCTTCACGGTTCTTAAAGTTGGTAATGATACCGCTGCTGGCAGGGTTTTCGATCTTACCGTAAAAGCCCTTGCTTCGAAAAATAAACTCGAGCGAACCGCAGATCGACTTGCACGATGGTTTCTTCCCGTTGTTCTTGGCCTTGCTGCAATCACCTTTCTTGCGTTCTTAATCGTAAGTCAGTTAGGTTGGTTTCGTAATCCAGAACTTCCCAAGCCTGGATTTTATACCGCCCTTCGTGCAGCACTTTATCCTGCTCTTTCCATCCTTGTTGTTGCATGCCCCTGCGCACTTATCCTAGCTACTCCTGCAGCCATGATTGCAGCAATGGGCAGGCTTGCTGGCACAGGCATTTTAATCAAAGGCGGAAACTCACTTGAACAACTTGCGCAAATCAATGCCTTCGCTTTTGATAAAACCGGCACTCTTACCGAGGGCAAATTAGAACTCGGGCAAACTTGGTTTGCAGAAGATGGTTTTAATGCTGATGAGGCCCTTCGCCTAGTTGCAAGTGTCGAGCAATCCAGCGAACATCCCTTGGCAAAACTTCTGGTTCACTCTGCAAAAAGCAAAGGGCTAACTCTTTCGCAAGCCATAGATTTTAAAGCACTTCCTGGTTTTGGGGTCGAAGCTTCACTTGATGGTAAAAACATTCTTGTTGGTACTCCAAAGCTTTTTCTTGAGCGTGGTATTACCATCCCTGAGCCAGTAGATGATGCAATCAAGAGTTTTGAAACTACAGGCCAGACCGTGATGGTGGCGTGTATCGATGGAAAAGTTCAAGCGTTGTTTGGAGCCCGCGATCGCATTCGCCCAGAAGCTGCAGGCGTTATTTCCAAACTGCGCGAAATGGGAATCGAGCGCATCGCCCTTCTCTCTGGCGATCGACCTATCGTTGCGGATCAAGTTGCAAAATATCTAGGAATTGATGAATGTCATGGCGGCTTGCTTCCCGCAGACAAAGAAAAAATGATTGCAGAGATGTCTTCCACGCATCGGGTTGCAATGGTGGGTGATGGTATTAATGATGCTCCTGCCCTCGCGCGTTCTAATGTTGGCCTTGCAGTGGGTGGCCCTTCCGGGATCGAGGTCGTTGCAGAATCTGGCGATGTGGTTCTATTAGGTGATCCGCTTCGCTCTCTTCCTTTGTTGATAGGGCTTTCTCGGGCAACTTTGCAAACCATCAACCAGAACATTCTTTACTTCGCTTTTGGTGTTAACATTGTTGGGATTGTTATCACAGGCTGGCTTTGGCCTTTGTTTGCACCTACCGATTGGATGGAACAATCACCACTATTTGCAGTGGTTTATCATCAATTCGGCTCTTTCGCGGTGCTGCTAAACTCGATGCGGCTTTTATGGTTTCAACGGGAATCCAATCTTTCAGCTTCTTATTCGTTTGCGAAATTCACTGATAAAGTTGGCGCATTTGTGGATCGACTTCTCGATATCGATGAGCATTTCGACTTCATCTTCCACAACTGGCAAAAAGTATTTGCAGCCACCTTTGCAACATTGCTTTTGATCTGGCTTTCTTTTGGGTTTACGCAAATCCAATCCAATGAAATCGGGTTGGTGCAACGCATGGGCCGCCTCTTGGATGATCAGTTAGAACCTGGCTTGCACTGGCGTTTACCCATCCCATTCGAAAAGGTCACCCGCATTCAACCTTCCAAAGTACGCACCATCGAAATTGGGTTCCGCACACTTTCTAACGGTAAGGTTACATCAGAATCGGGCGCATGGAACAGCAGGCATGAAAGCGAAGGGTTTTACAGAGTCCCTGATGAATCCGTCATGATCACAGGCGATGGCAACCTCATGGAAATCCAGGGAAGCATCCGCTATGCAATCACCGATCCTCGCAAGTTCCTTTTCAATTCCAATGATGTCGAAGCTATACTTCGCGCCAATACTGAATCGATTTTGCGTGAGTTGGTAGGTTCAAAATCGCTGGGTGCATTGTTGACAGAAGATCGGGGCAAGTTTCAATTCCAAGCTACTAATCTCTTAGAGAATCGTATTGCAAAACTCGATTCTTCAGTCATGGGCATTAGGCTTGAAGGTTTATCTCTTCACGATTTGCATCCTCCGCAGGAAGTGGTGCGATCTTATTACGCAGTTACGCAAGCCATGGAAATGCGAGATAGAAAAATCAACGATGCCCAAGGCGCAGTGTTAATCAAGCTTGCAGATGAACAAGGCAGGGCCCTTTTAAAAGAGAGGCTCGCTCAAGCTTTTAAGGATGAGGTTATCGATAAAACCAAAGCCCAAGCTGATGTTACTTTAGCCATTCTTTCCAGTAGAGTGGGCCCTTCTGCCTACGATGATTTTCTTCTTATCTCCAGTTCATTGATTGATGTTTTAGAAGGCAGTAAGCCTGATGAGGCTGCCCGCTTTACGTTGGAACAACTCAAGGCCCGTAGAGATTCTTGGAAAGCTCTCGCTGATTTTAGAAGGTTCTGGAATGCCATTTCTTCCGCTCTTTCTGGCAGGGATAAAATCATCATCGATTCTGATAAGCCCGTTAAGAGCAACCTTTGGCTGATGCCTTCAGACTTTTTCCGCATGCCCGGCTTTTCTTCTGCTCCTGTGGATAGGCAAAAACCTGCTCCCAAAAGCAATGACGGAGGACTTTAACCATGAAAACTTTCTTAATATCACTCGCTATAATCGTTCTTCTTGCAGTAATGCCCCAGTGCATTTTTACTGTTGATCGGGCTGAGTTTGTTTACCTTACTCAATTTGGCAGACACCTCGAAACCTTTGATGGTGCTGATTCTTCGCAGGCGGGATTGCATTTCAAATTGCCTTGGCCCATTCAATCAGTGCTTCGACTTGATCGCAGAATTCAATTCTTCGACCTTCCAAGTGTTGAACTTCTTACCCGCGATACCCAACGCAATACCATCGATAAAACTCTTAGCCTCGATGCCTACATCTGCTGGCGTATTCGCGATGCCAAGGGCGTTGATACTTTTCTTCGTACCGTAAACACCATTGAAGGCGCTAAAGCTATTTTGGCACAGCGCATTAATTCAGAGCTTGGCGCAGCCATTGGCACCATGGAACTTGATGATCTTGTAAGTATTGAAGAGGGCAAGGTTGAAAAACAACGCGAGATTCTACGCACCAAGCTTTTGCTTGAACCAGGCAGGGCCAATGGGAAATCATTGCAGGAATCTGCATCTGCTGATTATGGCATTGAAGTGGTTGATATCAGGCTGCGAAGAGCGAATCATCCGCCTGCTGTCAGGCAGGCGATTTTCGATCGCATTATCAGCGAGCGGGATAAAAAAGCGGCTCAGTACCAAAGCGAGGGAGAACGAAAAGCTGCAGATATCCGCAGTGCGGGCGA
>CAXNFS010000294.1:0-4138 GCA_964201235.1 Gemmataceae bacterium | reverse complement strand
CATCATGACTTGCAAACAGTGAAAGATTATTTCGACTGGGTGGTTTTGTTGAATGTGCGAAAAATTGCAGCGGGGCCCGTTTCCGAAGTTTTCACCGAAACAAACTTAAAGCTCGCATTTGGCTCTAGAGTTTCCTTGGGAGAATAACGCTTGTTTGAATCGCTTTCAGTTCCTGGCTTGGGAAGCGTTGTTGCTGGAACTGCGCTGTTGGGCTTTTTATGCGGAACCCTTGGCACTTTTGCTGTTTTAAGAAAGCAAAGCCTTATGGGCGACGCAATTTCGCATGCCTGCCTGCCCGGGCTAATTCTCGCATTCCTTCTTTTTAACAGTAAAGAATCTTGGGCCCTGATGCTGGGCGCTGCTATTTCAGGCACCATCGCTGCCATGGCCATTCTTGGTATCAGCAGATTTAGCAGAGTCAAAGAAGACAGCGCATTGGCAATCACCCTTTCAGTATTTTTTGGTTTTGGCCTGATGCTTCTTACTTGGGTCCAACGACGGCCAGACGCAGCACAGGCTGGACTGGCACGCTTTTTGTTCGGCCAAGCTGCAACACTTTTAGATCGTGATGTTTGGCTTCTTGCTGCAATCGCAATCCCATGTCTTATTACTGTTTTCATTTTCTGGAAACACTTTCAACTGGTTTGCTTTGATCGATCTTTTGCCCAAAGCCTTGGCTTTCCCGTTTTCTTTATCGATGTCTTACTTTCCTTATTATTGGTGATGGTTATCGTTGCAGGTTTGGAAACCGTGGGTGTCGTTTTAATGAGTGCCTTGCTAGTTGCACCCGCTGTAGCTGCAAGGCAATGGACAAACAAGCTTGAAATCATGGCGATCTTAGCAGGCATTTTCGGCGCATTTTCCGGTATCGCTGGCGCTATCTTAAGCAACATTGGCAAAACCAGTATTCCCACGGGACCGGTAATTGTCTTGTTCATTACTTTGATTGTGTTTTTATCCATCTTGTTTGCGCCTGCGCGCGGGATCGTTTGGCTTCAGTTCAAACATTGGCGCGACAGCAAAGTTCTCCAACTCGATTCCGTCCTTTCTAATCTTTTAAACCTTGCAAGAGAACACAGCGGGAAACAAAATGGTCACAGCATGGCTATGCTTAAGGGGATTAGTTCGAACCCTTCAGGAGTTCCCAGAAGCGTGCATAAATTATTGGAAATGGGTTTGGTTTCTGAAGTGGACAAGGGCCTCTATATTCCCACTACCAAGGGTGCAGAATACTTGAATGAAAAAACTTCCCACATGGGAGCGCCCCTTAAATGACACAAGCCCAACTCGAAATCCAATTACTTGCCATGGCAACCGCTGTTGCATGCTCTCTATGCGGCGTGTTTCTTGTTCTTAGGCGCATGTCTCTGCTAAGTGATGCAATCAGCCATACGGTTCTTATTGGAATCGTGATTGCTTTTTTTCTGACAGGAGATATGACTTCGCCTTGGTTGTTGGTAGGCGCAACTACAGCAGGTGTATTCACCGTATTGCTGGTTGAAGGTTTGCAAAAAACCGGCGTGGTTCGGGAAGATGCTGCGATAGGCTTGGTTTTCCCTGCATTATTTAGCATTGCAGTACTACTGATTTCGATTTATTCGAAAAATGTTCATCTAGATATGGACGCTGTGCTTGTGGGGAAAATCGCATTAACCCCACTGCCCTCACGAAGGCTCGAATTCTGGGGATATGATTTTGGTCCAAAATCACTCGCCCTGATGATAGCGATCATCATTGTCAACATTGGATTCATAATCTTATTTTTCAAGGAACTAAAAGTCTCAACTTTTGACCCGGCATTTAGTAAAGCCATTGGTTTTAATCCTTACTGGATTCATCTTGGGTTGGTGCTTTCTGTTTCAACCACTGCAGTTGCATCCTTTGATGCTGTTGGCTCTATTCTAGTAGTCGCGTTAATGGCTGCGCCTGCTGCAACAGCATATTTATTAACCGACAAGTTATCAATCATGTTGGTATGGAGCTGTATTATCGGGATGCTTTGTGCAGTACTAGGATACTGGCTTGCCCATTTTCTCGATGCGTCAATTGCTGGTTCGATGGCAACTGTTGCTGGAATTTTATTTGGGCTGACATTTTTCTTTGCTCCGGAAAGAGGATTATTCTCAGTCTGGCAGCGCGCAAAAATCAGAGACCGAAAATTCAAGCTTGCTCTTTTACTAGTACATCTCACCCAGCATGAAGGTACAATAAGAGAACTGGAAGAATGCAACATTGAAAGCCTTCATCTTCATCTTCGTTGGGATGAGTACGAAACTCGTTCCGTAGCTTTTGAAGCTGTTGAATCTTTCTGTGCATCACAAGAAAACAAGGTTCTTAGATTAACCCCCAAAGGCAGGATTATTGCCTTGGAATCATTACAGATAGGGACAAATCTCTCCTGATTTTTTAATAGATAGGGCCGATGAAAAAACAGATATCGCAACACATGATGGATTGGCTGAAAACCGAAGTAAATTGCTGGAAGTCTGAAGGTACCATCTCGGAAAACCAGTCGAACTCCATCATTTCTCAATATGATTCCCAAGCTGATGCAGAACAAAAAAAATCTACAGCATTCTACATATTAATCAGCGCAGCATCGATACTTGCAGGCGCAGCACTTCTTTTATTAATTGGTTACAATTGGGAAACACTCAATTACATAGCAAAGCTGGGCATAATATTTGGCATCACTATTTCATTTCAATGCTTAACTCTGGTCTCGCGGTTTCGCTGGAAAATCAACCCGCTTTCTGAAGTCTTCAGTTTGCTTAGTTGCATTAGTTATGGATCAGGAATATGGCTCATCGCACAAATATTTAATCTTAACGCTCATTATCCCGATGGTTTTTATTGGTGGGCATTGGGATCAATCCCTCTGGCATTTCTTGGCCAATCCTCGCTACTTTGGTTTTTAGTTATTGTTTTGGAAATCATCTGGTGTTTTACTGAAGTAAATGCCAATTTTAATTCAACTTGGTTGCTTTTTGGAAGAGATACACAACTTCCCTCTGCAGCTTACCTTATGCCGCTTTTATTATTGCCCGGTTTCATTTGGGCATACCTGAAAAACTGTCCCACAACAATGGCACTGCATTTGATTGGTTTTGCATGTTGGTGCCTAAGTTTATGGTTTGCTTGGAATTTTCAAAGCCTTGCAGTGCCCCTGCTAGGCGCCCTTCTCGCTTTATACTGGCTAGCGGGAATGGCAATCAAAACTAAAGAAAAGCTGACTTTTGTAAGCCATCAAATTGGCTTGCTTGCAACTTGGCCCATGCTTTGTATCGTCACCTTTTATGATTTTCAAAAAGAAATAACTGAAAGAATTAAACCTGAGCATAATCATGGTTATGCAGTTATTGATGGCGTACTTATTTTCTTGGTGGGGATTACAGTTCTTAGTGTTTATTTTAAAACTGTACTTACGAAAACTCATTATAAGCCTACCTCATTCAAAGAGATGATTTTAGCATTTTCGGTTCTTACACAGTTAAGCTTAGCACCTGCGATAAGTTTTTACTTTGGTTCAGAATGCTCATTAGCAATGTTTATAATTGCGAATATTTCAATGCTTGGATACTCCGCAGTCATGATGGATGAAGGCCTTAAAACCAATTCATCTCCAAAATTCTTCCTTGGGGTTTCGACCTTTTTATTATGGACGATCGTAAGGTACTTTGATCTTTTTGGGAATGTTGGTGGGATGCTGGGAGCGTCTCTTCTCTTTTTCCTGAGTTCGCTCGCGCTTATTGGTTTGGCATTTTTCTGGCGCAAAAGAAAGGCTTCCTTTCATGTCAACTAATATTCAAACACCTATTTTACCTCCTTGGAAAGACCCAGCAAAAATTGGTTTGGCTATCTTCACTGCATTTGTTTTTCAATTGGTCATCCTTTCGGGTTTAAGTGGCAAGGGCCTTGTTCCCAGGATCACTTCGGATCGTGTGCGCTTTGAAGTCATCCCTGTAGATCCGCGCGATATGATGCGGGGCGAATATATTATACTTGGGTATGAATTTTCTAGGCTTCCCGAGGATGTTACATTGATTGATGAAAGAATTAAATCTTACAAAACTATGACTAATTTCAATCAGAAAAGCATTGATGTTTATGTAACCCTTAAATTCAACCTCAAGGAAGA
>CAXNFS010000293.1:0-4158 GCA_964201235.1 Gemmataceae bacterium | reverse complement strand
GTATCTGGGAAGATGCAACTTTTGGTAATAAAAGATATGTTCAGGATCAGGGCGAAAACCTCTACAAGCGAAGTGTCTATACCTTTTGGCGCAGGATCATCGGCCCCACCATGTTCTTTGATACCCCCGCTAGGCAGTATTGCAATGTCCAGCTTTCCCGCACTAACACCCCGCTTCATGCCCTCGCAACCCTCAACGATACAACCTATGTTGAAGCATCGCGTGTGCTTGCGCAAAGAGAACTTCTTGCAACAACCAATAAAGATGAAGTTGTGATTGAAAACATCTTTCGTGCCATACTTGCAAGGAAGCCAAGTAACGAGGAAGCAGGCATTTTATCTGCTGCAGTTAAGCGGTATCAGGATGCCTTTGAAAAAGATGCTGAAGCTGCCAAGAAATTTATAGCAGTGGGAAGAATGCCTACGAGCAAAGAGATCGATAGTAAAAAGCTTGCAGCGTTTGGCACCCTGGCCCTTTCCCTTTTCAACCTTGATGAGGCCTTGAACAAGGAATAATTATGGATCCTAGAATTCAACAATCGTTGTTGGTGAACCGGAGGGAATTCTTCGGGAAGCAGGCCTTGGGATTAGGCACTGCTGCGCTTTCAGGCTTGCTTGCAAAGGATGGGTTCGCTGCTGCCCCCCAGAATAATAGGCTGCCCGATCTTCCACATTGGAAGCCCAAAGCAAAGAACATCATCTATCTGTTTCAGAATGGCGCGCCCACCCATGTTGATCTTTTTGATTACAAACCCAAATTGATCGAGATGCATGGTAAGCCCGTGCCTGATTCCTTCTTCGAAGGCAAGCGCTTCTCGACCATGACAGGTAATCCCAAGGGCAAGGTGATGCTTTCGCCTGTCGAGCCTTTTAAGCAGCGGGGAAATAGTGGTTCATGGGTCAGCGACTTCTTGCCTCATACCGCATCGATTGCAGATGATCTTTGCTTTATTAAAAGCATGCATACGGAAGCAGTGAATCATGCACCTGCGATTTCTTTCTTTTTAAGTGGCGCACAGATTCCCGGTAGGCCCACCCTAGGATCCTGGCTTTCCTATGGTTTGGGTAGCGAATCAGAAAACCTTCCCGCCTTTGTGGTCATGACTTCCATCAGCAAGGGCACCACTTGTGGTCAGATCTTTTACGATTTCTATTGGGGCTCGGGTTTTCTTCCCTCGAAACATCAGGGTGTGAAATTTAGTTCCGGTGGCGACCCGGTTCTTTATCTTTCGAACCCTGAAGGCATGAGCAAAAATCTGCGCAGGGCCCAACTCGATGACATCTCAAAATTAAACGAGATCAAGTTGAAGGAGTTTGGTGACCCTGAAATCGCCACCCGTATCGCTCAGTACGAAATGGCTTATCGGATGCAAACAAGCGTGCCCGAACTTACCGACTTCTCCAAGGAATCTGAAAAGACACTTGCTATGTATGGGCCTCAAGTACGCGAACCCGGAACCTTTGCCTACAACTGCCTGATGGCCCGCAGACTTGTAGAGCGAGGCACCCGATTTGTTCAAGTCATGCACGCAGGCTGGGATCAGCATCGCAGCATCACTACCGAACTTTACAACCAATGCAGGGATACCGACCAACCCTCTGCAGCCTTGGTTCGCGATCTGAAGCAGCGTGGTTTATTGGATGATACCATCGTGATCTGGGGCGGTGAGTTTGGTAGAACTCCCTTCATTCAAGGCGATCTGGCCAACAGGCCTCAATGGGGCCGTGATCATCATCCGTATGCCTTTACTATCTGGGCTGCAGGTGGCGGCTTTAAGCCTGGCATTTCGTATGGCGCTTCCGATGAGCTTGCAATGAATGTTGCAACCGATGGCGTTCATGTGCATGATTTTCAAGCAACACTACTACAACAGTTGGGCATTGATCACACGAAGTTGACCTTCAAGTTTCAAGGCAGGCATTTCCGCCTGACCGATGTCTTTGGCAAAGTCGTGCCCGGTATACTTGCGTAGGGCCTTACCAGCCGATGCAACAACCGCCGGAGCCTGCGCCTGAACCCAGGAAGGGCAGGGCCCTGCGAGCGAAGGGCATTTTCAAATAATCATCCCGATTGTAAACGATTCTGAAACCGTTAGTAATATTCCACGATTAAAACGTTTCATCATTTGTTCAACTCATACCCCTCCCGGACTTACCGTGGCAATCCAAAGTAAATGAAGAAATGCAGTAAGGTTGACGATGACACCAATCACTGCACAAAAAACAGGAGGAAAATACAGCAGCGGCGTCTCACTCCAAATGGTGGCAGCAGCCATTACTTGAAGAATAATCGCACTCAACCAAACAAGTAAAATACCCTGATGAAAAGACCAAAACCAAGGGATAACCTCGGCCTGCCAGAAGGCTGCCAAAACTAAAGTCGCAACCCAAGCGCCAGCCAATCCTAGGGATAGTCGATTCTGTTGGTTGTGTCTCAGCACAAAGAAAATCCATACGACGGAATTCACGATTGACACAATAAAGTAAATCAGAAAAGGATTCATGGTTGGCGTGAGACTCCATAGCAAGGACCAATTCTTCATGCACTATGCGAATGATGGTGTTAACGGGGAACCCATACCATTAAAGCCAGTGTACGCAAGGCTGGCATTTCCGCCTAACCGATGTCTTTGGCAAAGTCGTGCCTGGCATACTTGCGTAGGGCCTTACCAGCCGATGCAACAACCGCCGGAGCCAGCTCCTGAACCTAGGAAGGGCAGGGCTCTGCGAGCGAAGGGCATTTTCAAATAGTCATCTCGGTTGTATACGATTCGACCACCGATGATGGTGTACTTCACTTGGGTTGAATGCTCGAACGGGTCGCCATCGTAGAGCACCAGATCTGCAACCTTGCCCATTTCGATCGAGCCATAATCTTTGTCTATGCCAAGGATTTTTGCAGCCTCAAGAGTGATGCTACCAAGGGCTTTATCAAACCCAAATCCATGAGCCATCGCCATCGCTGCTTCAAACCTGATCGATCGGGTCTTGGGCACATAATCTTCAAAGCCTGAACTGATTGCCACGGGGATTTGAGCATCGGAAATTCTTTGGGCACTGCCTACGAAGGTGTTGAAAGTTTCCATCCTAGCAACCCGCTGCATCGTAGGATGCAAAACGATGGGTATGCCCGCTTTGCGAATTTCATCAGTCATTAGATAGGCTTCGGTGGCTTGATCTAACTGGGCCTTAAGCTTGAATTCGGCAGTGATGCGCAGTGCAGTTTGAATATCATCCGCACGATGAGCCGAAAAGATCACGGGCAACTTCCCTGCAACTGCATCTGCAAAAGGATCAAGCTTGGGCTTGGGTTCAAGCTTCGATGCATCTGTTTCCTTTAAGCGCTTGCGAAGTTGTTCATTACCTTTGTTGAACTCGTTACGCAACAGGGCTGCGGTTGCCATTCTTGTAGTGGGCGCCTTGTTGGGATAAGTCTTCTTGGGGATTTCTCCAAGGTTGATCATGAGTGCTGCAGGAAATTTAATCGTCATGGCATCTACAGTGTTGCCATAAGTTTTTAATATGCCTGTCTGACCTGCAATAACATTGACTGCGCCGGGTACTACATGAAGAACTGTCACACCCTGCCTGCGAAGGAATTCGAGCAAAGCTTCATCAGGGTTAAAGCCATCGATGACTCGAAGGTCTGCCTGGTTTGGATCGGTGTTTTCATCCTGATCCTGATCAGCTTGAATGTTTAATGCGCCAGAAAGCCCAACGCTTGAATGCGCATCAATCAGGCCAGGGGTGATTTCTGCAACGGCAAGAGCAGGGGTGCCAAGTGGGATTTTTACCTCGTCAATTTTGCCAACCGCAGTGATCCTTCCTTTTTCTAAAAGCACAACACCCTCAAGGATGGGTTTTCCTGAAACCGTGTGAATGCGGCCTGCAAAGATTGCAAGGCGTTCGGGGGTTTCAGATATTGGGGCTTTCAGATTGCCTAGATCAATTCCTATTACCTTGGGCATACTTGAAACCACAGCAGGAACCTTGGGCAGTTTTTTCTCTCTGTCAACCAAGGCAAAACCGCCTGCTTGATAGGCCCAATTCTCATGAACCGTTCGATCAAATAGTTGTTTTCCTTCGATAAATGTTGCAAGAACTTGTGTGTAAATACTGAAGGGCGCACCAGAAAGCACAACAAAATCTGCATCTTTTC
>CAXNFS010000292.1:0-4167 GCA_964201235.1 Gemmataceae bacterium | reverse complement strand
GGGATCTAAAGTATAATCGCGAGGCTTTTACCCGCATGGCCAAGTTGGAGGTGGAAGTGCACCAATCCAGGCTGTTGCTGAAAGTGGTTGGAAAACTAAAGCACGGAGGCAAAGAGCAACTCAAACCAGATTCCGTTGAATACCGTGTTGTCGCCGATTTTGTGGCCCGGATAAATACCCCCGCCAACACAAAACCTGACTTTGTTATAGACAAGAACCTACCCCCTTTTTTTCATTCAGTCAAAATGCTGGATGATCGGCAATTATTACAGCGTATCACGCTTTCACTTGCAGGCCGCCTTCCCAGTGGTTCGGAGTTAGACACCATCGCCCGCCAGGGACTCAAGGCGTTGCCCACAATCATGGACACCGTTTTGAAGGAAGAGGCTTTTTACAACCGCCTGCGCGAGGGCTTCAATGATATCTTTCTCACCGTCGGTTATGATGATGTCCCGGAAAACGCCCTTTCCTATGAGCACTTCAGTACCACTCGGGGCTGGACCCAGAAATTTGACCTAAGCCACATCAAGGATGAAAAAGACCGGCGTCAGGCAGGCTATAAACTTGCCAATGATTACCGTAAGGCAATGCTTGGCGAGCCGATGAAACTCATTGAACACATTGTTCGCAATGATAAGGCCTTTACGGAAATCGTGACCGCAGATTACATTATGGTCACCCCTTTTACTTCCCGGGGTTACGGAATTTACGAGGAACTAAAGCCGAAATTCAAAGACCCAGAAGACCCGTTTGAATACATCCCAGTGAAGCTCAAGGCTCTTGTAGGTCGCAACCGAGTTGAGGATCAAGAATCTGCAACGGGTTTTTATCCTCATGCCGGCCTACTGGGGAATTTTCAATATCTGAAGCGTTATCCAACTACCGAGACCAATCGCAATCGCCAGCGCGCTCGGGTTTATTATCAGCATTTTCTGGGTATAGATGTGCTGGAACTTGCCGCCCGGGTTTCGGATGCCGCCGCCGCCTCTGCAAAATATCAGATCCCCACCATGCAGGCCTCCGAGTGTGTCGTATGCCACAAAACCCTAGATCCGGTGGCAGGTCTATTTCAAGACTACTGGAAATTCGAAGGGGTTTACGGGCGGCGCAAGGAAGGCTGGTTTAAGGACATGTTTGGCGCAGGTTTCGAGGGGGAAGACTTACCCGGCGGAGAACGCTGGCGCTCTCTGCAATGGCTTGGAGAACGCACTGCGAAAGACCCGCGCTTTGCCGTCGCCATGGTCGAGCATGCCTGGTATATCCTGACGGGTCGGAAGGTTCTGCTGCCACCTAAAGAACTTGCCGACCCACTTTATGCCGCCAAGTATCGCGCCTATCATGAGCAGCGCAAGCAGACAGAGGCAATTGCCGAGCGCTTTGCCAAGTCAGATTTTAATTTCAAAAGCGTGTTAAATGAATGGGTTGTATCCGACTTTTATCGTGCGGATGGTTTGGCCACGGTGGCAGCGGATCCTAAACGGCTTACGGAACTAGACGACCTGGGGTTGGTGCGCATGCTCGCCCCCGAACAAGTGGAGCGCAAGGTTGCCGCTGTCTTTGGCAAACCTTGGGGCCGTTTGACGGAACAAATGGCTATGCTCTACGGTGGCATTGACTCAAAGGAAGTTACGGAGAGGGCCACCGATCCGAGTGGGGCCATGGGTGCGATTCAACGGATTCTTGCCAATGATGTTGCCTGCAGGGAGACTGCGCTGGATTTTAGTCGCAAGCCAGCCGACCGCCTGCTTTTCCCCGGGATCGATACGGATGTGGTGCCAGGCAGTTCACCCGAGGCGGATGCGAAAATCAGGCGTGCGATTGTGCATTTGCACCAGCGGGTACTGGGGCGCTTTGATAAGGTTGATTCGCCCGAAGTCACCCGAAGTTTCCAACTCTTCGCAAGTATTGTCAGTGATGCTGCTGAGCGCAAGAACTTCGAAAAACAAGAGATTTACTCCTGCCGCCAAAACCTCATCGAACCAGTTCCTGATCCAAAATATACGGTGCGTGCGTGGCGTAGCGTGATTACCTACCTGTTGCGCCAGTCTGAGTTTCTTTATGAATAAGCGAGACCAATTATGAGAAGAGATTTCCTGAAACTGTGTGGATTGGCGGGTATTGGTATTGCCTGCCCTGGTGGACTTTCTTCTGGGCTGCAAGCTGCCGCTAAGGACGACTCCCCCTACGAGGGACCGTATTACATCGTGATCAATGCCTCGGGCGGTTGGGATACCACCTATCTGATGGACCCCAAAGGCATTGGTGGTATCAATCGGCTTTATAAAGTAGGCGACATTCTCACCAAGGGCGCCCATAAGTTTGCCCCGACTGAAAAACATAAGAATGGCGGCATGGGCAACGAAGAGTTCTACGCCGAATTTGCCAACGAACTTCTCGTGCTTAATGGCCTCGATTATTCGGTGAACAATCATTCGCCTGGGGCTCGATATATGGCTACGGGCAAACTCGATAGCATGGCCTACCCTACTTTTGCAGCTCTAGTGGCCGCCTGTAAAGGGCCCACTTGCCCACTGTCTTTCCTTACCTTTGGCAATTATTCCGCCACAGGAAACATCGTGGCAATGTCCCGCGTTCCCTACCTGCCATCTCTCCAGCGCATCGCCAATGCGGATGCCATTGAAGGCAATCCCAAATCCCCGTATCACGAAGACTTTGCCCTTGCCCGTATCGAGCAGGCGCTGCGTGAACAGAGGGAATCCCGCGCCTCAATGCCTCTTCTTCCTAGGCAGGAGCGCGCTGAGAGCATGCTTTATGCCGCTCAGGTAAATGCCAAATCGATGCAACGCATCACCCCGCACATTCCCAAAAGCATTCCCAAGGAGCGTATCGCCCAACAGGCTGAGATTGCCCTTGCATCCTTCAAGGCCGGAGTCTGCGTCTCTGCGAATCTTTCAATTGGCCAGTTTGATAGCCATGCGAACAATGACACCGACCAGATGAAACTTCTTCCCGAATTCCTTGCAGGCATTGCTTATATTCTGCGCCGTGCCGGGGAACTGAAGATTCGAGAAAAGCTTGTAGTGGTGGTGCAGAGTGAAATGGGGCGCACTCCTGATTACAACAAGGGAAATGGTAAAGACCACTGGTCCATAGGTTCCATCATGTTCATCGGGCCAGGTATTAAAGGCAACCGTGTACTGGGTGCGACGGACGAAAAGCAATTTGCAGTCCCCATGAATCCCAAAACGCTTACGCTTGACAAAGAGAAGGGAAGCCGAGTGCGCCCCGAGCACATTCATGAAGCCCTGCGTCAATTTGCCGGGATCGCCAACCACCCTCATGCTAAAAAATTTCCTCTGGGCCTGACCGAAAAGGAACAGCTTCAAGGGCTCTGGGGCTAAGCCCGGCTTGCTTGAAAACACATCCGGGCATCGCTCATTTCAATGGGTGGGGCAGGCAATTAGGCATGCCTAATTTGATCAGGGGGCTTGATATCTGTTTTTTACTTGCTTGAGTTTATCTAAGAACGCACAATCTTGACTAACGAAGTATCCCACCAAAACATACAAGAGTAAAAACATGTCAACTCAAATTCAAAACCCAAGTCTTTATCAAATTTGATAAGTTCTAGGATTGCCTCCATTCATGAAAGTGATTTTTTTACATTTGTACTTCTTTTAACATTAACACTTTTTTCATCATAACTTCATGAGTAAGAAAATTAGGTTCACTAAAATAAATATGTTGTTTATAATTCAATTAATAAATAATAAAGGGAAATTTTATGTTCTACCGCAAACAACATAAGGGATTCACCTTGATTGAACTTTTGGTAGTGATTGCAATAATTGCAATATTAATTGGCTTGCTTTTGCCCGCTGTTCAAAAAGTCCGTGAAGCTGCTGCTAGAATGAAATGTGCCAACAACCTTCGAAATATTGGCCTTGGTGTTTTAAATTCCGAAAACACTTTTAATCGATTTCCCTTATGTCGGGTTTCCAATGCGCAAGGAAGGGCTATTTATGGTAATTCAAATCGCTCGCTATTTGTGTTGATTTTGCCTTATATCGAGCAAGAAGCTTTGTATAAAAAATATGAGGCAATACATTCGCCTTTCCCAACTTCAACCGGAGCCAACCGCAGAAATTGGGACCACCCGGACATGACTAGTATCTACCAGACCAAGATGAATATTTTAAACTGCCC
>CAXNFS010000291.1:0-4167 GCA_964201235.1 Gemmataceae bacterium | reverse complement strand
CAGAAAGAATAAAGCGAACCTTTCGTCAAATAAAAGCGCAAGCGCACTGGCTTTCCAGCCAAGCTAGATAAATTTTTTCCACCACGCCAACGAACCATCATCTTCGCACTATCCCCCACCAAGGGCAGACATTTATCTCTGCTAAACTCCTCAATTACTTTTCCCTGCTCATCCATAACTTCAACCTGAAGCCCTCCCCGTTGCGATTCAAGATTCACAAAAAGATTCGCTCCCGAAAACTTCAACAGCTTAGTGGTAAGCGAACCCTGAACATCGCCAGCATCCATAGAGGCAAAGCCATCCCTTCGCATGGTTGCAAGCCCTGTCGCACCCGAATCTGCAGGCTGCATCGTGCGCCCGGAACAATAAAAATAAAGCTTATCCCCAACCACCAGACAACCCCCACCCACCGACTGCACATTACCCGCATTCCAAGCCTTCGGGTCTTCACTTACACCAAGAAAGCGATTGCGATTGCTACGATCCCAATGAAAACCATCCCTGCTAAAGCCCACCAGCACTTCGTTTCTTTTGTGAATCCCCAACGCTTGGCAAGTTTCATTATCGGGCCCCTGCCAGATGGTGAACAAACCCACCAACAAACTTTCATAAGGAAACACATCTAAGTTATAAAGCTGGGGTTCAATATGCTTGAATCGAGGATCAGGGTTACGGGGATCGAGTTTGTCTGCAGCAACCCAAGGTTGCAGATCACCCGGAATATAATCACCCTTGGCAACCAAATCGGTATGCTGCGTCCACCCAAGAACATCCCGTGCATTATTTGCCTCGCGGTAACAGCGAAGCCGATGCACACCTTCCTGCCCAACATGATCATGCCCACGAATGCTTGCAACCCACAAACTGCGAAACGGATTATAAAAGATTGTAGAACGATCCCACGAAGGCCCCGAAACTTTCACCTCATCAGACCATTTTTTACCATCTGCAGAAACCCGTAACGCAATATGGTAGGGCGATTTTTTCGTGCGAGCTTCAAACAACTTGAACCTTTCTTTTTCATCATTCGCCTGATGATCAAGCATCACAGTCGCAGCATCTCTGTTAGATTTCAGCACTACATTACTTGCAGGCTCCAAATCAAGTTCCGGGCGCTTCCATTCCACCCCATCTTCAGATAATGCCAGGCAGGTTCTCCCGGTTGCAGATCGATACCACATCATGAACATCTTCTGCTTGGAATCAAACCAGACCCCATCGCTAAAAGGCGCTGCAAACACTGCGGTTTTACTTTTCTCCCATGCCATCTCCGGTTTTAATACAGGCGACTTTTCATGGTACTTAGGTTGGTGAAACCGCCTCTTTAAATCCGTTGATTCAATCAAAAAATCATCAATGAACAACTGCCTGCCCAAATCAATCGGAATAACTCGGGGGCCGTTTTTCAAATAAGGCACCGCCATCGGTTCTAAAGATTTCATATCCTTTGCAGTGCGCAGGGGAGGCCAAGGCGAAGAAAGCTCGATGCCATTGTATAACACCTCTTTTTTCACAATCCCAGACTGTGCCCACGCCTGTGAGGCTAATAAAGCAAATCCAATCAACACCAAAAATATAATTCTCATGCTATCTCTCTTGAGCCTAAGGAACCGATTATTTATCCAGCACTTTTTTATGCTTAAGCCAGTAGGCGAAGAAATCGTAAAGCACCTCATTTGATTCCGCTGTGGGCGAATGACCGGGCCGGTTCGACATGAACACCCTGCCCTCGTAACCCAGGAATTTGTTCACCGCAATCAAATGATTGAGCGCCTGCCAGCGCAATGGGCCATCTTCCGCACCCCCCGAAACTAACACGGGTCTGGGCGCAAGCAACGCATGCAATTCATGCAAATCATGGCCTGTTTCAACCAAGGTTTTGTACGGGCCAGTGCGTGGGTTATCCACTTTTATAACACCAGGCTTACGGCTGACACCTTTTTCGTAACCAAGGTACCAAGGCTCCCAGTAATTAACGTTGGCTCTTTTTTCATCAAACACAATCCCCGGATCGGACCAAGCAGTTGCTGCAAATTTATCGTATAAACAAGACCCAAATAACGCCCACTTTCCACCATAGCTATGGCCCGTCAAACCAATCAATTTCGCATCCACCTCGGGAAGCGATGCAAGCACCTGATAGCCGTTCGCTGCAACATAACCATGGTAGGTCAGGGGTTGAAGTTTGACATCATCGCGGGAGGGATAATAGCTGTTAGGGTCGCTGCCCAAAGAAAGAGTGACAAAGCCCCGCTTTGCAAGTTGCCAGGCGAAGTCGCGCATCTCCCCTTTTCTTCCTATTCCAGAAAGTGATTCATAAAAGACCACAACAACAGCAGGGAAAGGCCCCTTTCCTTCGGGGATGAGTAGATAGGCATCCTCGGTTTTTTTCCCGGGTGCGACCTCGATGCGAATATGATGCTGCACCACTTTTTCACGCATCTCTTTTTCAAGATACTCTATTTTAGGTTGCTCAAGAATTGCGGGCCAATGCCCCAGCGCATCGTTCCAACTCTTTCTGATTTCTTGCCTGCGCTTTTCCCAATCTTCTTTTGTCTTCACCCCTTCAAGCATCGATTTATACTTCCCCATATCGCCTGCATATTCCTTAGCTGGCTGAGCGAAGGGCTGCAACCTTTGCAATAGCTTCTCGCTTTCCTGAGCATGTAAAAATGAACCACCCACGATACACGCACCAAAACAAACAACTGCAAAAGTTTTCATGATTGTTTCCTAATAAACCACAGGAGTGAAACTTTAGACTATCACAAGATATCTTTGAGTTACAGAACTTTATGCGCAGTAAAAACATGTCTTCTAACAAACAAAAAGGTTATAATTCTGATCTATGATTTAGTGAACTTCTACAAAGGGTGTTTTCATGAATGCTGTTTTATCTTTGCTGATTACCCTCTTGCTTGCAGGTCAGGAAACCAAAAGCACCAAGCCAAACATTCTTTTCTTCTTCGCAGATGATCAACGGGCAGACACCATCAACGCCCTTGGCAACAAGACCATCATCACGCCAAACATCGATCAATTAGTCAAGGAAGGCACCGCATTTGAACGAGCCTATATCATGGGCGGATCCCAGGGCGCGGTATGCGTTCCCTCACGAGCCATGATGCTTTCGGGCAAATCTTTATTCAGAATTTCAGAACAGTTAAAAGGCGCAGTTACCTGGCCCATGGCTCTGCGAGATGCAGGGTATGAAACCTTTGCAACCGGGAAATGGCACAACGGCCAGCCAGCCCTTGCAGCTTCGTTTCCAAAAGCCAAGAGCATTTATCTCGGAGGCATGAGCGGGCAGTTCAACACCCCCGTTTCCGATGTAGGCACCGAAGGAAAGATGATCAATTCAAAAAGCCCCAATGAACATTGCAGCGAAACCTTCGCCAACGAAGCCATCGAGTTCCTGCAAAAGGCTCCCAAGGAAAAACCTTTTGCAGCCTATATCGCATTCAAATCCCCACACGACCCAAGGCAAGCACCCAAAAAATTCATCGATATGTATAACCCAAAAGATATCCCCCTTCCTGCAAACTATCTTCCCGAACACCCCTTTAATAATGGCGAACTCGTAATCCGTGATGAAAGGTTGGAGAAATGGCCCCGCAGCAAAAGTGCAATCCAACAACACCTTGCAGAATACTACGCCATCATCACCCACGAAGATGAACAAATTGGTAAAGTCATCAAAGCTCTTAAAGACACAGGCAGGTTTGAAAACACCATCATTATTTTTTCCGCAGACAACGGCTTAGCCATCGGCAGCCACGGCTTGATGGGCAAACAGAATGTGTATGAACACTCGGTGAAAATACCTTTAGTGATTTCGGGCCCAGGAATCGAAAAGAACAAGCGCAGCCAAGTGATGTGCTACACCTTTGATTTGTTCCCAACTTTCTGCGAGGCAGCGGGTGCGAAAACCCCTGCAAGTGTTGAAGGCAAAAGCTTATGGCCTGTTCTTAAAGGAACAGCACAGACGCATCGAGAAGAGATTTTCAGCGCCTACCGGGGCCTGATGCGTGGCTTAAATGATGGCCGTTACAAATTAATTGTAAACATCGCAGTCAACAAAACCCAGTTGTTTGACCTGCAAAGTGACCCTGATGAAATGAAGGATCTTGCAGATGATGCAAGCCAAAAGCCTAGGCTTGATGCAAT
>CAXNFS010000290.1:0-4189 GCA_964201235.1 Gemmataceae bacterium | reverse complement strand
AAGCAATTGGCTCCAGAGTGGGTTCCATGGCCTGCGTAGTTTTTTTCCCGGAACTTCCACTTTTACAATGGTTTTTAAGGTTAAAAGGGGAATTAAATCTCGAACTACTGTTTCCACTTCCGGCAATTCTGGCATGCCTTTTCCCTTAGCTTTATCGCCTTACGGTGACTTTTTTTGTTCTCTTTTTTGCTTCCTGCAATTATTGAATAACAATCCGACTCATTTAGCAATAAGTTATTATGTAGAACTTATAGGCAGGTTCGCTTGACCCCTCGAACCTTCGAGTCTAGTCTGATTAGTATGGGTATAATGTTTTTTGCTTTAAATTAAGGTTAGACATGAACGCTAAACTTCAATCAATTCCAGACGCTATGGGTAGATTCGGCCTCTTTGGGGGCAGGTATGTACCTGAAACCCTTATAGAAGCATTAAATGAACTAACCACAGAATACGAAAAGGCCTGCAAAGATGAGGCTTTTCAACAAGAATTTCATCGTTATTTGAATGAGTATGTAGGCAGGCCATCGCGTTTATATTTCGCAGAACGATTAACCAAAGAAGCGGGCGGTGCAAAGATACTTCTTAAAAGGGAGGACCTGAATCACACCGGTGCTCACAAAATAAACAATTCCATCGGGCAGGCACTTCTGGCAAAAAGAATGGGCAAGAAGCGAATTATTGCAGAAACTGGTGCGGGACAGCACGGCGTTGCTACTGCAACAGCTTGTGCACTTTTCAACTTCCCATGCAGGGTTTACATGGGCGAAGAAGATATCCGTAGACAAAAACTCAATGTCTTTAAAATGCAAGCCATGGGGGCTGAAGTTTGCCCTGTAACTACAGGCAGTAGAACCCTTCGTGATGCAGTTAACGAAGCAATGCGCGACTGGATGTCCACCGTAGGTGATACCCATTACATCATTGGCAGCGCAGTCGGGCCCCACCCTTTCCCTTGGATTGTAAGGGATTTTCAATCAGTGATCGGAAAAGAATCACGCGAACAATGCATCGCACAAACAGGAAAACTGCCTAAGGTGGTGGTGGCTAGTGTTGGTGGAGGTAGCAACGCTGCAGGAATGTTTTTCCCGTTCATTCACGACAAAGATGTTGAAATAGTTGGCGTTGAGGCGGGGGGCCGTGGCCCTAAACCGGGTGGGAATGCTGCGACTTTAGCACATGGAGCTCCTGGAATTTTACACGGAGCATTCAGCTATGTTCTTCAAGACACCGATGGGCAAACTGCGGATGTACATTCAGTTTCTGCGGGTTTAGATTACCCAGGAGTTGGCCCCGAACATAGTTACTGGAAAGATACGGGCAGGGTTAAATACACAAATGTAAACGATGAGGAAGCCTTGGCTGGTTTTGACCTCTGCTCCAAATTGGAAGGCATCTTACCTGCGCTAGAAACAGCTCACGCAGTCGTCGAAGCAATGCGAATCGCTTCCAAACTAACCAAGGACGATGTGGTGCTCGTATGTTTTTCAGGCCGTGGGGATAAAGACTGCTACGAAATAGCACGAGTAACAGGCGAAAGCTTGGAATAGTTTTACGCCCAAAACCATTGAAACCTTTGAAAAATAGATTCAGGAACAAAATAAATGAATGCAATAGATGCTGCCTTTGAGCGCTTGAAAAACGGAAACAAAAAAGCGTTTATTCCCTTCATAGCTGCCGGAGACCCCGACATTGAAAGCACCAAAGAGCTTGCTAAAACTCTGGCCAAGAATGGCGCCAGCATTATTGAAATTGGCTTCCCATACAGCGATCCAATCGCAGATGGTCCGGTCATTCAAGCAGCCTATACACGAGCGCTAAATAAGGGTTTGAAAATCGAACACATTCTTAAGGCCATAGCAGAAGTCTCGCTAGATTTAGAAAAAGAAAAGATATTGGTTCCCTTTGTTGCAATGGTTTCCATGAGCATCATCCACCGATTTGGCAAAGAGAAATTTATTGAGGGGTGCTTGAAAGCTGGGTTTTCTGGCCTTATCATTCCGGATCTCCCAGTTGAAGAATCGCTCGAGATTGCCAAGGATCTAAAAAAAGCAGGGCTTTCTTTAATTCTGTTGGTGACGCCAAACACTCCAAAAGAAAGAGCTTTGCTGATTCTTTCTGCATGCAGCGGTTTTGTTTATTGTGTAAGCGTTTCTGGCATCACAGGGGAAAGAGACAAAATTCCCGAAGAGCTTTTGAAAAACCTTGCTTGGTTAAGACAGCAAACTCCCCTGCCCTTATGCGTAGGATTTGGCATTAGCAAACCCGAACATGCAAAGGTATTGCGCGACCACGCAGATGGCGTGATTGTGGGCAGTGCTATCGTAAAACATATTGAAACCGCTGAAAAAGTAGGTTTACCTGCAGTAAAGACTGCAATTGCAACTCTTGCAGAGTCTTTAGTTAGTGCGCTTAACTCTTAGAAAAGGACGGGCAACTTGCAGGATCGAAAGCGCAGAAAAATCGAACGCGAGTTTGGCGTTCCTATTGCAGGCGAAATTCTCGACCCCCAGCATTGGACTCAAACCGCACTCAAGAAACTTCCCCTCGATGGCAACTTGGATATCCAAGAATTATTTGGTAGAAGTGCCCCTTTGGTTGTCGATGTAGGATGTGGTAACGGAAGATTTATTCTAGGAAGTTCAGTTTGGCGAGAATCCTTTGATCATTTGGGTGCAGATATTCTACCCGTTGTAATCCGATATGCAACACGCAGAGGGAACCAGCGTGGCTTAAATAATGTACGTTTTCTCGTTGCTGATGGGCTAAAATTTGTTGAAAAACTTTTGCCCAAGGGTTCCGTTTCAGAGCTGCACTGTTATCATCCCCAGCCCTATCACGCTCCAGAAAAATCTCTCGAACGATTACTCACGCCAAGATTTATGGCAGCGGTGCACAGGGTTCTTGTGCCTGATGGGCAAATTTTTCTGCAAACAGATAGTAAAGCTTATTGGGATTACACAAAAAGTATCACTTCACATTTTTTCAACTTTAGCGAAAGAATTGGGTGTTGGCCCGATTCGCCTAGAGGCCGTACCAGAAGAGAAATACTTGCGATTAAGCGCGGAATGACTATATACCGCGGAAGTGGTGCCAAGCTTAATCATTTGCTTGAAGATGATTTACAAAAGCTTGAATCAGACTTACCCATGCCCTTGTTTACAACTGAAAGCTTTCTGCATAAGCTGGATTATGAAGAAAATCTGACCCGCCAAAGAGAGTAATTCCTTTAACGGAACTACCCTCGCTTTGGGTAGAAACAAATCGTTTACTTATTCATACCAGGGAACTCAAGTTTTTCTGCCATCTCGGGATCCAAGGGCTTGGTACCCTTGCATTTGGGATACTTGGTACAGCCAAGGAAAAAGCCCTTACGGCCTGGCCTTAGCTTCATGGGCCCATCGCACTCAGGGCAGGTATCAGTAATCTCGATTTCGGGGATATCCACTTTTGGTGGTGGTGGATACATGAGATTAACCTTTTCCTTTAATTCTTCAGGAATAGGTTTGGTGCTGCGGCATTTGGGATATGCAGCACAACCAAGGAAAGGACCGCGGGGGCCTTTTCGGACATTCATCGGGCCGCTACACTTCTCGCATTTCACGCCCAGATCCGTTTGTACTATAAGATTTCCCTCTGCATCAACATCCTTGGCATTTTTGCATTTTGGATAACCTGTGCAGGCAAGGAAAGGCCCTCGTTTACCTTCACGGATAACCATGGGTTTGGAGCATTTTTCGCACATATGTTCAGTAGGTTTAGTTGTCACAACAGGTACCCCTTCAGGGTCAAAATTCATGGTGGTTTTACAATCAGGATATCCAGAGCATCCTAAAAAAGGCCCTGTTTTGCCTGATCTCTGCAACATTTGTTTGCCACAACTTGGGCAAATATGTTCAGTAAGAACGGGTTTTTCGCGGGGTTCAACACCTTCAGCACGCTTAATATAATTACACTCAGGATAACCTGCACAGCCATAAAAACGGCCTCGCCTGCTATACCTTTCGATAATTTCCTTGCCACACTGTGGGCACTTTTCCATAGCGCCTGGCATTTTTTCTTTGGCATCCGTCATCGAAGAAGAAAACGGAGCAAAGAAATCATCCAGAACTTTATTTCTAGGAACTACATTAGTTTCGATCTGATCTAATTCTTCTTCCATCTGGCTGGTAAATTTAAGATCCATGACCGT
>CAXNFS010000289.1:0-4210 GCA_964201235.1 Gemmataceae bacterium | reverse complement strand
AAAGGCCTTTCAACAATATTAGGTAATGGCTGAAGGTGAACCAATTGGTTTCGAAAAACTTCCACATTGCATGAACCCATCTTTGACCATTGTTCAGCAAGATAAGCCGTGCTGGTTTGCACCCCATCAGAAAGGCGCAAGAGTTGTATGTAAAGCTCTTGAATTTCTCGATCCTGCCAACTTCTTGCAATCGGGCTCCAAGGTTGGAGATCGAAGAAGAAATCGTTGGCTTCGAAGATAGTTATTTTGCCAAGCTTTTTTCGCATGCTTAAAAGTGGAATCAAATCCCAATCTGAGAAGAACTGCAGTACAAGTACATCGGCCTTCTCTGCAAGCATGGGAAGCAAATGATGATGAAAATGAATATCAACGCAAACCACTCCATCAATCAAACCCATGAACCTTGCGGGTGCATGAATACGATAATGAGCATCGCCATCGGTTCCAAAATCTCCAACCTGCACGATCAACATGTCTTAACTCCAATGTATGGCACAGGCGAAAGAGACTTCTTCAAATAAAGAGGATGACTAGGAAAGCCATCCTTCGTCTCCTTCAAACAATGCAATTTATCACCAAGCAATGCAATCACTTCCTGATGCCGATCAAGATAGCTACCATGAGTTCCCCAGGCTGCAACTATTACCGAGGCATCCTTTGCGATTTCAACGAGCCAGCGATTGTTATCTTTGCCTACGGGATTGGGTTGCGCCTTCATTACAGTAGGGAGGGTCGCCCGGAAGGAAAAGATATTCATCATGCAAAGGGCGCCAAAACCCCAACGCATCGAATAATCAATGCATCGCGCAACGGTTGGATCGTTTTGGACTTCATCCGCGGTAGAGGGGTTAAGGCCGATAAACATTGCATAACTTGGATTAGTGAAATCCCACTGGCGCCAAAGGGTGTAGCGATACTTTCTGCATTTGGAAAATACGGTGCTGCGTTCCATGCCGTAGGTACACCTTTGAACTCAAGAAAAGAATGCGCCAAGCTTGACCTTTGCAACAATGCAGGTGATCATGGTAATATCTTACTTTATTAGCAGAAAGAAAACATGGATCACTCGACACAAATTGCAAACGATATCAAAAAAGAAGTCACTCAGCAGGCAGGCAGCCCTAAAGATGCAGTTGCCTACATTGTGTTCGATACCGAAAGCATCCCCGATGGTGAATTAGTTGCAACGGTAAAATACCCATCCGAGAACCTTTCGCCTGATGCAGCAATCGAAAGGGCACAAGCCGAGGCAAAGGCGAAAAGCTTTTCCGGGTCGGATTTTCTCCCATTCACTTTTCAAAAACCCATCGCTATCTGCACTCTTACCGTAGACAAAAATTTCATGCCCATCGGGCTCAACTGTTTGGATACACCCCAATATCGCACCAGCGAAATGGTCAAGCTATTTTGGCAGGGCGTTGAAACCTACAAGCGTGCTAACCTAGTCAGCTTCAATGGCAGGGGTTTCGATCTCCCGCTTTTGGAGCTCGCAGCCTACGATCAGGGAATCTCTGCAACCAGTTATTTCGCAAGCGACAAACGCAGCAGATACCGCTCACCCTATATCGATTTACAAGATGTTCTATCCAACCAAGGCGCGTGCAGGTTGGAAGGTGGTTTAAACCTCCTGGCTCGCAGGTTGGGCCTGCCCGGAAAAATGGGCATCACCGGGCATGATGTCTACCCCATGCACAAGGCCGGCAAATTTCAGGAAATCAACGACTACTGCGCCTGCGATACCATCGATACTTATTTCGTATTCCTGCGAACCAAAGTTCTCATGGGCCATGTAACACTAGAACAAGAAAAGAAAATCTTCGAAGATGCAATCGATTGGTTTAAAACCAAGGCAGAAGACTTCCCAGCATTAAGCAAATATCTCGCCAACATCCAACGGGGCAAAACTACTTGAGTCCTGAATAGCCATTCGATTACACCCAATTAAAATTTGATTTAAGCAGGAATAAGAAGCCCACAACAGTTAATATGGCAAAAGGGCTAAATATACCGCCCAAACGCTCCTCAATTGCTTGTTTTAATAGCTTTCCCCTTGACTAACGAATGTCTAAGTGAAAGGTTATATATAGCCCAGCATTTTTATAAATTATTACCGGGGAGAGAACATGCTGCGACTCAATAAATCTAAGGCTTTTACCCTAATTGAATTGCTGGTGGTTATTGCAATTATCGCTATTCTTATAGGTTTATTGCTGCCCGCAGTGCAAAAGGTACGCGAAGCTTCCTCACGAGCCCAGTGCTCTAATAATCTCAAGCAACTTGGCCTAGCAATGCATTCTTATCACGATGTTTTTCGTATTTTCCCCAGAAACTACACCCGCATTGGTACAAACGCTTGGGAAGCAGTGAGTGTTAATTTTCTCTTATTGCCATACCTTGAACAAAATAACTTGTTTCAGAAATTGCTGCTTCCTGCAAATCCTGCAGTGGGCGATTCCGCAGCCTGGAATAACGATTGGACCTTAGCCAACACCAAATTAAACGTTTTTCTCTGCCCATCTTCGGAACCTGCAACTTTGCGAACTGCTGATTATTGGGGCGGGCCAGGTTGCAATTATGGTTGGTCCACAGGTAGTAGCATCGAAACCGCTTGGGCTGGCAGTCGTTTCAATGGCATGATTTCTTATCAATCCGATACAAAAATGGGCCATGTTACTGATGGGCTTTCAAACACGATCCTTGCTGCTGAAATCCTTACTGGCAGCGGTGCTAGTGGCGGGGCCGGAATTTTTCCCCGTGATATCTTCTACACCAACAATGGTATGTTTAATGCAGTTGTAAATAAGAACTTCCCCACTCAAACGGAACTCGACACAATTGGAAACGCTGCAAAAAATTCCCCATCTGGGGTTAGGGGATCTTTAGGTGGAAACTGGGCTTGGTACGCCGCTGGCCAATCCACCTTGAACACCGCTGCACCACCGAACTGGAAATTCCCAACCACTGGGGGCGATTGCTGCCCGGGCGGCGCCCATGACTGGGGCAATGGCATCATTCCGCCACGCAGCAGGCACACAGGCGGGGTCAATACCCTCTTTGGCGATGGCAGCCTTCGCTTTATCCAGAATTCCGTTACACTCATTACATTTCAATGCCTAGGAAATAAAGCTGATGGCTTGGTTTTAGGCGATTACTAAAAATTTTCGGAGTCATTATCTTGAGCACTTATTTCCGCATCTGTTTACTTGTTTCGTTGATTGCGTTTTCGATAACTGCATGTTCTAAACCACAAAATGAAACCATAATCATAAAAACTGCTGCAGATCCGCTTGAAGGAATTCGCACCATACTTGATGGATATGCGAAAGGCCAACCATTACGAAGCGAGGTAACTTCATTTCCAAATTTGATCAGCGATATAAGGAAAGTTAATCCTGAAAAAGCTGACATTCTCGAAAAAGAACTTCAAGAGCTACAAAAACCAGGGGCTAAAGTCCAAGCCAAAGCCAAAGCAATTCTTGAAAAACTGAAGTAACTGCATCACTTTGCTAGCTCTGAAAAATATTGGAACTCTTTTGCAGCATCATAGCCCACACCCTCGTGAAGCATCGCTCCAAACACGATTCTAAAAGACTCACCTTTTTTGACAGTGTGCAAGCTTTTGGGACCCTGCTTCATTGCAGACCTGCCGAAAGGGTTGGCTACAAAAACGCCATAATCCCTGTTATGCCACCAGGACTCACGGAAATTCAAAGGCGGGGCCATCAGGGTGATGCCTTCCTTGCTTTCTTTGGTACTAGAATAATCGCACCAAGATGCAGCTTTACCCCAGGTGGCCTTTGCGCTTTTCAAACCTACACTTGAGGTGATGACACCGCTCGCCTTTTCCGTCAAAGTGGTTGCAACCCTAGCACCAAATCCCATTTCCTCTTGGTCTCCAAACGAAAAATCCGCATCATCACTTTTCAAAATTGCATCCCAAACTAACAAATAACCTGAAGGCCTTGCTCGCATCTGAATGTTGTTACGCATTTTGCAGATTTCTTTTCCAGCCTCGGTTAGAAGCCTGCTTTCCGTTGCAAAAACAATTAGGTCCATCCCAGTCTTCGGTTCTTCAACAAATTTAAGATGTTCAATACGGCCCTTATTTCTCCAAAAGTCTGTGCCACTAATATCTCCAAATGCCAGCCAGATTCCAGGGTGCATGGTGTCGTGGTCGATAGCATCCGTTGCTGCAATCGGTGGATGATTG
>CAXNFS010000288.1:0-4236 GCA_964201235.1 Gemmataceae bacterium | reverse complement strand
CCATGATCCAAATGCTGCAACAGAGTACGCATCTAAATTGGCACTTGCCCGAAAGAAGCACGCCAACGATCTTGAGATTGTCATGCGGGTGTATTTTGAAAAGCCCCGCACCACGGTGGGTTGGAAGGGATTGATAAACGATCCCTATCTGGATGGAACCTTCCGTATCAACGAAGGTTTAAGGATGGCTCGCGATCTTCTCCTTCGAATCTATAATGCGGGGGTACCTGCGGGTTCAGAATTTCTCGATACGATTTCTCCGCAGTATATAGGCGATCTAATAACTTGGGGTGCCATTGGTGCACGCACTACCGAATCGCAAGTTCATCGCGAACTGGCCTCCGGGTTATCTGCGCCCATCGGTTTTAAAAATGGAACAGATGGAAATTTAAAAATCGCAATCGATGCATTGATGGCTTCTGCCCAGCCGCATTACTTTCTTTCGGTTCATAAAAATGGTCAGGTCGCAATTGTTGAAACCGGGGGCAATGAAGATTGTCATGTGATTCTTAGGGGTGGTAAGGTCCCGAATTATGATGCCGAAAGCGTCAGCGCTGCATGCTCTGCCCTTAAAGCTGCAGGACTTATGGAAAGGCTGATGATCGATTTATCCCACTCCAATAGTTCTAAACAGTACAAAAAACAGATTGAAGTTGCGGGTGATGTTGGCGCCCAAATTGCCAAGGGCGATCGCAGGATTATTGGGATTATGGTTGAATCGCATCTTGTAGAGGGTAAACAAGATCTCATCGAAGGTAAGCCTTTGGTGTATGGCCAGAGCATTACTGATGCATGCATAGGTTGGGACGATTCTGAAAAGGTGTTAAACCTGCTTGCAGAAAGTGTAAGGGCCAGGCGTGCTACGAAGGCATAGGTTAGTCGTCCCAGAAAAATCCATCCTTGGCCAACTTCCCCCAATCAAGCCAAGGCAATTAAAGAAACCAAATGATTTCTGCGTGCCAGTAGTTGCAAAACTTCTCCGCAGTAAAGAATCTTAGAAGAATAAAGGCATTCTCACCGCGAAGACGCAAAGAGCGCAAAGGAAGACAAAAAAGCCGATCTTGTCTGGTGTTTCTTAGCGTACTTTGCGTCTTCGCGGTAAAGATTCTTGGTTTTTCAAGGGCGACTAGATTAGCGTGAAGCTGTTTCAGCAACCAAAATTTTCATCAATTCTCCAGCGGCGCCTTGTAAACGCAAGAAGAGTTTCGAGGAAGGGAAATGCTTATTTTAGAGGGAGTTGCAAGTTGGGGTTGGTATTTTCTTTTAAATTGATCAAAGGCAGCTTGTGTCTTTTGTCATCAGAGGCGGAAGCAGGTGCAGATTTAAAGTTAATGTTACTAGAGGTCTGATTGTTTTTGGGCCACATAATTCCGAGCCCAAAGAGGATGAGCATACTGGCAGCCAAGGCAACCCTGGCAGAGAGGCCGGAAAAATTACGGGCCTTAAAGCCGCCCTGAATCTTAGGGGCCTTTGGAAAGGGGATAGGCAATTGAGCCTGGAAAAATCCTCGCAGTGATTGTTCAAATTCTTGTTCGTTGTGTTGCATCTTAAGCCAATCACTGTTGTGAGGAAAATCTAAATTTAATTACTTGGGTGCTTCAACACCCATGGATTTTAAAATTTCTGCAAGCCTGATACGCGCCCTGCTTAAGCGCATATGCACCGCAGAAGGCTGCAGTTCCAATGCCTTTGCGATATCAGGTACTTCGTAATCAAGGGCATACCGCATTGTCAGAATCTCTCGGTCTTGGGCTGCAATCTCTTGCAAACCTTCCCGAAGTTGTTGGTGCAGTTCCAGCGTTTCCATACGCAGATCGGGAGATTCAGCTTTTGAACCAAGCGTTTCAAAAATCTCGGGGCCAAATGTCCCGTTGCGCTGAAAAGAACCCCTTGCAACATCTTCTGAAAGATTTCTTGCAACTCGGATCAGCCAAGCCCTCATCTGCCTAACGATCAACCCTTTAAGCATTTCACGCCAAAGGCGTAGAAACGATTCTTGGAGGATATCGTTAGCAGTTTCCGCATTCATGCTTCTTGCGTAAGCAACTGCCCAAACCGCCCTGCCGTGAGCGGCATATATTTTTTGGAATTCTTCCTGCACTCTTTCCTCCGTACGAGACTGCTTTATTATAGGCACATCAAGGTGCAATAAGGCAGGTGCAGCAAATAGATTGTGCGAAAAAATCCCAGCAAAAGAAAGACGGCCAAGAATAGGCAAACTAACCGTTTTCTCATGGATTTATAATCTTTTTAATATTGTTCGCAAGTTCCTTACTGATAACGACTTGCAGAGTAAGCCAGTTGTCTCTGCTGGCACTTTTAATACCATTTTGAACTAAAAGGGGAATACTTTCCAAACGCTTTTCTAACTTTTTGATCGCATCTGCAGAGGTTCCCATGATTTCGCATCGGAGCACTGGTTCAACTCCTGATTCAAGCCATACTGCAATTGCATCGATATCGTCCATAAAATCTTGTTTGTTGATTTCAGGTAATGCTGGGAAAAACAATTTTAGGGAACTGAAATCCCATTTGCCCGCCTGTGCTGCAACCCAGATGGGTGCATTGATAGGGATTCTTTCCGCGATCAAAGGCCGAAGTTTGCCACTTAAATGATTCAAGCCCGCCCGCTGAAACCCAGAAATTGCTTCAAACCTTTCGGGAAGCATGGTGTACGCCATCGTGTTGTCATCGATTTTCGAATAGCTTGGCTGCATTGGGAAAAGATCAATCTGATATCGCAGAGTTTCTCTTCCAATCCTGTAACCCGAAGGGGTGGCTTGAAGTCTACTGTTCACTTTTTCCATGTTGATGGGCTTGAGTGATTGAAGAAACAAAGCAGAAGCCAGTGGCCTATCTGCAGGCATGGTAAGTGCGAGCAGTTTAATTTCTTCAGATTCATGCCCGAGTGCTTTCCTGATTGTAGAATCTTTTTTCAAGAGAGCATCAAGGTTCAATATCTCAGTAAGTTCTTTGGATGCTTTTAGTTTTTGTAAATCAAGAACTGCGATAAGGCTGGAGTCGCCTGCAAACCATTGAAGGTAAGATTGTCTGGGATCGGTATTGGCCTTTGCGAGGTCTCTGTTTCTTCGATCTTTTTGCGTCGAAAGCGCAAACACCAGCGCCATGATCGCCATTGCTGCCATCACCAGCACCACAGCTAGTGCGGTGCGCGATTTGTTTTTGGGCAGATCCTTCTGAATGTAACTATAAGCCGTTATAGGTGCATCTGCAGCAATATCTGGGCCTTGCCAAATGATGGTATCTTCGCAACGGGGGCAAATAAACTTCTGCCCTTTTACAGTACCCGCAGGCGGATCTATCCATGAATTGCATTTGGGGCATGGGTAGTCAGGAAAAGGCATTGCACACTTTACTTCCGATTAGGTTTCTTTTTTTGCTCTTCCATCGCTATAACAGGGCGAAGATCCATCTGTTTTTTTACTATATCTACCTTGGAGATTTCCACTTCAACTTTGTCACCCAACCTATAGCGCCTTTTAAACTTTAACCCTGTAAGAGAATGGCTCTCTGCATCGAAGAGGTAATTATCATCGTTAAGCGTGGTGATGTGAACCATGCCTTCAACGGGAAGATCAACAATCTGGGCAAAGAATCCATACTCAGCTACGCCTGTGATGATGGCCATCTTGTGTTCGCCAAGTTGCTTTGACATGAACTCGAGTAATTTAACTTTAACAAGATCTCTTTCTGCAAGTGCAGCCCGTCGTTCCATACCGCTGCAATGTTCACCTAAAAACATCAGTTCGGTTTCATCGTAGGAAGCTTTTCCTGTGCGCTTCCATCGGGTTAATTGTCGATGAATTGTCAGATCGGGATAACGGCGAATCGGCGAGGTGAAATGGCAGTAGCAAGTGCTTGCGAGTGCGTAATGTCCTTCTTCTTTTTCGCTATAAACAGCTTGTTTTAGGCTGCGAAGCATTGCGTAATGAACAGCATGCTTCTCGGGTTTGGAAGAAGATTCCGACAAAATACGCTGCAAGGTGAAACGATCTTCGGGGTTATCGATCTGGTAACCCAGAGTACGGACGAATGCAGCAAAAGCTTTTTGCTTGGTGGGTTCAGGGTCTGGGTGGATTCTGCGTAAAAACTTAACCCCAAGGCTGTGAAGATGTTCTGCTATAGCTTCATTTGCGGTCAGCATGAACTCTTCAATAATTTGATGGCTTAAATCGTTGACGCTGTTATGTGCGCCGCTAACCCTGCCATCTTTAT
>CAXNFS010000287.1:0-4237 GCA_964201235.1 Gemmataceae bacterium | reverse complement strand
TAACATTGGAATGCGAGTTGGCGCTGCCCATGCAAGTGCCATAAAGAACCATAGTGCGTTGCAACAGCGATTGCCCTTCTTCCTTAGCTTCGCTCAAGCCATTGAGGAAGCCATTAAGTACATCGAACTGGCCTTCTTCTTTAGAGCGCAGTTCCGCAATCATTTCTGGTCGGTTGCCATGATGGGTAATGTTATGGATCACGGTGGTATCGATGAACAATGAAATGATACGGGAGGAATCGGTTTCGAGTGCAAGCTTCATGACATCAAACATGAGTTTAGTTTTCTTGACAAACTCGCGTGAATCTTCGATGTCTTCTGGAGGCAGAGCGGTAACTTTGGGCTTGGGTTTGTATTCCCATTCTTCCGAGCTTTGCAATCTTTTTTCAAGTTCTCGTACGGAAGAGAGATACTGATCCATGCGTGCCTGATCAGTTTTCGAAAGCGAGCGGTTCAATCTTTTCGACTGATCGCCTACGAAGTCGAGCATACTGCGACCTTGCTTGATGGCTTCAATGTTGGCAGCTACTTCTTCCTTCTTGCCTTGCAGGAACAAAGTTTGAAAAACCTTCTTCGGGCTTCTCTCTGCGGGAATTGGGGCGCCACTGCGTGTGTAACTTAGGGTTGCCCCTTCGTTGCTCATAGCCAATACGAGGGAAGGGTAGCGGGTTTGGTTACCCATTTGCTCTGCAGCGAATTGGTCGAGTGAGATCCAGTTACGGAAGCCGCCTCGTTCAGGATGTGGGGTTCCGGTAAGGAAACATTTTTCAGCAGCGTGCGAGCCTGTAACTCCAGGAAGGCTTACGCCGGAGAAGATGGACATTTCTTTGCGATGGGCGCCCAACCTTTGCAAGTAGGGTGATAGCTCGTAATCTTTGCCCGCTTTTTCTGGGAAGAAGAATTGGGGCAGGATACCCATGTTCGTTTGGATTGCAACCATTCTACGGGGGATAGCTTTTGCTTTTTCTGCAGCGCCAAGCTTTGCTTCCATTGCATCGAGCATGGGCAAAGCCATGGTCATACCTGCTGCCCGAAGGAAAGTTCGTCGATTGAGGGGTTTTAACATTAGAATCTCTTATGGAATGATGGTGCAGGTGTAAAAAATAAACCCGGCATGAATAACAAAAACAAATCTGTTGCTATTATCTGATTGAATTGCATAGATTGCAAGTTCAAGCTTGGATTTCTGCAAGGTAAAATGTCGTGTATGGGCTATTTTCAGGGATTACAACAGCGCCTTACTCAAATCGATGGCGAATGTAGGGTGATTTCAGAAATCCTCGCTTAGTAATAAGCTTTATTTTAGTTAATCTGCAAGAGGTTGGGTGTATTTCAATAAAAGGTTTTCATTTCCAAATCATACTTCCAGCCATTACGATGTCTTCTGGTTTCATGCTAAACATCAAGTCAGGAACTCAATTAATGAATAATTTTTGCATAAATTCGAAGCCTTCATTGTCGGCATTGCTGGGCATCTGCGTTGCAATGGTATCTAGTGTTGGACAGGCTGGGGCTGCAGATTCGCTGCGCTTCGAGCAAGATATTCTGCCGATCTTTTATCACCATTGTTTTGGATGCCATAGCGAAAAGCAGGAGAAGCCAAAGAGTGGCCTGCGTCTTGATTCAGCAAAGGGAATCCTTGTTGGCGATGTGATCGTTGCAGGCAAGCCAGACGAAAGCGAGTTAATGAAGCGTGTGTCGCTGCCTCATACCGATAAGGATGTGATGCCTCCGATTAAGGGCGGGGCACAGCCTTTAAACGATGCAGAGCGATCGATGTTAAGGCGATGGATTACTGATGGTGCGAAGTTGGATTCATGGGTGAAGTTTGATCATCGAGGTGCTGCATTGCCTGCGGATGATGTTGTGCTTTCACCCAAAGATGTTAAGCAATTGAGTTTGGAAGTGCAGAAGCGGATCGATCAATTTCATGTGGAGAAGGGCACCAAGCTAAATGCGCCTGCGAGTGATGAGACTTTTCTACGCCGGGTTTATCTCGATGTCATTGGGCGCATACCGAGCCTAGAAGAGAGCACTCGTTTCCTTGAAAGTCGGGATGGTAACAAACGCTCGAAGTTGATCGATGAACTGCTCTTGACCGAAGGCTATGTCAGTCACATGTATAATTGGAAGGCTGATCTTTTGCGTATCAATTCGAAGATCGCCCAAGGTCAACCCGCCAGGCTTTATGATACTTGGGTGAAGGATGCCATCCGCTCGGGCATGGCTTTTGATGAATTTGTTCGAAAGTTGGTGACTGCAAAAGGTTATCTGTGGGAAAACGGCGCAGTCGGTTTTTATGTGCGCGATCTTGGTATGCCTCTTGATCATATGTCGAACATGACTCGCGTATTCTTAGGCACCCGAATGGAGTGCGCGCAATGCCATGATCATCCATTAGAGCCAATCACGCAGAAGGATTTCTATCAGATGGTTGCGTTTACCTATGGGGTGAGTAATCTTGGCAGCCCCGGTGGGTATTCGCCTGACAATGTAAAGCAGTATCCTGAGATCAAGGCGAAGATGGCAGCTTTGCCAAAAGATGAGGCTTTTGGGCAGAGCGTCAGCGGAACGATTGCCCCTTTGAAGCGATTGACCGTAGACACGAATATGCAACTGAAGTTTCCCGAGGCCTATGCCTATGATATTTCGCTCCGTGGAAAGTTGGTGGAACCTCGCACACTTTTTGCAGACGAAGCTATTATCAGTGGAGATGATAGGCGCAAGGCATTGGCAGACTGGATGACTTCGCCACGCAATCCGCGTTTTGCGAAAAATATTGCAAATCGCCTTTGGAAGCGAGTCATGGGCGTAGGGCTGATCGAACCCGTGGATAGTTTTTCTGCGTTGCCTAATCCTGAGCACGCAGAGTTAATGGATTTTCTTACACAGACGATGATTCGGCTGCGCTTCGATGAGCGTGCCTTTATAGCGGTGTTGCTAAATACACGGTTGTATCAAAGTAATGCGGTAAGAGAGAATCCAGAACCTGGGGTTGCTTCTGCACTTTTAGGGCCACAATTAAGGCGACTGTCAGCAGAGCAGATTTGGGATTCCTATCTCGCCCTTCTTGTGAAGGATATTGATAAACGCAAGTTTATATCTCGCGACGGTGGCCCACTTGATCCAAGCTATCTGCGTAAGCTAACCTTGATGACTGCGGATGAAATCATTGCGCAAGCTCGCATTGATCAAGCCGAGCATACAAGGAAACGCGAGGCCGGTCTGCTTCGGATGGAGCAGCAGAAAGCGTTGGCAGCCGCCAAGAATCGTGGTGATGAAAAGGAAGTGAAAAGATTGACTGCTGCGCATGCAGAGGCGAACCGGGCGATGGCAGCAGAGTCCGAGGGCGAACTGATTACAACAGAGACCGACCCACGTTGGAAATCACTTCCCACAAATTTCATTCGTGCTTCAGAAACTCCCCTACCATTACCACTAGGGCATTTCTTGCGACAGTTCGGGCAATCCGACCGTCGTGAGATTGATGCCTTTAATCGTGACCCGAATTCCACTCACTCGCTTGCACTGATGAATGGTGATTTAACAACCCGTGTACTTGCGGAAGATTCGTATCTGCGCAAGCAGTTCGCTGCGAGCAAGTTGCAGGGGCAGCAATCCATTCAGCTAATTTACCAGGCGATTCTCATTCGCTCGGCAAAGGATGCTGAGCTCGCTGAGATTACAGCGATCATGAAGGCCAGCCCGACACCAGAGCAAGACCTTATCTGGGCTCTTTTGAATTCCCCTGAGTTTCTTTTTTATTAGTGAGATGATTGCTACCAACACATGATTTAATCTTTACAGAAACGGGCGGACATATGAAATCAATACTCACAGACATCAATCGACGCACCTTTGTAGAAAGTTTTGCCAAAGCTGTTTTTGGCGTCAGTTTGCTGCCTTCATTTGGCACTACTCATGCCGCAGAAAATAAAGTTGGTGGCAAGGCGAAGAGCGTGATCTTCCTCTATATGCGCGGAGGAATTTCGCACATTGACACCTTTGATCCAAAGCCAGGTAAGCCCGAAATGGGGGGCGTCAAAGCCATCAAGACAAGTGCGGATGGTATTCAGATTTCAGAGTGGTTCCCCAACTTGGCGAAACAAATGCACCATGTTTCTTTAGTGCGATCGATGACTTCCACGCAGGGTATTCATGATCGTGGTACCTATCTGGCGCACACCAGTTATTTCATGACATCGACCATAACGCATCCTTCGCTCGGATCTTGGGC
>CAXNFS010000286.1:0-4262 GCA_964201235.1 Gemmataceae bacterium | reverse complement strand
ATATGCGGTTTTGCTGCTATCGTTATAGCTGCAAAAATAGATCTTTCTGTTCAGGATGATCACTCAGCAGCGGTTTTACTGCGTTGGTCCGCTGGCATGATATTTCTTGCTATGATTTTTGATGTATTCGATGGGATGATAGCTAGATTGGTAAAAGTGACTAGCGATTTTGGTGGTCAACTTGACAGTTTGTGTGATGCGATTAGTTTTGGTGCTGCTCCCGCATTTTTAATTCTGCGTTTAGGCCAGGATTGGGACAGCTTTTTTGTTAGGAAATCTGCAATGAAGGTAATGCCAAGGTCTATTTCTTAGATCATGGCATGACCAGCATCGGCTTACGACCTTGGACAGTGTATGGCGTGGGGCGCGATGTTGGCATGACCAGCGAACCCACCAAGGCGATGAAATGCATGGCTTTGCACAAACCCTATCACATCACTTACGGTGGTTTTCAAGATTTGCAATATGTGGCTGATGTTGCCCGGGTTTTTGCCCATAGCTTGGATGTTTCTTTTGAAGGCGCTAAAAGCTACAACCTGCGGGGTGATGTAGTCGATCTGCAAACACTTCATCAGGTGTTTGAAAAGCTTGAACCTGAAGCCTCGAAGTTGATTACTTTCGGTGATAGGCAGATTCAGATTGCGTATAATTTATCAGATGATGCGCTACAAAAGGAAATCGGGCCTTTGCCCAAGACTCCTCTTTCAGAGGGCATTTTCCGAACTATCAAGAAGTTTCGTAAGTTGGAAGCCGAAGGCAGGCTTGATAAAAAAGATATCTCTTGATGTTATCTTTAAGGTTGAAGACAACTATTTTGTAATGAGCGGGGTTGCGTAAATATCTTTCAGAGCCGGAAGCGTCAGCGACGGTTTTGCATCCTTGCGCAGGCGCACACAAACTTTTATTGCATATCTTTACAAGCCAGAAGCGCAAGCGAAGGTTCTTCAAATACCTGTTTATTATTCACACATAATTCCTTCGCTTGCGCTTCAGGCTTATGAGGCAAAGGAATACCGTTTAGAGTCGGAAGTAAAATCCGTCGCTAGCGCTTCCGGCTCTGAAAGAAAATGTGGGTAACTTTCTTAGTTATCGCTGGGTTGGGGTAGGATGGAAGGCAATAGCGAGGCCCATTTATCTTGGGCACTGATTTCAAATAGATTCTCGCTTGTTGCTTTTACGAGCGCCCAAGCTCCCTGGCTGATTTCATTTTCTAGCTGACCTGGCCCCCATCCCGCATATCCGGTCATCATTAAAAATCGTCCAGTAGCTTCCTCGGCATGCTGCTGCGTTGCCTGCTTGACGCATTCTTCGTCGCCAATAAAAATCCCCGGCACAATTTGTTTTTCTTGCTGCGTTTGCATGTCCATCCATTCCTGATGACCATGCAGCATGAGTAAACCTTCAGATTTACATGGTCCACCAAGATACAGAGGGAAGGGCAGAGTCCAAGCCTGTGGAGGAAGGGGCCTGTTTACTACCAAGCCAAATGCACCGGATTGGTCATGTTGCAAAAGCAATATAACCGTTTGCTGAAAGGTTGGATCTTGCAGACTAGGTCGGGCGATTATGAACTGGCTGGCATGTGACATTTTTTACCTTGAGAATTTTTCTCTTTTCAAACACTCGGTACTCTCTTCTATAAATATATGCTTTCATAACCGCACTTGGGCACATATCTAACTAAAAACTCTTTATTTTTCATGGAGTTTGTTTAGGCAGTTTTGGTAGACTGCCCCCATGTTACTTCTTTTAACAAGGAAACTTGATCATGGATCGATTCTTTTTTACCCTTCTTGGATTAATTACAATCCTTGGCATGACCGCAACGGTCGCAACCGCTGCACGACCCATGCAGGTAGATGATCTATTTAAATTCCTCCGGGTTTCCGATGCGCAAATCAGCCCAGATGGCTTTTGGATCGCCTATGTTGTCACCAAAGTGGATCTCGATGCGAATAAATCCTCTTCCAACCTTTGGCTGGCTGATGTTGCAGGAAAAAACCCTCCTAAAAGACTTACCTCTACCGATAAAAAAGATAGGCACCCCCGCTGGAGCCCCGATGGCAAACGCATCCTATTTGAATCCTCGCGCTCAGGCGAAACCCAACTTTGGACCATCGACATTAGGGGCGGCGAAGCTAGGCAGATCACCAACCTTGCAACCGAAGCCTCGGGAGCAATTTGGAGCGGCGATGGCAAAAATATCGCATTCGTATCCGCTGTCTATCCCGAATTTGCCAAGCTCCCGTTCAAAGAGTCGGATGCTGCCAACAAGAAAAAAATGGATGAGATCAAAGCCAGCCCCATCAAGGCAAAAGTCTTTACCAAGCTTTTCTACCGCCATTGGGATAGCTATGTTGAAGATAAACGCCAGCACCTTTTTGTACTGCCTTTTGATGCCAATGGCGCAGAGGGTTTTGCAGAACCCCAGGATGTGACGCCTGGTGATCGCGATGCTTTCCCAACTTCTTCCACTTTTTCTTCGGGTGATGATTTTACTTTTTCCCCCGATGGTAAGCACCTTGTGTTTAGCGCAGTGCCTGAAAAGGATGAAGCGTGGAGCACCAACATGGATCTCTGTAGGGTATCCATCAGCAATACTTCGGATAAGTGGGAAAATCTGACTAAAGATAACCTCGCAGCAGATAGCGCACCGATGTTTTCCCCGGATGGTAATTATCTAGCTTATAGGGCCCAAAAACGACCAGGGTTCGAAGCTGATAAATGGGAAATCATGATCGTTGAAACTAATAAGGAAGGCACCTTCAAAGGTAAGCCTGTTTCTTTCACAGGGGCTTTGAAAACTGATATCTCTGTCAATGATTTTACTTGGGCAGGTAAAGATAAAATCCTTTTCACTGCTGATCATCTTGGCAAAGTCGCATTGTTTCAAATCTTGCCTCTTGAAGATGTTAAAGCTGCATCCCTGATCAAAAACCAAATGTCTGGCTATAACTCTGGTATTAGTGCAAGCGCCGATGGGGCAAAGATTGCCTTTCTTAATGCAAGCATGGCGAGTCCGCCCGAGGTTTTTGCAGGCAACGCTGATTTGAGGCTGTCCAATCCGATTAACATCAGCAAGGTTAATGAAACCCTTTTAACCGAACTCGAACTCCCCAAGCCAGAAAGTGTCACACTGCCGGGTGCGGGAGATACTCCAACTCAGATGTGGATTTTAAAACCCCCGGGTTTTGATCCATCGAAGAAATGGCCTGTTGCTTTTCTGGTTCATGGTGGTCCTCAAGGTGCTTGGGAAGATGGTTGGAGTTATCGTTGGAACCCACAAGCCTGGGCAGCCCGGGGTTATGTTGTCGCATTGCCCAACCCACGGGGCAGCACAGGTTTTGGCCAGAAGTATGTCGATGAGATTTCCGGTGACTGGGGTGGCAAATGTTACGAAGACCTTATGAAAGCCGCTGATTATGTCGAAAAACTTCCTTATGTCGATAAAGATCGCATAGGCAGTGCGGGTGCTTCGTTTGGTGGTTACATGATGAATTGGTTCTCTGTAAAAACAGGCCGGTTCAAATGTTTGATCAGTCATTGTGGTGTTTATAATTTTGAAAGTATGTACACGACCACCGAAGAAATCTGGTTTGATGAATGGGAACATGGTGGTCCACCTTGGGGCAAAGGAGGCAGAGAAAGTTATGAAAAGTTTTCGCCCCATCGTTTTGCAGAGAATCTTGCCAAGTTTAAAACTCCGATGTTGATCATTCACAATGATCTGGATTTCCGCGTGCCCATCAGTGAGGGCACCCAGATTTTCACCGCTCTTCAAAGGCAGGGAGTTCCTTCGAGGTTTGTGAATTTCCCCGATGAGGGGCATTGGGTTTTGAAACCAAAGAACAGTCAATTCTGGTATAAAGAGGTGTTCACCTGGTTGGAAAAGTATGTTCCACCTGGCGGCCGTTAAAGATTTGTTTATATCTTTGATTACAGCTATAATGAGAATAGGTTTATTTTCAAGGAAAGGAGATGTGTATGTTTAAGCGATATGTAATGCGAATCGTTGCACCCATACTGCTGCTTGCAGGTTGTGGGGAAATGCTTTCGCCTATTAGTGAAGATACTGCAGATGCAAGTTTGCAGCGATACACGGTGGAAGTACGGGGTATGTCGTGAATGAGTTGCCCAACTAAAGTGCGGTCCGCACTTGTGACAATTCCTTGGGTGGTTAAAGAATCGATCGTTACCAACCGTAATACTGAAACCGTAAGGTTTGCAGTTTCAGACAAGGAAAAGTTCAACCTCGATGAACT
>CAXNFS010000285.1:0-4263 GCA_964201235.1 Gemmataceae bacterium | reverse complement strand
GCTGTCGAAATTTATTTCAAACGATTGGGAGATGCGAATCCCGCACCGTGATGAACAAACCTTCCACTATTCTTACTCTGGTTTTCAGCATTGGGTTGATAGTCTTTACGACTCAACCCTTTGTCGTTGATGCTGCTGAATTTAAAACGCTCAAGGGTGAAACCATTCAGGGTAAAATCACCTCCTTCACTGACACGGAAATCGTGCTTGATGCTTCGGGCGCAGTTCGCAAAATCCCACTTTTGGAAATGATGCAGGTTACTCTCGAGCCTACCGCAATTCATCCGCCGACTCCATTTTCACTTGTCGAGCTTTCAGATGGCTCGCAGATTGTCGCTAACACTTGCGCAATCAAAGGCGATGCAATAGAGCTAAGTTTGCCTGGCGGAGAAAAACTTACCGTACCCACCAACAAGATTTCATGGGTGCTTTTTAAAGCGCAGGTTGCTTCCGATCGGGCGACTTGGAATGAAAGAATCAGCAAAAAGCGCAAGCGAGATGTCGTTGCGATTCTCAAGAAAGATGCAGACAACCCCGAAGGAATTCTAAACCTTCTTGAAGGCACATTGGGCAAAGGAAGCGATGATGGTAAAACCATGGAGTTCAGCACCGTGGGTTCCACCAAACCGATCCCAGTGCCTCAGGCCAACCTTCATGGGCTAGTCTTTTTGCGTGCCCTCGATGCAGAGGCTTTACCTGTTCTTTGCAAGGTCATCGATAAATCAAAGTCCGAGTTTCTGGCTGCAAAGATCACTCTCGACAAAGAGAACCTTATAATCAAGACCTCTGCGGGCTTGGATTTAGCCCTGCCTTTAGCTTCCATTCACAAGCTTGATTTTAGCAAGGGCAAACTCGCCTACCTCTCCGACATCGAGCCCAGCAAAATACTTTTATCGCAGGATGAAGAACGACTTTCCGCATTCAGAAAAGATACCAACCTTGATGGCGGGCCACTTCGCATCAACGGAATAACTTATGCCAAGGGTTTAGCAATGCTTGCAACCACCGATCTCGAGTTCGACCTTAAGGGTGAATACCGCGAATTCAAAGCTATCGCTGGTTTTGATGATCTTGTAGGCGGGATTGAAGGATCAGTAATCCTCGAAATCGAAGGGGATGGCAAACAACTTGTAAAGTTAGAGTTAACGCGCAAAGATAAAAAACGCGATAACGCAATCAATCTTAGCATCAAGGATGTACAAAGGCTTCGCATTGTTGTGCGCTCTTCCAACCCCTTGGAATTTGGCAAACACCTCGACCTAGCGAACGCCCAAATTAATAAGTAATGAAAGGATCTTTGAACATGAGAACCCGTATTTTTTGGGCCATGCTTACTGCTTTACTAAACATTAATCTTTGCTTTGCTGCAGACCTCGATCCCAAATTAAAACAGTTTGAATCCTCCCGCATGGATGTCATTAAAAAGGTGGCACCTGCAGTGGTCGCAGTGGTTACGGGGGGCGGTTCAGGCGTTCTCATTAGTGCTGATGGTTTTGCACTTACCAACTTTCATGTGGTTGCTGGCCAAAGCCCTGCTCTTAAATGCGGCCTTCAAGATGGCATCCTTTATGATGCTGTTCTTGTCGGGCTCGATAAAGTTGGCGATGTTGCCCTCATCAAACTTCTTCCCAAGGAACCAAACAAACCTTTCCCTTTTGCAAAACTTGCCAACAGCGACAAAGTTCAAGTAGGTGATTTCTCCATCGCAATGGGTAACCCTTTCATGCTGGCTACCGACTTTTCCCCCACCGTAACTTTCGGTTTGGTGAGTGGCACGCATCGCTACCAATATCCAGAAAAAGGAATGTTCGAATACACCGATTGCATCCAGATCGATACTTCCATCAACCCCGGTAATTCGGGTGGCCCGCTTTTCAACATGAATGCGGAGTTGATTGGCATCAATGGTAGGGGTTCTTTCGATAAAAGATCGCGCATCAATTCTGGTGTAGGTTACGCCATCTCCATCAATCAAATTAAAAACTTCATGGGTCATTTGCGTGCTGGGCACTTTGTCGATCATGCCTCCTTGGGCGCAGTGGTTGCTAGTGGTTTCGAAGAATCCGCACTCGGAAAAGTATCAGTGAGTGGCATGATTGATTCCGATGCTTCCCGTAGGGGAATTAAGATTGACGATCAGCTTCTTTATTTTGCAGGCAGACCGATGACGAGTGTGAACCAATTTAAAAATGTACTTGGCTTGTACCCGAAAGGCTGGAGATTGCCTTTGACTTACAAGCGTGAGTTAGAAAATGGATCTTCAGAAAGAAAAGAAGTTTTGGTTAGGCTGATGGGATCAGAAAAAACCGAGATCGGAAACCCCAATGGAGCACCCCCTGTGCCTGTTGAACCCAAACCTATGCCTATGCCACTTCCCAAAGGGCAGATTCCACCAAAGGCCCCAGGGCCAAAACTTCCGACCGGACCAGCAGCAAAGCTTTATGAAGCCAAGCCTGGTTATGCAAACTATTATTTCAACAAACTCGAAAAAGAAAGGCTCCTTAATAACTTCAAGAAGAATGGCGACTTCTCTTCCCTCTCGGGCAACTGGCAGGTGCAAACCACAGGCAAGATAGGTGACAAAGGGAGACAGGCCGTTGTTGTTTTGCGCATTCTTGCAAAGGGTGCAAAGGACGCCAAGAATGATCTCGTTCAGGGCATTTTCGATGGCATTGATTTTTCCGTTGAGCCTTTGGCTGTGGAACAAACAGGAAAGGTGCTTAAAGATCCACCCGGAAGTGGTGGACTTTTAGTCGCTTTCTTCCAACTAAGACAGTTATTAGCTTATGGCGAAAAAGGGTTTGTAGGCGATTTCTCGCATGGCGGAATCGAGCCTTACTATACCCCCTCGGAAAACACTCTTAAACCTAACTTTGCAGCACAGCGCATTGATGCAGAAGTGTTACGAACCAATCTGGCTGGCGTTAATACCAAGTGGTACTTTAATCCTGCTGATTCCAAACTTTTGGGTTATGAGGTTTCCACCGATCGTGAAGACGACCCCTGCGAAATCCACTTCTCAGACTACAAAAAGGATTCCTCTGGAAGGGAACTCCCCGGCAAGATACTAATCAAGTATGGCGATAAGGAATATGCTAGCCTTAAAGTGGATGGATGGAAGTTGGAGTAAAACTCTAGTTTTGACTTCAAACAGAATCAATATTTGTTATGCCCGTAATTATTTCTATTGCTTGGTTTTCCAATTAGAGTTGGCATGATTTGCAAAAGTTAATCTTAACATACCGTTCTTGACTATAGGTTTCCTTGAGTCATAACATCATGTAATTAATTGTCTAAAGACCCGCCATTTTTTCAATAATGACAACTCCAAGCATCAACAGAGTTAGCAACGCACGAACACGGCCTTGGGGAAGGACCAAAGGCGGCCTGACTGGATTATCTGAATCTGATAATTGTGACATTTATTTCTTTAACCCCCCTTATTAATTTCCAGAGTAAGAATTTCGCGGATATCATTTTTCAATCTTTCAACGGTCCTTTTAGAAACCCCTAACTCCTCTGCAATTTCTGCAGGGGAATGCCCCTGCAGAATTAAACAAAACACATTCTGTCTGTTTTGATCTTCAAGCTTGATCATTACTAAGTCAAGAGACTCCTCAAGTATTAATTTTTCATCCAAAATCATCGGGTTTCTTCTCGAAACTTCTTTATCGTCAAAGGGTTTTTCAATCCGCACATCCCGTGCCTGGCTTAAATAGAACTCTCGCTTACTATTGCATTTCCAAATGGTCATTTTGGCAAGCAGGTACCACATTTCCTCCCAACTCGCAGGCTTGAAGTTTCCTTTTTGCAACGCTGTAAAGAAGTTGCGAAAAACCGATTGAACAATATCTTCTGGGTCTAACTTAGATACTAAAAGCCTGTCAATTTTTGTCAGAGCAAAGGGGACTAATCTTTTCAGAAGACGGATAATTTCTTCTGAATCGTTATAATTTATCGGTCCGGGAGTGGGCAATTCTGGATCCATTAAACTAATCCTGAAATTCTCTTAAAGAAAGTGAGAGCTTATTTCTAAAGTACCTTAACTTACACTGGCGGTAAAGGTTAAAATTGACCTGCCAACTTTTTATAAGAGCCCTTAGATGGAATACCTGTTACTTCAGCAGCAAGTAATGCACTCGAATCGATGGAATGAGGCCCAATTAAATGGCCCTTAAAACTGCCTCTCAGCTTTTTCTAATAACATCATCAAGCACATAATTTTGCAATGGTCGGCCAGAATCTCACTAGTAGAACGGGGGC